>NZ_JAIHBA010000026.1:20580-119744 GCF_019718735.1 Pseudomonas sp. RIT778 | reverse complement strand
TGCACCGGGTTTGGTATTGGAATTGAAGAAGCGACCGAAGGCGACGTAACTCGCGCCTTCTTTGGCGGCCTGTTCGGCCAGTTCAAGCTGCGCGTGGCAGGTCGAGCCGATGATCGCCTTGGAACCGAGCAGGGCGCGGGTCGGCGACAGCGGGCCGTCGGTCTGGCCAAGGTGCACGCCGACGTTCAGTCGTGCGGCCAGTTCTGCGTCATCGTTGATGATCAGTTGCGTCTTGTAGCGTTCGCACAGATCGCGCAGGGCTTCGGCCTCACGCAGGCGACGGGCTTCGTCGCTGCTCTTGTCGCGGTATTGCAGCAGGGTGACGCCGCCTTCCAGCGCCGCCTCCACGTAGGACAGAAACTTGCCGGCCAGCAACTGGCTGTCGGTGATGGCATACAGGCCACGTAGTTTCATCGCGCAGACCTCAGGCTCGAAACATCAGGAACAGAAATCCAGCGGCAGGCGACGCGGCACGAACTGGCCTTTGCCCAGCTGTTCGGCATCGCGCAGGGTGCGCCAGGTGTAATCCAGCGCGGTACGCACCGCGCTGGCGAGGTTTTCGCCCAGTGCCAGGCGACCGGCGAGGGTGCTGGCCAGGGTGCAGCCGGAACCGTGATAGCTGCCCGGCAGGCGCTGGCACTTGAAGGTTTCGCGCAGACCGTCGCGGCTGTACAGGCGGTTGTGGATTTCGGTTTCGTCGCCGTGACCGCCGGTGATCAGCAGGTTCTTGATGTACGGCAACAGTTTTTCAGCACACTCGTCCGCGGTGCCTTCTGGCAGTTCGGCGAGGATCCGGGCTTCGGGAAGGTTGGGGGTGGCGATGATCGACAGCGGCAGCAGGCGTTCGCGCATGGCGTAGCCGACTTCGTCCTTGCCCAGGCGTCCACCGCCGCCGGCGCGCAGCACCGGGTCGCAGACCACTGGCAGGTGCGGGTGCGCCTGGAGCAGTTCGACGACGGTGTCGACCATTTCCAGGGAACCGAGCATGCCCAGTTTCACTGCCGCGACTTCGGAGTCGTTGAGCACGGCATTGGCCTGAGCCAGTACCCACTCACGGTCGAGGACGCGAAAGTCAGTGACGTTGACCGTGTCTTGCACGGTCAGGGCGGTGACGGCCGGAGCCGCATGGCAACCCTGAGCGAGCAGGGCTTCGATATCTGCCTGCAGGCCGGCGCCACCACTGGGGTCGTGGCCGGAGAGACAGAGGACAACGGGGCGTGAGCTGTAGATATTCATGGTGCGCGAGCTTACCACCAAACCTGTTTTTCGGGTGTTGTGGCGCAGTGCGCGGCCGATAACACGGGTAGCGAGATCCACAGCGCTTGTCACAATCTGACCGAGCCAACAGCTCTAGCCCGGCGTTCTGCTCTGGAACGCCCGTTCTAGAGCCTTTGTAGGAAAAATTTCCATGGTGCTCAATGGCCATCAACGGCTATGCTAGAGTGGATCCAAACCAATAACAGGTAATACCGGTTTTACGTCATCTCAAAGGGAATGGGGGGCTTCCTGACACAACCGGCCAAGCCACGCTGGGGCTTCAATGCGCTATTTGTTGATGTTGCTGTTCTGCTTGCCCCTCCTGGCAAGCGCCGTCGAGTTCGACGAGTTCACCCAGAGCCTCCCGCTGGGTCGATCCCTGCAAGTGTTCGAAGACCCGAGCGGTCAGGCGAGCATTGCCGACGTCCGCGCGCAAGCCGCCGCCGGAAACTTCAAACCCCATGACAAAGCCACGCTCAATGCCGGTTATTCGCGTTCGGCGTTCTGGCTGAAGATCGACCTGCATTACCGCCCGACCAATCCGTCGGCGCAGCGCAGCTGGTTGCTGGAGCTGGCGTATCCGCCGCTCGATCATCTCGACCTGTATCTGCCCGATGCCGCCGGCGACTATCGTCTGGTGCGGCAGACCGGGGACGCCTTGCCGTTCGCCAGTCGCGAGATCCGCCAGAACAATTACCTGTTCGACCTGGCGTTCAAGCCGGATCAACAGCGAACCGTTTACCTGCGGTTGTCCAGCGAAGGCTCGATCCAGGCGCCGGTGACGCTGTGGTCGAGCACCGCGTACCTCGAAGACCAGCCGGTGCGCCTGTACGTGCTGGGGATCATTTATGGCGTGCTGTTGGGGATGCTGGTCTACAACCTGTTCATCTACCTCAGCGTGCGCGACACCAGTTACCTCTATTACATCTTCTATATCGCTTCGTTCGGCCTTTATCAGCTGTCGGTCAATGGCGCGGCGGTCGAGTATTTCTGGCCGGACAACCCATGGTGGGCCAACGCCGCCACGCCGTTCTTCATTGGTTGCGCGGGACTGTTCGGCAGCCAGTTCGCCCGTAGTTTCCTGCAGACGAAGAACCACAGCCGCTGGCTCGATCGCCTGCTGATGGCCCTGATCGCGTTCGGCGCCGTGGTGATCGGCCTGTCGTTGATGACCAGTTATGGCCTGGCCCTGCGCCTGGCGACGACCCTGGCACTGACCTTTACCGTGGTTATTTTCGCCGCCGGGATCCTGGCCTGGTGGCGCGGCCTGCGGGTGGCGCGTTATTTCATCATTGCCTGGTCGGCGTTCCTGATCGGCGGCATCGTCAACACCATGATGGTGCTGGGCCTGCTGCCAAACGTGTTCCTGACCATGTACGCCAGCCAGATCGGTTCAGCCATCGAAGTGGCGTTGCTGTCTCTGGCGCTGGCCGACCGCATCAACGCGATGCGCGAACAACAGGCGCAGACCCTGTTCGACGCCGGCCAAAAACTTGAAGTGCTGAACCAGCAATTGGCCCACAGCAACAAGCTCAAGGACGAATTCCTCGCGACCCTGACCCACGAACTGCGCACGCCGATGAACGGGGTGATCGGTTCGCTCGAGTTGATGCAGACCGTCGAACTCGATCCGGAACTGGAGCAATACCAGCAGACCGCCGCCGGTTCGGCCCGGGACATGATGCGCATGGTCAACGGCATCCTGACCCTGACCGAATTGCAGGCCGGCAAGCTCAAGGCCACGCCGGGCAGTTTCAGCCTGCGCGGGGTGGTCGAGGCGTTGCGGATTCAGTTCGATGGCAACGCCTCAAGCAAGTCGCTGGACTTCAAGGTCGACGTACTGCCGACCTTGCCGGATCGCCTGCATGGCGACAGCGCCAAACTCGCGCAATGCCTGGAATGCCTGCTGGACAACGCGATCAAGTTCACCCGCGTCGGCGGTCTGGCCTTGCGGGTGACGGGCAAACCGTCGACGGACAATCGCTTGGCGCTGTCCTTTGCGGTGATCGACACCGGCATCGGTTTTACCGATCTGGGCGAGGCGACGATGTATCAACGGTTCTTCCAGCTCGACGGTTCGATGACCCGCGAATACGGCGGGCTGGGTGTCGGTCTGGCGATCTGCCGTCAATTGGTGGAATTGCTCGGTGGCAAGCTCACACACCGCTCCGAACCGGGGAGTGGCAGCCGCTTTCAACTGGATGTCGAGTTTGAGTTGCCGGAAGTTGAAGCCGTGCCCGCGTTCAGCCGCGACACCGTGCGCGCGCCGCAGGATTGCACCGTGCTGCTGGTGGACGACAACAGCGTCAACCAATTGGTGATGCGCGGCATGTTGCTCAAGCTCGGTTTCCGCGTGCGTACCGCCGACCACGGCGCGGCGGCGCTCGACTGTTTGCAGCGCGAGCGCTTCGATGCCGTGCTGATCGATTGCCAGCTGCCACCGCTCGACGGGGCATCGCTGTGTTGCCAGATTCGTGACCTGCCGGGATGCGCCCATCTGCCGGTGTTCATGATCGCGCTGGGGGCGGATCGAGAGCACTGCGCGTCGGGTGGTTCGATCGATTACCTGAGCAAACCGGTGAAATTCGAGGATCTGCAGGTTGCGATGCAGCGGCGGGTGTTGAGTTGCTGATAGGGTGAAAGCGCCGGCATTTAGGCCGATATGACACTTTGATCGGTTCGGGGGCGGTGCTTAACTGAAGCTCTGGCCGATCAAGGAGCCCCGTCATGAACCTGCATCAGTTCGCCGAAACCCACGAAGTCACCAACCAGCCACCGTCGCTGGACGGCACCAACCTGTACCGCATCGACCTGCCGTTGCAGGAGTGGTCGCGGCGGTTTGGCGCCGGCTGGGCCGAGTCGCGGATCGACGCCTACGGCGCGCTGGCCGGCGGGCCGCTGATGGAGGCCGGGTTCCTCGCCAATCAAAACAAACCGGTGTTCGCCAGCCATGACCGCTACGGGCATCGCATCGATCTGGTGGAGTTTCATCCGGCGTATCACGAGCTGATGCGCACGGCCATCGAACATGGCCTGACGTCGTTGCCATGGGCTCATCCACAGGACGGCGCCCATGTTGCCCGCGCTTCCATGAGCTATCTGCACAGCCAGGCCGAGGCCGGCAGCGGTTGCCCGCTGACCATGACCTTCGCCAGTGTGCCCGCGATGCGTTTGCAGCCGAATCTGGCCGAACAGTGGCTGCCGAAAATTCTGGCCACCGAATACGACCCGCGCAATGTCGGCATGGCCCACAAGGCTGGCGTCACCATCGGCATGGCGATGACCGAGAAACAGGGCGGCACCGACGTCCGTGCCAACACCACCAAGGCCTATCCGGTCGGCGCCAGCGGGCCCGGTCAGGCTTATGAACTGGTGGGGCACAAGTGGTTCTGTTCGGCGCCGATGTGCGATGCGTTCCTGACGCTGGCGCAGACCGACAAGGGCTTGAGTTGCTTTCTGCTGCCGCGCCATCGCCCGGACGACACGCGCAATCAGTTCTATATCCAGCGCCTGAAAAACAAACTCGGCAACCAGTCCAACGCCTCCAGCGAAGTGGAGTTCCGTGGTGCGCTGGCGTGGATGGTCGGTGAGGAAGGGCGCGGCGTGCCGACCATCATCGAGATGGTGGCCATGACCCGTTTCGACTGCATGGTCGGCTCCAGCTCGCTGATGCGTCAGGCGCTGACCCAGGCCAGCCATCACTGTGCCCATCGCAAGGTCGGCGGCAAACTGCTCAGCGAACAACCGCTGATGCAGAACGTGCTGGCCGATCTGGCACTGGAAAGCGAAGCCGCGCTGGCGTTGAGCCTGCGCATGGGCAAGGCGCTGGATCATCTGGACGATCGCCATGAAGCGCAGTTCGCCCGACTGGTGACGGCGGTGGGCAAGTACTGGATCTGCAAACGCGCGCCGGGGATGATCAACGAAGCCGCCGAGTGCATGGGCGGCGCTGGTTATGTCGAAGAGAGCATCCTGCCGCGGCTGTACCGCGAGGCGCCGGTGAACTCGACGTGGGAAGGCTCCGGCAACGTGCAATGCCTCGACGTGCTGCGGGCATTGTCGAAAGAGCCGGGTGTGCTTGATGTGTTGTTCAGCGAGTTGGGCGACGGTCATGGCGACAAGCGACTGGCCGCGCACATTCAGCAGTTGCATGCGCAGTTCAAGGACACCGGCGACATTCAATACCGAGCTCGGCAACTGACCGAAGACATCGCCTTGGGACTGCAAGCGAAGCTGCTGCTGGAGGCCGGGAATTCGGCGGTCAGTGATGCGTTCATCGCCAGTCGTCTGAACGGAGGCGGGCGGGCCTACGGCGCGTTGCCGCGCGGGCTGGATGTTGAGGCCATCGTCGCCCGCTCTACGCCGCAAGGTTTCTGAAGCATCCCTGTGGGAGCGGGCAAGCCCGCTCCCACAGGGACCGCATATGCCTGTCAGATTGATGAATAGCCACAACGCCACTGTTTCCGTGACGCCACGATGCAGGCAAGATGAAGCTCTGCAAGTCAGAACACAGGAAGCTGATCGTGACCGAAGCGTTTATTGTCGTTCAAACCGCCGAACAGGCCGTGGATCGTCTCGCCGAGCTGCATGAGCGGGCCACTACGGCGCTGAACTCGGCGCTCAAGCGTTATCTCAAGGATCGCGTCGAGCCCGACGCCGAGCAACGTGCCCTGTTCCGTTATCCCGAACTGCGTCTGACCTACCACTGCCAGGGCGAAGTCCCGCAAACCACCCGCGCTTACGCCAAGGTGCAGTTGCCGGGCACCTACAGCGTGACCGTCACCCACCCGGCGGCGTTTCGCAAATACCTGCTGGAACAGCTCACGCCGCTGATGCATGACTTCACCGTGACCGTCGAAGTCGGGGTCAGCGAGCAAAACATTCCGTACCCCTACGTGGTCGAGCAGGGCGATGAACTGGCCGGCTCCGGCGTCACTGCCGCCGTGCTGGCGCGAGTGTTCCCGAGTACTGACCTGTCCGCTGCCACCGATGGCATCGCCGACGGTCTCTACGACTGGGAAAACACCGATCCGCTGCCGCTGGCGCTGTTCGATGCAGCCCGCGTCGATTTCTCGCTGCGTCGTCTGGTGCATTACACCGGCAGCGACTGGCGCCATGTGCAGCCGTGGATCCTGCTGACCAACTACCACCGTTATGTCGACCAGTTCATCGTCCATGGTCTGGAGCAACTGCGCCGCGACCCGCGTTTCGTACGCATGGTGTTGCCTGGCAACGTGATCATCGAAAAAGGTATGGATCACGGCGAAGCCTCGGCGATTGCGGCCGGTGTGGTCTGGCACCGCTACCAGATGCCGGCCTATCACCTGATCGCCAGTGATGGCCACGGTGTGACCCTGGTGAACATCGGTGTCGGCCCGTCCAACGCCAAGAACATCACCGACCACCTGGCCGTGCTGCGTCCGCATTGCTGGCTGATGATCGGTCACTGCGGCGGCCTGCGTCAGTCGCAGACCATCGGCGACTACGTGCTGGCTCACGCTTACATGCGTCGCGACGGGATTCTCGACCGGGTGGTGCCGCCGAACATTCCGATCCCGGCGCTGGCCGAAGTGCAGTTGGCGTTGCAGCAAGCGGCGGCCAACATCACCGGGGAAAAAGGTGAAGAGCTGAAAAAACGCCTGCGCACCGGCACCGTGCTGACCTACGACGACCGTAACTGGGAACTGCGCTGGGCTCAGGAGCGACCGCTGATCAACCTGTCCCGCGCCGTGGCGGTGGACATGGAAAGCGGCACCATCGCCGCTCAGGGTTATCGCCTGCGGGTGCCGTACGGCACGTTGTTGTGTGTGTCGGACAAGCCGCTGCACAGTGAAATCAAGCTGCCGGGTTCGGCCAACGCCTTCTACGAGCGTGCGGTCAGCCAGCACTTGAAGATCGGCATCGAAGCAGTGGATCTGCTGCGCACCGAACTCAACTCGCTGCACTCGCGCAAACTACGCAGCTTCGACGAGCCGCCGTTCCGCTAACGGTTAGTCGTGGTCATTTGGCGGTCGGGGCACTAGCATTGTCTGCCCTGATCGCTAAATGTCTTCTCTCTTATGTCCCGTCCACCGCGTCCACCTTCCCGCCGCCCCGGCGCGAAGCCAGCTTCTTCAGCCCCGCGCCGTGTCGCCAAGGCACCACCCGCCGAGCCGAAGCTGATCCTGTTCAACAAACCGTTCGATGTGCTGACGCAGTTCAGCGACGGCGAAGGGCGGGCGACGCTCAAGGATTACATCGACATTCCTGGCATTTATCCGGCCGGACGGCTGGATCGCGACAGCGAAGGTTTGCTGCTGCTGACCAACGACGGTCAGTTACAGGCGCGGATCGCCGACCCGAAGCACAAACTGGCGAAAACCTATTGGGTGCAGGTCGAAGGTGTGCCGACGGACGAGCAGTTGCAGCGTCTGCGTGACGGCGTCGAATTGAATGACGGCATGACCTTGCCCGCCGAAGCGCGGCAACTGGATGAACCGGAGCTGTGGCCGCGCAATCCGCCGGTACGCTTTCGCGCAACGATTCCGACAACCTGGCTGGAACTGGTGATTCGCGAAGGACGTAACCGCCAGGTGCGGCGGATGACGGCGGCAGTCGGGCTGCCGACATTGCGGCTGGTTCGGGTCAGGATTGGTGACTGGTCGATCGAAGGGCTCGATCAGGGCCAGTGGAAAGAAGTGCCGGCGCGCTTATAAGGCGCCGGATTCGATCAGGCCGATCACCACGCTCTTGATGATGAATGCGGCCACGCCCAGGCCCAGCACGAAGAACAGAATGAACGAGCCGAAGCGCCCGGCCTTGGACTTCTTCGCCAGATCCCAGACGATGAAACCCATGAAAATGATCAGGATGCTGACCAGACCGGTCATCATCCACTCTTCAAATGCTGCTGGATCCATCGGGCATCTCCGGCGCTGCGCGGCTGAAAGGGCGGCCGGGAGTATACGCCAGCGGCGAACGACGCAGCATTGACCTGCGTCGGTGTGCCGCAGTCATTCGTCGATTTCAGCTGCGCAGATGAGTCAGCGGCAATTCAGTGCTGTTGAGCACCTGATTCAACACAAAGCTCGAACGCACGCTGGTCACGCCTTCGATCCGGGTCAGATGCCCCAGCAGCAGCTTCTGATAGTGATCCATGTCCGGCACCACCACTTTCAGCTGATAGTCGGCATCAACCCCGGTCACCAGGCTGCACTCCAGCACCTGCGGCAAGGTACGGATCGCCGCTTCGAAGTTCTCGAAACGCTCCGGCGTGTGCCGGTCCATGCCGATCAGCACGTAGGCGGTCAGGCTCAGGCCGAGCATCTTGCGATCGAGCAGGGCGACCTGGCGGGAGATGTAGCCATCGTCCTCCAGCTGCTTGACCCGGCGCGAGCACGGGGAGGGCGACAGACCGATGCGCTCGGCCAGTTCCTGGTTGGAGATGCGGGCGTCGCGCTGCAATTCCGCCAAAATACTGAGGTCGTAACGGTCGAGTTTGCTCATCAAACGATCCTTTGTCTTAACTATTGCGGCGGATTATCTATCCAGGGTTAAAAATTGCGCAAGTGATGTTTATTTGAGCAATCTTCGCAATCATCTGTCGCGGCTCCGGGCCTATTCTTATCACCAGAATCACTGCTCGGTAACACAGTCCACGCGGCCCGCCCAATCCGGCCTGCCGCGGCCGCCACCCCCACCGGGGTTGTGCCGGCCCCCGAGCTGCACACTGTCCAGAAGACGGCGTGAGGTGAGCCGACGTCAAAAGCGTCGAGCCAGGACGAAGTTCTCTAGAAGGGAGGCCGACGGGTCTCCCTTTTTTCTTGCCCGCGATTTGACCCATCTCGCTCAATAAATAAATGACGTGACTGATAACCTGTAGCAGAACCCGGTGTGCCCATCCCCGGTCTTAGCTACACGCCCTCTTAATTTCAGGCTCTAGTCCGCAGTGAGGAATTTCATGAAGTCGCGCATCTGGCGTCTGGCCAGTGTTGGTTTGCTGTGTGTGAGTGTCGGTGCGCAAGCGCTGGCGGATGAGCCGCAGAATCGCGGCCCCGACGGCGGCGGACGCGGGCCGGAGCACCAGGGCAACAATCAGGGCCATGGCGGTGGCAATCAGCAGCGTGGCCAAGACAATCCGCAGCGGCAGAACAACGACATCATTCGTGGCGACAACAGCCGCCAGTTCGAGCACAACGGGCAGCAGAACCGCGGCCAGCAGAACAATGGCCAGTGGCAGAACCAGAACCAGCCGCGTCCGGCCTACAACCCCAACCCGGTGCGCCAGCCGCCACCGCCGCCGCAACTGCCGGCCAATGACTTGCCGATCCAGCCGCGCCCCGACACCGTGCGCCAGACCCAGGAACCGCGTCAGGGTTACTACCGCGACGAGCGCCCGCAGAATGGCTATCACCAGAACTGGCAGACCGGCAACCGCCCCAACGACAACCGCTGGCCGGGTCGCCCCGACGGGCATGGCAACGGCTGGGGCCCTGGCCCGCAATACCGGCCGGGCCATGTGATCGACCGTTTCCCGGATCGGGATTACCGCGTGCCATATCGCGGCCAGGACTATTTCTACTCCGGCGGCTATTGGTATCGCCCGCAAGGCCCGCGCTACATCGTGGTTCAGCCGCCGCGCGGGATCCGCATCCAGTACCTGCCGGATTACGCTCGGGAAGTGTGGATCGGCGGTTCGTTGCTGTTCCTCGCTGCTGGCTCGTACTACGCGTATCAGGAAGCGACCCAGGATTACGTGGTGGTCGAGCCGCCGGCGCAGCAGCCACCGCAGCCGACCGGCAATGGTTATGACGTGGAAGCGTATCCGGCCAACGGTCAGTCACCGGAGCAGGTTCAGCGCGACGGCTACGAGTGCTATCAGTACGCGGTGCAGCAAAGCGGCTTCAATCCGCGCACCGCGACTTATCAACCGGCGCCCGAAGTGGTGCAGGCCTACCGCCAGGCCCAGGGCAATTGCCTGAGCAGTCGCGGTTATCAGGTCAACTATTGAGCCCGAGCGGCTTTGACCACTTCCTGCGGGTCGGCGTGCACCAGCACTTCGGCCCGTGGGTAGGCTTTGTGAATCGCATCCGCCGCCTGATCGCTGATGCCGTGAGCGACTGACAGCGTCAGCTCCCCCGGCAATTCCAGGTGCAATTGCACGAACCAGTGATTGCCGGAAATCCGCGTGCGCAAATCATGCGCGCCCAACACGCCCGGCACGCCGCACGCCAGTTCGAGCATGTGCTGACTGACATCCGTCGGCAGCTCTTCATCCATCAGCACCGAAAAACTTTCCCGGGCGATCTGGATTGCGCTCCACAGAATGTACGCCGCGATCCCCAGACCAAACCACGCATCCAGCTGATCGAAACCCAATCCGGCCAATACCAGCGCAATCAGAATGCTGCCGTTTAACAACAGGTCCGAACGGTAATGCAGCGAATCCGCCCGCACCGCGTTGGAGCCGGTCTGCTTGATCACCCGATGCTGCAGCATCAACAGCGCCGCCGTCAGCAACAGGGAAAACACGATCACCCCGATGCTCAGCCAAGGCGCGCCGAGCGGTTCAGGATTGTTCATACGCTCATAAGCCTGAAACGCGATCAGCACCGCACTGCCACCAATGAACAGCGCCTGCGCCATGCCCGCCAGGGATTCGGCCTTGCCGTGGCCATAACGATGATCGTCATCCGCCGGGCGCAGCGCGTAATGCACCGCCAGCAGATTGAGCAACGAAGTGACGCCATCTAGGGCCGAGTCGGTGAGGCCGGCGAGCATACTCACCGAACCGCTCAGCCACCAGGCGATGGCTTTGGCGATGATCAGCGTACAGGCCACCGCCACCGAGGCGCGGGTCGCCAGCCGCAGCAGGCGGGCGTGTTCGGGGCTGGAGGTCATGGGTGCATGGATTCCTTATGCGGCAGGTTGCAGGCCGAACATCGCCAGTTGCTGGGTGCTGCCTTTGTGCTGGATCAGGCGCGGGTCATCCAGAGGCAGGTTGCGGCCCAGCTCCGTTTCGAGAATAGCCTGCAACTTCAAGTTATCGACCTGGCCGTCCGGGCCGATGGCTTGCTTGAGTTTGGCCGGATCGACCTGCGCCGTGTGGCCCGGTTCGAAGTAGATCGCGCCGGTGGCGAAGTCCACGGCAAACGCGATCAGGCCGGGCACGATGTAGAACAGCAGGCCCACGGCATCGAGTACGGCAATCGCCGGGTCGATCTTGCCGTCGATCTGGCCGCGCCGGTCGGGATAGAAAATCGAACCGCACGCAGTGATCTGAGTGAGCAGGGTGGCAACCAGTACACCGCCGATCAGGCGAAAAGGTAAGCGCATGGGAATCTCCTGAGTCATCTGTTAACGAAGCGTCATCGTGTGAAGTTAAGACCCTGACGAACGCTCAGCAGTTCGCCGTTATACTCGCCGCTCTGTTTGGGAGCCAGCATGATTTCTTTGCCGATCGATGACGTTTTACCCGCCCTGCGTGAAGCCCTCGCGACACGCCACGAAGCCGTGCTCGAAGCACCGCCCGGCGCCGGTAAAACCACCCGCGTGCCCTTGGCCCTGCTCAATGAAGCGTGGCTGAACGGGCAGACCATTCTCATGCTTGAACCGCGTCGGCTGGCTGCGCGTGCAGCAGCGGAACGGCTTGCCAGCGAGTTGGGCGAGAAGGTCGGTGAAACCGTCGGTTATCGCATTCGCCTCGACAGCAAGGTCGGTCCCAATACCCGCATCGAAGTGGTCACCGAAGGCATCCTCACCCGGCGTCTGCAGGACGACCCGGCGCTGGACGGCGTGGGTCTGCTGATCTTCGACGAATTTCACGAACGCAGTCTCGACGCCGATCTGGCGCTGGCCCTCAGTCTGAACGGTCGCGAGCTGTTTCGAGCTGAACAACCGCTGAAGATTCTGCTGATGTCCGCCACCCTTGAAGGCGAACGTCTGGCCGGCTTGCTCGACGACGCACCGATCCTGCGCAGCGAGGGCCGGATGTTCCCGGTGACGATGCGCTGGGGCCGGCCATTCCAGCCCGGCGAATACATCGATCAACGCGTCACGCAAACGGTGCTCGAAGCGCTGCACGATGAAACCGGCAGCCTGTTGGTGTTTCTGCCGGGGCAGGCGGAAATCCGGCGTGTCCATCAGCAATTGGCGGACGCCATCGGCGAGCGCAGCGATGTCTTGCTCTGCCCGCTGCACGGCGAACTCGACCTGAATGCCCAACGCGCCGCCATCGACCCGGCTCCGGCCGGCCAGCGCAAAGTGGTGCTGGCCACCAACATCGCCGAGACCAGCCTGACCATCAACGGTGTGCGCGTGGTAATCGACGCCGGGCTGGCGCGTGTGCCGCGTTTCGACCCGGGCAGCGGCATGACTCGCCTCGACACTCAACGTATCTCCAAAGCCAGTGCCACCCAGCGAGCGGGCCGGGCAGGGCGTCTGGAACCGGGCGTGTGTTATCGCCTTTGGTCGCAGGATCAGCACGAACAACTCGCGGCTTATGGCAGTGCGGAAATTCTCTCGGCTGATCTCGCCGGGTTGGCCTTGCAGCTCGGACGCTGGGGCGTGGCGCCGAGTGATCTGATCTGGCTGGATGTGCCGCCGGTAGCCGCTTATGCACAGGCTCAGGATCTGTTGCAGCGCCTCGGTGCGCTGGACGGTGAAACCCTCAATCGCCACGGTCAAGCCATGGCCGAATTGCCGGCCCATCCGCGCATCGCTCATTTGCTGTTGCGCGGTCAGGCGCTGGGGCTGGCGAGCATGGCGTGCGACGTCGCCGCGTTGCTCGGTGAGCGCGATATTTTGCGCGGCGCCGGGGCGGATCTGCACAGCCGTCTGGTGCTGCTGTCCGGCGAAGAACGCGCGGCGCGCGGTGCCCAGGGCGGCGTGCAGCGCGCCCGGCAACTGGCGCGGCAATATCGCGGCTACCTGCGCGGCAAGGCGAGCGAACCGGTCGCAGACCCGGATCACCCGCGCTGGCTCGGCGCTCTGCTGGCGCTGGCCTACCCGGATCGCGTCGCCCAGCAGCGGCGTGCCGGTGGTGCCGAATATCGACTGGCCAACGGCCGTGCGGCGCTGTTCGCCGAAGCCGACAGCCTGATGAAGGAACCGTGGATCGTCATCGCCGACCTCGGCAGCCGCCAAGGCCAGCGGGAAGAGCGGATTTATCTGGCGGCAGATTTCGATCCGGCGCTGTTCGACTCAGTGCTGGCCGAACAGGTGCACAACGTCGATCAACTGGACTGGGACGAACGCGAAGGCGTGCTGCGCGCCGAGCGTCAACGCAAAGTCGGCGAACTGATCCTCAGCCGCGAACCACTGACCGGTCTCGACGAAAACGCCCGCAGTCAGGCGCTGGTCAATCTGGTGCGGCGCAAAGGTCTGGAGCTACTGCCGTGGACTCCGGAGCTGCGCCAGTGGCAGGCGCGAGTCGCGTTACTGCGCCAGCTCGATCTAAACGCCAAGGGCGACAGCCAATGGCCGGATGTCAGCGACTCCACGCTGCTGAAAACCCTCGAAGACTGGCTGATGCCGTACTTGGGCAAAGTCTCGCGCCTCAGCCACTTTGCCAACCTCGACCTGTCGAGCATCGTGCGCAATCTGCTGCCATGGCCACTGCCGCAACAGCTCGACGAACAGGCACCGCATCACCTGAGCGTGCCGTCAGGTTCGTCGATTCGCCTCGACTACAGCGAGCAACCACCGATTCTCGCCGTGCGCTTGCAGGAGCTGTTCGGCCTCGCCGACACACCACGCATCGCCGGCGGCCGGCAAGTGGTCAAGCTGCACCTGCTGTCGCCAGCGCGGCGCCCGGTGCAGGTGACGCAGGATCTGGCCAACTTCTGGCGCAGCACCTATGCCGAAGTGAAGAAGGATCTGAAGGGGCGGTATCCGAAGCATTATTGGCCGGATGATCCGTTGGTGGCTGAAGCTACCGCACGAGCCAAACCGCGCGGTACGTGACAGAAGGCATTCAGGTAAGGCTTCCATCTTTTTCAATTATGCGTAATTATTTTCATATTCATAAATTATGTATTTTGACATAAAGGCTCATAATGACTCCGGAAACCAAGGACTCGCTACTCTTCCCTCGCACCCATCTGGCTGAGGGAATCCTGGTCACTTTCGAGTCACGCCTGCAAAACGCCGCGACGATATTCGCGCCTCGGCGCAAGGGAAAAACCACCTTTCTGATCAACGACCTGATCCCGATTGCCAAGGAGCACGGCTTTATTGTTGCAACAGCAGACCTGTGGTTTGACAAGGCGCATCCTGAGCGGGTGATCGCGGGTGCGTTGTATGAGGCCATCCACGGTGCAGGTTTTTTGCGACGCAACTGGCTGAAGCTCATGCGACCGGGTTCTCTGGTTCAGTCGGTGGAGGCCGGCGCCAGTACCGACGGCGTAACAGTGAAGGCCGAGCTGGCGAAGGAAGGCGGACTGAACCTGATCGAGCTCTTCGAGCGCTTCCGGATACTCGGTAACGGCAAGGCGCTGCTGATCATCGACGAGGTCCAGCATCTGGCGAGCCGGAAGGAATTCGAAGACTTGACTGCTACGCTCCGTTCGCTACTGCAGCATGCGCACGGTGAAGTCTTTGCAGTGTTTACAGGGTCCTCCCAGGATGGCCTGCATCGAATGTTTCGTCGTACCAAAGCACCGTTCTATCAGTTCAGCCACGAGATCCAGTTTCCTAATCTTGGCCTGGAATTTGTCCAGCATCTGGGTCAGCGGTTTCAGGAAATCACCGGAAGGGAGTGGGAGGTAAACGCCGCTTTCGAGCGTTTTGCTGCCCGGGGATACATGCCCAAGTACATTCGCGATGTATTTCTGCTGTGTCTGACTGAGGGGCTCAGCGTGCGAGATGCAGACCATCGAGCCTGGAGCACCATGACGGACGAAGGCAACTTCGAGAACCTGATTCTGGAGATGGCTCCTCTGGATTTCACCGTACTTATCGGGCTGGTGAGGGGCCTTCCCATTTTTTCTACCGAAGGACGCGAGTGGATTGGCAGCGAGATGCCCGGTGGCCACGTGCCCAGCGCGGCGACGGTTCAGACTGCCTTGAAGCGCCTGCAACGCCGCGACCTGGTCGGCAACCTTGGGCATGGTGAGTGGGCGATTGAAGACATAGCCATGGAAGGTTACTTGCGTCGGAACTTCGTTGAAATTGACCCTCAACTCGGCACGGAAAACGATCAATAGGTTTTTTGGGGATTGGCATCGGCTTTCCGGCGAAAGCCTGAGATTTATAAATCTGGGCATCAAAAGATCGCAGCCTGCGATCTTTTGATTTTCATCGACTGGCCTTCGCGGTCAGCTGCTCCCGACAATAATCGGCAAACAACTGCGCCGGTTTGGTCAGTTGCCCGCGTTTGAGCCACGCGGCCACCAGGCCTGAGCCGGTGACGTCTTCGACGATGTCCACGCACACGACTTTCTTGCCGTCGTAGGTGCATTCCGAATGCGGGCGGGTGACCAGGATCGAGAAGCCGAAACCCTGGCCGACCATGCCGCGCACCATTTCGATCGACGGCGAGCTGAACTCGATGCGTGGCGACAGGCCGAGTTCTTCGAACAGGCTGACGAAGTAGGTGCGGCTCGGTTGTACGTCGAGCAGGATCATCGGTTCCAGGCACAAGTCTCGAAGCGAAACCTGCTTGAGCTGGGCGAAGCGGTGATCCGCCGGCAGCAGGGCGTAAGGTCGTTGGGCCGGCATCAGCGGTTCGGTTTCGATGGTGGCGTCGAGGTCGTGCTTGTACAGGATTGCAAGATCGAAGGTGCCTGAGGTCAGGCCTTGCACCAGTTCCTGTTGTTCGCCGTCGCGGATGCGGATCTTCACCCCCGGATACAGCGCCGAGAACCCGGCAATCAGCTGCGGCAGGTACAGCGGTGCGACCGTTTCGAAACAGCCGATATCGATCTGCCCGGCTACCACGTCGTTGTCGGCGAGGGCGTTCTGTTCGAACTCCTTGGCCATGCGCAGCAGTTCCTGGGCTTTGCGGAAGAACCGCGCACCGCTGGGTGTCAGGGACACGCCCTGGGCGTGATGACGGATCAGCAGTTGCACGCCGAAGCTGTCTTCCAGCCCCTTGATCGCCGTGGAAATCGCCGGTTGCGCGATGTACAGCTTGCGCGACGCTTCGGCGACGCTGCCGCATTCGACGGTGGTGATGAAGTATTTCAACTGACGCAGGTTGTAAGCGGCCACGGTGAACCTCAAAGCGAACGGATTCCACATCCAAGCAATTTGTAAGCCGCCGGCCTCCGTTCTGTCGGCGGTTTTTTTGTCCCTGAACAATAGCCCCATACGCGCGCGAAGGGGCCATCGGCTGGTTACCTTTTTTATTGTCTGCGAAGACATTTTTACTGGTTTTAGCCCGCACGGGCCTGAGCGACTATCACTGCGCACTGTTCTCAAAAGAATAAAAGTCCAAGGAGCAACCACCGTGTTCGAGCTTGCAGACTGGCAGCGCAAGGCCGCTGAATTGAGCTATCCGTACCAGGCCGTGATCGACGGCAAACTGCGTGCGGCGCAGTCGGGGCAGACCTTTGCCGCGATCAACCCGGCCACCGACCAGTTGCTGGCAAACGTCGCTGCGTGCGGTGAAGAAGACGTCGATGCGGCGGTGAAAAATGCGCGGCAGGTGTTCGAGGCCGGCACCTGGGCCGGGCGTTCACCGACCGAGCGCAAGCAAGTGCTGCTGCGGCTGGCGGATCTGATCCTGGCCAATCGCGAAGAACTGGCGCTGCTCGATTCGCTGAACATGGGCAAACCGGTGATGGACGCTTACAACATCGACGTGCCGGGCGCCGCCGGGGTGTTCCGCTGGTACGCCGAAAGCCTCGACAAACTCTACGATCAGGTCGCGCCGAGCGCCTCGAACGTCCTGGCGACCATCACCCGCGAAGCGCTGGGCGTGGTCGCTGCGGTGGTGCCTTGGAATTTTCCGCTGGACATGGCCGCGTGGAAACTCGCGCCGGCGCTGGCGGCGGGCAATTCGGTGATTCTCAAACCCGCCGAACAATCGCCGTTCTCCGCGTTGCGTTTGGCTGAGCTGGCGCTGGAAGCCGGGTTGCCGGCCGGTGTGCTGAACGTGCTGCCGGGGCTCGGCGAACAAACCGGTAAAGCCTTGGGCCTGCACCCGGATGTCGATTGTCTGGTGTTCACCGGCTCGACGCAGGTCGGCAAATATTTCATGCAGTACTCCGCGCAGTCGAACCTCAAGCAGGTGTGGCTGGAGTGCGGCGGCAAGAGCGCCAATCTGGTGTTCGCCGACTGCCAGGATCTGGATCTGGCGGCGCAGAAAGCCGCGTTCGGGATCTTCTTCAATCAGGGCGAAGTCTGCTCGGCCAACTCGCGATTGCTGGTGGAGCGCTCGATTCATGACGAGTTCGTCGAGCGGCTGAAGACTCAGGCCGAACGCTGGCAGCCGGGCGATCCGCTGGACCCGGCGAGTGCGGCCGGGGCGATTGTCGACACCCGTCAGGCCGAAAGCATTCTGCGCTTCATCAACCAGGCCGAGCGTGAAGGCGCGACCCGCGTCTGCGGGGGTCGGCAACTGAGTTTCAACGGTTCGGGCAACTTCATTCAGCCCACGATTTTCACCGACGTGCAGCCGCACATGAGCCTGTTTCGTGAAGAAGTGTTCGGCCCGGTGCTGGCGGTGATTCCGTTCGATGACGAGGCCCACGCCTTGCAACTGGCCAACGACAGCGTCTACGGTCTGGCGGCCTCGCTGTGGACCGATGATCTGCACCGCGCGCACCGGGTGGCGCGGCAATTGCGAGCCGGTACGGTGTCGGTCAACAGCGTCGATGCGCTGGACGTGACCGTGCCGTTCGGCGGCGGCAAGCAATCCGGTTTCGGCCGCGATCTGTCGCTGCACTCGTTCGACAAATACACCCAGTTGAAAACCACCTGGTTTCAACTGCGCTCATGACAGCCGCTCACAACAAGAAAGGAGATCCGGCGATGACCACCTCACGTGAAACCCGCGACTACCAGGCCGCCGATGCAGCGCACCACATTCATGCGTTCGTCGACCAGAAGGCCCTCAACGACGAAGGCCCACGGGTGATGGTGCGCGGTGACCGCCTGCACCTGTGGGACAACGACGGTCGGCGCTACCTCGACGGCATGTCCGGGCTGTGGTGCACCAACCTCGGCTACGGGCGCAAGGATCTGAACGCCGCCGCGAGCCGGCAACTGGAGCAGTTGCCGTACTACAACATGTTTTTCCACACCACTCACCCGCAGGTGATTGAGCTTTCCGAGCTGCTGTTCAGCCTGCTGCCGGGGCACTACAGCCACGCGATCTACACCAACTCCGGCTCCGAGGCCAACGAGGTGCTGATCCGTACCGTGCGCCGTTACTGGCAGGTGCTGGGCAAGCCCGAGAAGAAAATCATGATCGGCCGCTGGAACGGTTATCACGGTTCGACTCTGGCGGCGACGGCCCTCGGCGGCATGAAATTCATGCACGAAATGGGCGGGATGATTCCCGACATCGCGCACATCGACGAGCCGTACTTCTTCGCCCACGAAGGCAATCTGAACCCGGCTGAATTCGGTCTGCGGGCGGCGCAGCAACTGGAAGCGAAGATCCTCGAACTGGGCGCGGACAAGGTCGCCGGATTCATCGCCGAACCGTTCCAGGGCGCGGGCGGAATGATCTTCCCGCCGGAAAGCTACTGGCCGGAAATCCAGCGTATCTGCCGCAAGTACGACGTGCTGTTGTGTGCCGATGAAGTGATCGGCGGCTTCGGTCGTACCGGCGAATGGTTCGCCCACGAATACTTCGGTTTCGAGCCGGACACCCTGTCCATCGCCAAGGGCCTGACCTCCGGTTATATCCCGATGGGCGGCCTGATCCTGTCGAAGAAAATGGCCGACGTGCTAGTGGAGCAGGGCGGTGTGTTCGCCCACGGCCTGACCTATTCCGGGCACCCGGTGGCGGCAGCGGTGGCGATTGCCAACCTCAAGGCATTGCGCGATGAAGGCGTGGTGACGCGGGTCAAGGATGACATCGGCCCGTACCTGCAACAGTGCCTGCGCGAGGTGTTCGGCAATCATCCGCTGGTGGGCGATATCCAGGGCACGGGCATGGTCGCGGCGCTGCAACTGGCCGAGGACAAGGCTACGCGCAAGCGCTTTGCCAATGAAAACGACATCGCCTGGCGCTGCCGCACGATCGGTTTTGAAGAGGGGGTGATCATTCGCTCGACGCTGGGGCGGATGATCATGGCGCCGGCGCTGATTGCCAGTCGTGAAGAGATTGACGAGCTGGTGGGCAAGACGTTGAAAGCGCTGGATCGTACGGCGCAGGAGTACGGCCGGCTCTGAGATATTCGTAAGGCTCAAGGGCCCCTTCGCGAGCAGGCTCGCTCCCACAGTGGACCAGCGTCGTACACAAAATTTGTGAGCGATACCGTCCCCGTGGGAGCGAGCCTGCTCGCGATTGCGTCAGTCGATTCACCACTGTTTTTGCTGTCTTGCACCCCCTCCGTGCACCCCCGCCCGACGCGCCCTTTCGCGGTGCGCACTACCCAGTTTTTTCATCGTTCGCGTCTAACTATTTCCTCGTTTTCCTGACGCCAAGCCTGGGTCAACATCGATTTCGCCAGCCAAGGCATTGCCCGCCAGAGTCCAGCAGAGACCGCAGCGTGCAATCGCGACACCACGGTTGGCCGTACTGCCCATGACAACTAAATCAACAGCGTTGGGAGTGCTCCATGAACAAGTCCTTGTTTACCCGTCTTGCATGTCCTCTGGCGATTTCCGCCCTTTCCGTCACCGCCGCCCAGGCCGGCACCTTGTCGATCGGCCACACCACGTGGGTCGGTTACGGCACCCTGTATCTGGCTCAGGATCTGGGCTACTTCAAGGAAAACGGCCTGACCGTCGAATTGCCGGTGGTCGAAGAAGCGTCGATGTACATGGCCGCCCAGGCGTCCGGGCAATTGTCCGGCTCGGCGTCGACCATCGACGAAGTGCTCAAGTACCGCCCGCAGTTCTGCTTCAAGGCCGTGGCCGCGCTGGATGACAGCCATGGCGGCGACGGCGTGCTGGTCGGCAAAAACGTGAAGAGCCTGCAGGAACTCAAGGGCCAGGCCGTGGCCGTCAACGAAGGGTCGACCTCGCAGTTCTGGCTGTCGTACCTGCTGAAAAAGAACGGCATGAGCATGAGCGACATCACCGTGCAGAACATGACCGCCGACGATGCCGCCACCGCGTTCATCGCCGGTCGCGTGCCGGCTGCCGTAACCTGGGAGCCGCATCTGTCGATGGTGCGCGACAAGCAGCAGGGCAAGGTGTTGATCGACAGCAGCAGTACGCCGGGGGTGATCGTCGATGTGGTCGCGCTCAACTGCACAGTGATCGAGAAGCAGCCGGAGGACGTCAAGGCGCTGGTCGCCGGCCTCTACAAAGCCGTGCAGTTCACCAAGGACCATCCACAGCAAGCCTACGAAATCATGGCCAAGGGCGTCGGCGGTTACCTGTCCGATCCGAAGGAACTGGCCGCCGCCGCGCAAGGCGTGCGCTTCTACGATCAGGCCATGAGCGAAAAACTCCTTGGCTCGCCGGGCAAGCCGGGTGACAGCGCACCGCTGATCAAACTGGCCAACGAAACCGCCAGCGAATTGCAGGGCAAGCCCTACAACGTCAGCAACGACGATCTGGTGGATAACCGTTTCGTCAGCCCGCTCTAGGAGACTGGTCATGTTCAAGCGCAATTCATGGCTGAGCCGCTGCATCACGCCGAAGACCGGATTGCCGGTGCCGGTAGTGTGGAGCGCCAGCGGTCTGGCCTGGGTGTTGCTGGTCGGCCTGTGGGCCGGGTTGTCCTACGGCGGCATCGTGCCGGGGATGTTCCTGCCCACGCCCGGCGCGGTGGTCGAAGCCGCCGTGCGCCTGAGCCGCGACGGCACCCTCGGCCAGCATGTCTGGGCCAGTGTCGAAGTGGTGATGGTCGGTTTCATTGTGTCGTCGCTGGTGGCGGTGCCGCTGGGCTTGCTGATGGGCAGCTTCCGCATCGTCCAGGCGTTCCTCGAACCGCTGGTGAATTTCATCCGCTACCTGCCGGTGACCTCGTTCGTGCCGCTGTTCATCCTGTGGATCGGTATCGGTCTGGAGCAACGTGTCTCGGTGATCATTTTCGGCGTGTTCTTCCAGCAACTGGTGATGATCGCCGACGTTTCCAAAGGCATTTCCAAGGACTTGATCAACGCCTCTTACACCCTCGGCTCCAACCGGCGTGACGCGGTGCTGCATGTGATCGCCCCGGCGTCGTTGCCCGGCGTACTCGACACCTTGCGGGTGACCATGGGCTGGGCCTGGACGTATCTGGTGGTCGCCGAACTGGTCGCCGCTTCCAGTGGCCTCGGTTACTTGAGCCTCAAGGCCATGCGCGGCTTTCAGGTGGATGTGATTTTTCTCGCCATCGCGATCATCGGCCTGCTCGGCCTGGTCACCGATCAACTGTTCCGCTTCTTGCGTTTGAGGATTGCCGCATGGGCTCAGTAACCGCTGCCAACCGTCGTTTCATCGAGCCGGTCGCCGCACCGGCACACGCCGCGCCAAGGTTGCAGGTGGACAAGGTCAGCCTGCGTTACAGCAAACCCGGCGGCGGAACATTCACTGCGCTTGAAGAAGTGTCGTTCGAAGTGCCGGATCAGCAATTCGCGGTGCTGGTCGGGCCGTCGGGCTGCGGCAAGTCGAGCCTGCTGTACCTCACCGCCGGCTTGGCCGAGCCGACCTCCGGCGAAATCTACGTCGGTGGCCAGCAAGTGCAGGGCCCCGGCGCGGATCGCGGAATGGTGTTCCAGAGCTACACGCTGTTTCCGTGGCTGACCGTGCGGCAAAACGTTGAATTCGGCCTCAAGCGTCGGGGCATGCCGGCGGCGCGGCGCAAGGAAATCGTCGATCACTATGTCCACGAAGTCGGCCTGTCCGGGTTTGCCGACAACTACGCCAAGCAGTTGTCCGGTGGGATGATGCAGCGGGTGGCGATTGCCCGGGCATTGGCCAACGACCCGCAGATCCTGCTGATGGACGAACCCTTCGGCGCCCTCGACAGCCAGACCCGCCTGCAAATGCAGCAGCTGTTGTTACGGGTGTGGGGCAACAGCAAGAAAACCGTGCTGTTCGTCACCCACGATATCGACGAAGCGATCCTGCTCGGCGACCGGGTGTATGTGATGGGCGCCAGGCCGGGACGGATCAAGCAGATTCTCGACGTGCCGATCGAGCGCCCACGCACGCTGGACATGGTGATGGAGCGCTCGTTCATCGACATGAAGCGGCAGATCTTCGGGCTGTTGCACGATGATCTCGAAGAAGCTCACTGAGGTCAGTTGGGCGGCAGAAGGAACCGCGCAATCACCGGCAGATGATCGGAAATGCGCAACGTATCGTCCTGCCGCACCGTGGCTTCGACCCGTTTGATCTTCGGGCTGTAGAACAGGTAATCGACCGTGCGGTCCGGGCCGTTGAGGCCGGGATCGTTGGGGTAGTGGGTAAGCCACTTGGCGCGGTCGATGCCACTGGCTTCGTTGTTGGTCGGGATCATCGGGTACTTGTCCCACAGCACATGCAGCGCACTGTCGGCGGAGTACGGCGTGCGCTGCTCGGTGGGCAGGCGCCGGTACTGGCCGAGCGGCAACAGGTTGAAGTCACCACCGATCAGCCACGGCGTGCCGTGGCTTTCGTGTTTGTCGAGGACCTTGGCCACCGCTGTCACCTGTGCCTGCAAGGTGTCGTCCGGCTGGGTGGCGCGATCCAGATGGGTGTTGAGCACCACCAGTTGCCCGCCATCGCTGAGCGGAAGGGTGGTGGCGAGCAGGGCGTTTTTCGGCTGGAACTGACGGCTGATGATGTTCGCCGGCTGCACCGGCAATTGCAGGCGCTCGGCGTGTTCGATGCGGTAGCGGCTGAGGGTCGCGAGTTGCCGGCCGACGCTGCCGAAGATGTGCGGATCCGGGACGAAATCGGCCTTCCAGTCAAAGGCGTGGGCGCTGCACGGGTAGAGGTCGGTCAGGCGTTCCTGCAACAGCTTGAGCTGGTTCTGATAGTCGCTGGCCTTGGCGCCGTCATCCAGTTCCTGCAACAGCACCACGTCGGGCTGTTCGTCGCGAATCACCCGCGCCACTTCATCGAGGCTGAACGCCATGTCTTCCGGGGTCGGGGCTTCGTCGTCGCCTTGCGCCAGGTCATTCCAGAACACGTAGCGCTTGCCGGCTAGGTATTGCACGTTCCAGGTCATGACTTTCAGGGCCTGGCCGGGGACCAGCGTCGGTGGTTGCCCGGTGCAACTGACCGGCAGGGTTTCCCGGGCGTCGGGGCGCCAGGTCAGGCTGTAGATCAGCGTGCCGATCAGGGCGAGGGCGAGCAGTACGGGCAACAGGATGTAGCGCAGTAGACGGGTCATGGCTCGGCTTATAGCGATACGGAAGTGGTCCCGAGCATACCCGAGACCCATCGATCAGCCCAAGCGCGGCGCAGTCAGACTATTCCGTCACGTTTGTCGGGCAATTCGCTAATCAGCATGAACAGGCGGAACAGCACCACGCTAGTGAACAGTTGCAGGAAGCTGTGACCGCTGTCGATCAGCACCGCAATCAACGGATTCTGCGGATCGGGATAGACCTGCAGGGTCAGGCCCTTGAGCAGCCACAATGGCCCCATCACACACAGGATGCACACCAGAATCCGCAGAAAATGCCCACGGCTCAGGCGCAGGCTTTCCTTCATTGCCTGCAACGGACCGTAACCGCGAAGCACCAGCAGATATTCACCGAAGGCCAGAGTGACCATCAGCCACAGCCCCGGCAGGAAATACAGCGACAGCCCGAGCAGGATCAACAGCGTGTTCAGCGCAGTCAGCAGGGCAAAGCGCGGCCACAGGCGAGCGGCCATCGCCAATAGATCGCGGGTTTGCGGGGATTCGCCGCGGGTGCGGGCATCGAGAAACAGAATCAGCGCGGCGGTGTACAGCGGATACACCAGCAGGCCGACGATCACGCTGATGGCCGAGTAACCGTCCGGGTCGCTGGCATGGTCGACCACCTGTTGCAGCACGGCTTCGACAATCACCAGCGGCAGGCACAACTGGACGATCCGGCCAAGATTGCGTTTGAAAAAATACAGGGAGTCGCGCAGCACATCGAAGGCATTCATCAGTCGGTATCGCAGGTCAAAAACAGTGGCCCACTTTAACCGATGATCCGTTTCGCTGCGCAAACGTAAACGTTCGGTAAAGGTCATTGAAACATTCTGTTGCTGCCTCCATTACAGAGGTGCGCCTCCTCCGACGTGGAGGAGGGCAACGTTATCCCCGGCAATCTACGAGGTCGCCATGAACAGCGAAGAACAAACCCTGATCGATGGACTGTTTTCCCGGCTGCAACAGGCCGAAACGGAGGCAGCCCCGCGCGACGCACTGGCTGAAGCGCGGATCAAGGAACACCTGACGCGCCAGCCGGCCGCAGGTTATTTCATGACCCAGGCGATTCTGGTGCAGGAGGCTGCCCTCAAGAGCCTCGACGAACAGAACAAACAACTGACTCAACAGGTCAAGCAATTGCAGGCCGAACTGCAATCGGCCAAGGCCCAGAGCGCGCCGCCGGCCTCCAGCGGTGGTGGCTTCCTGTCGAGCATCTTCGGTGGCAGCAGCCCGCGCCCGGCACCGGCCCAGAGCGCCCCGCCCTCCACCGGCGGCTGGCGTGAACCGGCACCTCAGCAGAACTTCGGTGCGCCGGCGCCACAACAGAACTTCGGCGCGCCACCACCGGGTTATGGCCAGCAACAAGCGGCCCCGGCGGCCGGCAGCAGCTTCCTCGGCGGCGCCCTGAAAACGGCGGCCGGTGTGGCGGGTGGCGTGATGCTGGCACAAGGCATCAGCAGCCTGTTCCATCACAACCAGCAGCCGGAAGAAATCGTCGAAGTCATCAAGGAAGAGCCGGCCCAGGTCAACGACCAGAGCAACAACGGCTGGGGCGATGACCAGCGCATGGCCAACAATGACTCCTACGGTAATGATCAGGGCGGCTTCACCGACACCGACTACAGCGATGACAACTCATCGTTCTTCGATGACGACGATTCATTCGTCTGATTCACCATTCGTCCGGGGCGCCTGATCGCCCCGGGCCGATTATTCGCGGAACCTTCCTTCGGGCTGGCATACTGAGCGCCTTTTTCGGGCCTGGTGCCTGATCCGGCTCATGCGCGTCAGCGCTCACAGGAACTCCGGTGAAAAAAATCGCAGTGTTCGCCGATGTGCAGAACCTCTACTACACCGTGCGTCAGGCCTATGGTTGCCACTTCAACTACGCGGCGCTGTGGGCGGATGTCAGCCAGCACGGGCAGATCGTCGAGGCCTACGCCTATGCGATCGACCGGGGCGACAGCAAACAGCAGCAGTTCCAGCAGATCCTGCGCAACCTCGGTTTCACCGTGAAACTCAAACCCTACATCCAGCGCAGCGACGGCTCGGCCAAGGGCGACTGGGACGTGGGCATCACCCTCGACATCATGGACGCCGCCGACCACGTCGACGAAATCGTCCTGGCCTCCGGTGATGGTGATTTCGACATGCTGCTCGAACGCATCATCAACAAACACGGCGTGCAAGCTGTGGCCTACGGCGTTCCCGGCCTGACCGCCAACTCGCTGATCCGCGCCGCCAGCCGTTACGTGCCGATCGAAGGCGCACTGCTGTTGAAAAATTGAGCCCTGCTCAAGTATTGATTTGGACGGAGTACCTCCCGGTTTGGAACGCATTGCAGTCATCGACTTTGAAACCACCGGCATCTCGCCGAGCAGCAGCTGCCGGGCCACGGAAATCGCCGTGGTCATGCTGGAAAACGGCCGCATCGTCGAGCGTTACCAGAGCCTGATGAACGCCGGCGTCCGCGTCCCGGCCTTCATCGAACAACTCACCGGCATCAGCAACGCCATGCTGCGCACCGCGCCGTCGGCCGAACAGGTGATGAACGAAGTCAACGAATTCGTCGGCTGCACGCCGCTGCTGGCGCACAACGCCGCGTTCGACCAGAAGTTCTGGGACTTCGAACTGGGCCGGATCAAACGCACCCGTTTGCAGAACTTTGCCTGTTCGCTGCTGCTGGCCCGCCGTTTGATGCCGGCGGCGCCGAACCACAAGCTCGGCACGCTCACCACGTTTGCCCAGTTGCCGCATACCGGCCAGGCGCACAGGGCGATGGCGGATGCGGAGATGGCGGCGAACCTGATGGCGCATTTGGCGGATGAGCTGCGGCACAAGCATGGGGTGCGGGAGCTATCGCACGACCTGCTGTGCAAATTGCAGAAGGTGCCGGCCGCTAAAGTCGGCGAACACCTCCAGCGCTATCGCTGATCTCAAGATCACCGCAAATGCTGTAGAGGCTGGTGAGTGCACCGAAGCTGCGACATATCGCAGCTTCGGCTAGTTGTGAACCCTGTCGAGAGATTGTTCAGAAAGGAATGTCGTCGATAAATGGCTCATACGTTGGTTCTACGGCTTCAAAGTTATTCACTGCTTCTGTCAGTTCTTCACTCCAGTCCTTCCAAGGCATTACATCAGTAGCATCGTAAAATCTCTCGTCACCATTTTTTATTTTTTCCGTAAAAAGTATGTCGAAGCCAAAAGGGAGGCTATCGGATAAGTGAATCATGCTCGATAGTATGTATCTAATTATGTAGTCTTCTTTCTCTGCGTTGTCGGAGTGTAGGCTGTCGGAAATCGCTCTAAGCGCCTCTTTTTTTAGGGATATTTGCGGGAGTATTGAAACGATCCATGTTCCCAGTGAGCCATCTCGAACACGATTTAAATTTGTGTCGTATTTTCCATCTTTGATTGATCTGATTAGGCGGTTTTCGATCCGTAGGCGAGCGGTCTCTTGTAAGTGTGCCCAACATTTACCACCTAGGGAGCCAATTATTATTCTTAAGGTTGTTTCGTCGTCTGCAGTTTTTAATTCGTCTGAAATGATTTCGTAGGCTTGGTTTATTTGATCGCTTGAAAGCTTTGGAATTAACGCGTTAAAGAAATATTTAAGGTGCTCGATTTTTCCGGCGGTTTTTGCTCTGTACACATCGAGGAAAGTTTCCAGGCGTTGATTTGCGGGGATTTCGTCGACTAGTAACTCCGCGTATCGTACTTGTGGCACAAAGTCTGGATCAAGTATGCGTTTGAGATAGTCTTCTCTTGAGAATTGAGATTTAGCTAGATCTAGTTGGCGGACGATGTAGCCGATGAATATAATTATTATCTGCGCGTCTTCGTCGGTGTCGGAAATCTTTTCATGGCTTCGAGGGTTTCTAAAGGTTTGATAGATTCCTCGAAGTGTTTGCTCCATTCCTTTTTGGATGTTTCGCTCCGACTCTGTTTGGAGTTTGTTGAGTTTAATTTTTGGCGACGCTCCACCAAATGCACTTCCGATAAGTGGTGCTCCGTCGCCTTCTAGACCGGATTTTTTGCGGATCAGATCACTCAGATAATGGAATGCATCTAAAATCGCACCAGTAAAGTTCCTTTTTTCATAGTTGGTTCTTGTTAATGTCCAGAGGTCTGTTGGAATTTTGGTTTCAAGATTCAAGATGTTCTCCTTGAGATGCTTCAATTGCCTCATTAACTAAGGTTTGAACCTGCTTCGCTATCCAGCTGAAATGTTAAAGGTTGATCAAGCTCCGTCTTTTGGCGTTGATTTAACGTATCCGCTGTTTTTCATACCGTCCATGGAAGGATGGAGGTTTTTCGCGTCTACGTTGATTTTGTGTTTAACGTTGTGCCACGGCCTGGCGATTAATCCTACCGAACTATAGGGGATATCTGTCTTGCTGCTCCCTTGCTACACCACTAACCTCTAGACGTCGCTGCCAATTCAGCGACCGGGACTGCAAGCCCGCCGATAGTTTGTTAGGAGACCACTGGCAAACCTATAATCGCGTCGCTTCGATTAGCGACCACGATTAATGGTAGCTGTGTGCGGGAGACCTTCGGGTCTGCCGAGGTCTCCTACTCGGTCTTGCAGACCCGTGCACAGCTGCCACCCATCATCTGCAAGTGATGCTGGCAGCTCCGATATTCAAAAGGAGATTTGTCATGGTCAAGGTTGTCCCCACGTACGCTGAAGGTTTCGGTTCAGCAATCACCCGTGAAACGCCAATTCATCCCCAGTCGTTCATTCGCCATCACATTCAATTGAGGGCCACTCTGCAGCATGCGGAAGCCTGGTTCTGCGCCCGAGACGTAGGTCGTCTCATGGGGATGGAAATCAACGCGCGACAAGTGCTCAAGCTGGATGAGGACCAGCGGCAGATGATGTATCTGTCCGGAAATGACGGTGCTCAAGAGACGTTGATGGTGAGCGAGTCCGGGGTTTACGCAATGCTGGTCTATCACTACTGCCCGGAAAACCGTCACCTGCGCCGTTGGCTGACGCATCAGGTAGTGCCAATGCTTCATCAGGAGTCGAAGTCAGTTTCTGGCCCTCATGTACGTTTGATGAGTTTTGCGGGCGAAACGCTGAAGCTCCTCCACTGGCGAAACGAGCCGTGGGTGCGCATGCGAGATATGCCGTATCTGGTGACACAGGAAGGGCGCGGCTACTGTTGAGGGCTTTCCACTGATTCAGCGATCAGAGATTGATTGCTGATCTGGTCAGTTGTCTGCGGGAGCGAGCCGACTCGCTCCCTCAGCAGATTCGGGCACACCCGTATTTACTTGCCGTTCCCTTCGATGTGGCCGAGCGGCACCCGCTTCTCTATCGCACTCGACAACACGATCGACGTCTTGCTGAACCCGAATTTCGCCACCCGGTTGATCAAATCCTCCAGCTCCGGCATCGAACCCACCGCGGCCTTCATGATCACGCACGGATCGCCCGTCACTCGAAAGCACTCGGTCAGTTGCGGAATTTTCACCAGTTCGTCGTAGACCTTTTGACTGCCGTTCTGGTGGAGGCGCAATTCGATCACGCACTGGATCGGCAAGCCGATTTTCGACAGGTCGATGTTCGCCTGATACCCGGTGATGACTCCGGCCGCCTCGAGTTTGGCCACGCGTTCGGCGACGGCGGGGGCGGAGAGGTTCACTTTGCGGGCGAGGTCGGCGTAGGACGCGCGACCGTTTTCTAGCAGGGCGCCGAGCAGCATGCGGTCGTATTTGTCCAAGGTCGGACTCCTGAAAATGCCAGACTTTCGAAATCGCGGTTTTGGCCGTCGATCTCCGTGTTTTCAAAAGTGTACCGGCGCTATAAACAGGTTTTGTAACTTATTTTTAGCGGTTGGCCTTTCTAGAATAACCAATCCTCTGAGTCTGACTTTCGAGCTGCCCATGTCTGCCTTGCGCCGTTTTTCCCTGCCGTTGATCGCTGCGTTTTTTGCGTTGTACGTGATTTGGGGATCGACCTATCTGGTGATCCGCATCGGCGTCGAATACTGGCCGCCGCTGATGCTCGGCGGTGTGCGCTTCGTGATTGCCGGCACTCTGATGTACGCCTTCCTGCGCTGGCGTGGGGCACCGGCGCCGACCTGGGCGCAGTGGAGAGCGGCGGGGATCATCGGGATTCTGTTGCTCAGTTTCGGCAACGGCGCGGTGACTTTGGCCGAGCACAGTGGCGTGGCGTCGGGTGTTGCCGCGCTGGCGGTGGCGACGGTGCCGTTGTTCACTTTGCTCTGCGGCTATTTCTGGGGCGCGCGTAACACCCGTCTGGAATGGGCCGGGGTGGCGATGGGGATTATCGGCATCGCGATGCTCAACATGGGCTCCAACCTGCAATCGAGCCCGCTGGGCGCGGCGTTGCTGATTTTCGCGGCGGCGAGCTGGGCGTTCGGTTCGGTGTGGAGCAAACATTTGCCGTTGCCCCAGGGTGCAATGGCCAGTGCCGTGGAAATGCTGGTCGGCGGCGTGGTGTTGTTGATCGGCAGCGCGGCCAGCGGTGAACACCTGCAAGCCATGCCGCCACTGGAAGGCTGGCTAGCGCTGGCGTACCTGATCTTCTTCGGCTCGATCATCGCCTTCAACGCCTACATGTACCTGTTGAAAAACGTTCGCCCGGCGGCAGCCACCAGTTATGCCTATGTGAACCCGGCGGTGGCAGTGTTGCTGGGGATCGTGTTTGTCGGCGAGACCATCGGGATCGAAGAGGCGCTGGCGATGCTGGTGATCATTGGTGCGGTGGTGCTGATCGGTCTGCCACAGTGGCGGCGCCCACGGCAGCTGCCGGTGGTCAGCGAGCCGGCTGCCATAGCGACGGAGCAGCGTGCGAATTAGGGTAAACTGCGCGCCATCGCACACTTGCTCTGATTTATTCCTACGGTACTCCCATGACTTTCGCCACTCTTGGCCTGATCGAACCCTTGCTGCGCTCCCTCGAGAAGCTCGGCTACCAGACCCCGACGCCGGTGCAGGCGCAAGCCATTCCGGCCGTGCTGGCCGGTCGCGACCTGATGGCCGCGGCCCAGACCGGCACCGGCAAGACCGCCGGTTTTGCCTTGCCGCTGCTGCAACTGCTGGCGATGGAAGGGCCGAAAGTCACCGCCAACTCGGTGCGTGCGCTGATTCTGGTGCCGACCCGCGAGCTGGCCGAACAAGTCCACGAAGCTGTGCGCCAGTACGCCGAAAACCTGCCATTGCGCACTTACGCGGTGTACGGCGGCGTCAGCATCAACCCGCAAATGATGAAGCTGCGTGGCGGCGTCGATCTGTTGGTCGCGACCCCGGGCCGTCTGCTCGACCTGTTCCGCCAGAACGCGCTGAAGTTCAACCAGCTGCAAACCCTGGTGCTGGACGAAGCCGACCGTATGCTCGACCTGGGCTTTTCCGAAGAGCTGGCGAACATTTACCGCGCGCTGCCGAAGAAACGTCAGACGCTGCTGTTCTCCGCGACCTTCTCCGATGACATCCGCCTGCTGGCCGGACAGATGCTCAACGATCCACAGAGCATCGAAGTCAGCCCGCGCAACGTGGCCGCCAACACCGTCAAGCAATGGGTGGTGACCGTGGACAAGAAGCGCAAGCCGGAACTGTTCGTGCACCTGATGCGCAAGAACAAGTGGAAGCAGGTGCTGGTATTCGCCAAGACCCGTAATGGTGTGGACGCGCTGGTCGAGAAACTTCAGGGCCTGGGCGTGAACGCCGACGGCATCCACGGCGACAAGCCGCAAGCGACCCGGCAGCGCGCGCTGGATCGTTTCAAGCTGAGCGAAGTGCAGATTCTGGTGGCCACCGATGTTGCTGCCCGTGGTCTGGATATCGAAGACCTGCCGCTGGTGGTCAACTTTGATCTGCCGATCGTCGCTGAGGATTACATTCACCGTATCGGCCGGACTGGCCGCGCGGGTTCGACCGGTGAGGCGATTTCGCTGGTGTGCGCTGATGAAGTGAACATGTTGTCGGCGATTGAAATGCTGACTCGCAGCACGTTGAAGCGTGAGGTTGAGCCGGATTTCGTGCCGGAGCACCGTGTGCCGGACACCGATGCCAGTGGTCAGGTGATCAAGAAGCCGAAGAAGCCAAAGAAGCCGAAAGCTTCCGGTGGTGGCGGTGGCAAGCGCAATCTGGGCAAGTGGGTGGACAGCGGGGAGACCCAGGCGCCGGAGCCTTCGATCAAGCCTGTGCGTAAGGTGCCGGTGTTCAATACCGGGCCGCGTAAGCGTAAGCCTTAAAGATTGCCTTAAAGATCAAAAGCCCCCTCACCCTAACCCTCTCCCGGGGGGAGAGGGGACTGACGGGGTTGATTTTGCGAGTTACGCCGACCTGAAATGTCGAGTCGAACTCAGGTTATGAAAAGCACTTGATCTATAAATCCATAATCGACTCGGTCTTTCAGGTCGATTTATGACGCCAGACACCTCGGTCGGCTCCCTCTCCTGGGGGAGAGGGCTGGGGTGAGGAGAAAGGGGCGACCCGATCTCAGCGTCGTAACCAGTCCAGCATCCCCAACCCCGCCACCCGGCCACTGGCAAAACACGCCGTCAGCAAATACCCCCCAGTCGGCGCTTCCCAATCCAGCATCTCCCCCGCACAAAACACCCCCGGCAACGCCTTGAGCATCATCCGCTCATCCATCGCCTCGAACGTCACGCCCCCGGCACTGCTGATCGCTTCATCCAGCGGACGGGTTTTCACCAGCGTCAGCGGCAAAGCCTTGATCGCCCTGGCCAGCAACGCCGGATCAGCAAACGTCGCTGCATCAGTGAGTTCGCGCAGCAACGCCGCCTTCACTCCATCAATCCCGACATGACTGTGCAGATGCTTGGCCATTGAGCGCGAACCCCGTGGTTTGCTCAACGCCGCCTGCAATTTATCCACAGGCCGGCCGGGCAGCAGGTCGATGTGAACAGTCGCGGTACCGTGCACATTGATCGCCTCACGAATCGGCGCTGACAGCGCGTAGATCAGGCTGCCCTCGATGCCGGTCGCAGTGATCACGCATTCACCCAGACGCGGAACGTCGTCGTTCAAACCGATGGCGATATTTTTCAGCGGCGCGCCGGCGAATTTGCTGACCATCACTTCGCTCCAGGCCTGCACCTCGAAGCCGCAATTGCTTGGCTGCAAGGGCGCCAGTCCTACGCCGCGTTGCTCCAGCGGCAGCATCCACGCGCCGTCGGAACCCAGCCGCGACCAGCTACCGCCGCCGAGGGCGAGCAGGGTGGCGTCGGGGGTAAGGGTTTGCTCGCCCTCCGGGCTGTCGATGCGCAGCGCGCCGTTTTCGTCCCAGCCGAGCCAGCGGTGGCGGGTGTGGATAACCACGCCGCTGTCGCGCAGGCGCTTGAGCCAGGCGCGCAGCAAGGGCGCGGCTTTCATGTCGGTGGGGAACACCCGGCCGGAGCTGCCGATGAAGGTTTCGATGCCCAGTTCGTGAATCCACCGGCACAGCGCATCGGCGTCGAACGCGCGCAGCAGCGGGGCGATGTTCGGGGCGCGTTCGGCGTAGCGCGACAGGAACGCCGGGTAGGCTTCGGAATGGGTGATGTTCATGCCGCCAACCCCGGCCAGCAGGAACTTGCGGCCCACCGAGGGCATGCCGTCGTACAGATCGACGCGGACTCCGGCCTGGCTCAGCACTTCGGCGGCCATCAGGCCGGCGGGGCCACCGCCGATGATGGCGACGTGAGCGGGAGAGGTGGCGTGAATCTGGGTCATGGCGTGCGCTGCGGTCTGACGAAATATGGCGCGCATTCTAACAGCGCAGAAACCGGGTGGGAGCGAGCTTGCTCGCGAAAGCGGTGAGTCATTCAGTTAAATGTTGAATGTACTGACGCCATCGTCGGATCGCCGCCCGGACCAAGCTCGCTCCCACAGGGATTTGTGATGATTGAAAGGTCTGATCAAAAAACAACCAGCGCGCTGCAAGCCATGTTCAGCGTGGGCTGTAGTCCCTTTCGCTCAGGTTATCCACAGGCCGTTCCACAGCCATTGTGGGTAACGCAGCACAACTCAATGACAACCCGATGACTGCCAGACGCGCTGCGCACTGTGATGCAGGATCCCGTGGCGGCGGGCGAGGGCGTGGCGATCCTTGCTGTAACCACCGCCGATCACCCCGACCACCGGGATGTCGCGACCCAGGCAGTGGCGCATCACGCTTTCGTCGCGGGCGGCGACGCCTTCGTCGGTCAGTTGCAGATAACCGAGGGCGTCGTCCTTGTGCACGTCGACGCCGGCGTCGTAGAGCACCAGATCCGGCTGATACAGCGGCAGCAGATAGTTGAGCGCGTCATCGACAACTTTCAGGTAATCGGCGTCGCCCATGCCGTTGGGCAGCGGAATGTCCCAGTCGCTTTTGGCCTTGCGTGCAGGAAAGTTCTTTTCGCAGTGCAGGGAAACGGTGATCGCTTCCGGGGTGTTGTGCAGAATCCGTGCAGTCCCGTCACCCTGATGCACGTCGCAGTCGAAGATCAGCACCCGGTTCACCCGGCCGCTTTGCAGCAGGTAGTGACTGATGATCGCCAGGTCGTTGAAGATGCAGAAGCCGGCGGGGTAGTCGTAATGGGCGTGATGGGTGCCACCGGCGAGGTGGCAGGCCAGGCCATGTTCCAGCGCTTTCTCCGCTGCCAGAATCGATCCGCCGACCGCCCGCACGGTGCGTCTAGCCAGGGCTTCATTCCACGGCAGACCGAGGCGCCGCTGGTCTTCGCGGGACAACTCGCCGCTCATGTAGCGTTCGATATAACCGCGGTCATGGGCAAGGGCGAGAATGTCGGCAGGGCACAGTTCAGGGCGCAACAGGTCTTCGTCGCGGGTCAGGCCGCTGTCCACCAGGTGATCGCGCAGCAGGCGGAACTTGTCCATGGGAAAGCGGTGATCCGCCGGAAATTCCGGGCTGTAGTCTGCGTGGTAGATCAGCGGCAACGGCATGGTGGACTATTCATAAAGGCTGCAGGAAAGAGTGCAAAGCCTAACAGCGATGTAGACTGACGGCATCAAGCGGAGGGGCGGGATGGAACCGATACTGGAGCTGGAAAGCGCAAGGCTGCTGATGCGCCAATGGCAGGACGAGGATTTGCCGGCGTTCGCGGCCATGTGCGCCGACCCGCAGGTGATGCGCTACTTCCCCGCGCCCTTGAGCCGGCTGGAAAGCGCCGCGCTGATCGGCCGGGTGCGCGGGCATTTTGCCGAGCACGGTTACGGCCTGTGGGCGCTGGAGCGCAAGGACAGCGGCGAGTTCATCGGTTTTACCGGGCTCGGCGTGGTCGGCTTCGATGCGCCGTTCACCCCAGCGGTGGAAATCGGCTGGCGGCTGGCCAAGGAACACTGGGGCCTTGGTTATGCCAGCGAAGCGGCGTGGACCGCGTTGCGTTGCGGCTTTGACCGGGTGGCGCTGAATGAAGTGGTGTCGTTCACCAGCGAGACCAATCTGCCGTCGCAGAAAGTCATGCAGGCGATCGGCATGCACCACGCCCCGCAGGATGATTTCGACCACCCGCGTCTCGCGGACGGTCACCCGTTACGGCGACATGTGTTGTACCGCATCACGAGGGAGCAGTGGCTGGAAACCTTGCATGGATAAGCAGGCGCGGACGTTTACAATGGCCGGCACCCTGGGGCGCCGGCCAGAACCTGAATCCCCCGCCGCAGCCAAGACTGCGCGGCATTGCTTTGTGTGAGGAGAGTCTGAATGAGCCAAGTGTTGGAAGATCTGGTGGATCTGCTGACCCTCGAACCGATCGAGGAAAACCTGTTCCGTGGTCGCAGCCAGGATCTGGGGTTTCGCCAGTTGTTCGGCGGCCAGGTGCTCGGCCAGTCGCTGTCGGCGGCCAGTCAGACCGTTGAAGAAACGCGTCATGTGCATTCGATGCACGGTTATTTCCTGCGTCCGGGCGATGCCAAGTTGCCGGTGGTCTACTCGGTTGATCGCGTGCGGGACGGCGGCAGTTTCAGCACCCGCCGCGTGACCGCGATCCAGAAGGGCCACCCGATTTTCACTTGCAGCGCTTCGTTCCAGTACGACGAGGAAGGCTTCGAACACCAGAGCCAGATGCCCCAGGTTGTCGGCCCGGAAAACCTGCCGTCGGAGCTGGAACTGACCCAGCAACGCGCGCACCTGATCCCGGAACATATGCGCGAAAAGCTGCTGTGCCCGAAGCCGATCGAAGTGCGCCCGGTCACTGAAAAAGACCCGTACAACCCGCAACCGGCGGATCCGGTCAAGTACGTGTGGTTCCGTGCCGACGGCGCTTTGGCCGATATCCCGGCGCTGCACAAATACCTGCTGGCCTACGCCTCGGACTTCGGCCTGCTGACCACCTCGATGCTGCCGCACGGCAAATCGGTCTGGCAGAAAGACATGCAGGTCGCCAGCCTCGACCACGCGTTGTGGTTCCACAATGACCTGCGCGCCGATGACTGGTTGCTCTACGCCATGGACAGTCCGTGGGCCGGCAACTCGCGCGGGTTCTCCCGGGGCAGCGTGTTCAACCGCGCCGGGCAACTGGTGGCGTCGGTGACCCAGGAAGGCCTGATCCGTCATCGCAAGGACTGGGCATGAGTCTGGCGGATGTGCGGCACTGGGTGTTCGACATGGACGGCACCCTGACCGTCGCCGTGCACGACTTCGCGGCGATCCGCGTGGCGCTGTCGATCCCGCCGGAGGACGACATCCTCACCCATCTCGCGGCATTGCCCGCCGAGGAAGCAGCGGCGAAACATGCGTGGCTGCTGGAGCATGAGCGCGATCTGGCGCTCGGCTCGACCCCGGCGGTCGGCGCGGTAGAGCTGGTGCGTAATCTGCACGCGCGGGGTTACCGCCTGGGCATCCTGACCCGCAATGCGCGGGAGCTGGCCCATGTGACGCTGGAGGCCATCGGCCTGGCCGACTGTTTTGCGGTGGAGGATGTGCTGGGTCGCGATGAAGCACAGCCAAAACCGCATCCCGGTGGCCTGCTGAAACTGGCCGAGGCCTGGCAAGTGCCGGTGAGCGAGATGGTGATGGTCGGTGATTACCGGTTTGATCTTGATTGCGGTCGGGCAGCGGGCACGCACACGGTGCTGGTGAACCTGCCGGACAATCCGTGGCCGGAGCTGACCGACTGGCATGCGAAGGATTGTGTGGAGTTGCGGCGAATGTTGTTCGCCTGAGGCCTGCATTGTCTGCACGGATGCCTTCGCGAGCAAGCCCGCTCCCACAGGGAAACGCATTCCAAATGTGGGAGCGGCGGTGCGACGACTCGACTTGCTCGCGAAGAGGCCAGACCATCCACCCAACAACTTATTGCTCGAATAGTGCTTTCTGGCCTTCCGGCGAGGTCAGCATGCCGTCGCCGTTATGCCCGACGCCGGGCACTTCGATCAGGCGCTGATTGACCCCTTCAGGGTGACGACGCAGCAAGTAACTGAAAAACAGCTTCCCGCGTTCCAGTCGATAAGCCCCCTGCGCTTTGGCGGCGCAGCTCTTGTCCAGCGCCGGGTGTTGCGGGTCGGTGTCCTGCTGGCCCAGCAGATAAATCACCTCGCGTTTGACGTAACGGCCTTCAAGCTGCGCGGGCGTTTGCCCACCCGAGTAGATCGGCGGGTCCACCAGACCGTACTTCCAGCGATTGAAACCGGGGCACTTGGCATGATCGAAGGCCACCGGACGTTGCTCATTGAAGTACGCGTAGGACGACGGGTTGGCGACTACATAACGCAAGCGAATGCCTTCGGTCTTGAGCGCCGGTTGTTCCTGAGCCAGCAGCGCATAACGCTGCACCACCTGGGCGCCGCCGGAGTGGCCGAAGATCACGATCTGCTTCACGTCCGGAAACTGCTTGCGATCGCTCAGCCGCGCGACGATTTCGTCCAGTGCGGCGTAGGAACTCAGCGGATTCGGCCCTGTGGATAACCCGCCGCCCATCCAGTCGTTGCCTTGCCAGCGCAGCACGCTGGCGGGTAACGAGTAGAGCGACACGTCGCTTTCGTTGAGAAACTGCGGGGCGATCACCAAGGTGTTGGCGGTTTGCCCGGCCAGTTCCGCCGCGACTTCGCCGCTTTTGCGATAGGTCTCGGCGTTGCGCAGACGGCCATGAATGACGATCAGCACGCGCTCGATTTTCGCCGGCGCCGGGCCGATGCCCACCGCCATTTCGCCGGCCTGCAATTGCAGGCGCCCGGGACTGATTGCGTCGACGCCGGCCGCTTGGGCGGTGCCGCCGATGAACAGTAAAGCCAACAGCCATTTATGCATTTACAGGTTTTTCGCCGCAAAGGTATCGCACTGGCCGACCTGGCCCTGGGCGAATCCGGTTTTGAACCAGCGCACCCTTTGCGCCGACGTACCGTGAGTAAACGAGTCCGGCACCACACGGCCCTGACCCTGTTGTTGCAGGCGATCATCACCGATGGCGTTCGCTGCGTTCAAGGCTTCTTCGATGTCACCCGGTTCCAGCCAGTTCAGGCGTTTCTGCGCGTTGTAGGCCCAGACCCCGGCCAGACAATCGGCTTGCAGTTCCTGACGCACCAGCAGACCACCGTCGCCTTCCATCTGCCGGCCTTGCTGGCGGGCTGTCTGAATTTTCGCCGAGACGCCGAGAAGCGTCTGCACATGGTGTCCGACTTCGTGAGCGATCACGTAGGCCTGGGCGAAGTCGCCGGCGGCCTTGAAGCGCTGGGCCATTTCCTGGAAGAACGCCATGTCCAGATAGACTTTCTGGTCCGCCGGGCAATAGAACGGGCCGGTGGCCGAGGTCGCCAGACCGCAGGCGGAATTGACCCGGTTGCTGAACAGTACCAGGGTCGGATCTTTATATTGCCGGCCGGCCTGCTGGAAGATTGCGCCCCAGGTGTCTTCGGTGTCGCCGAGGATCGAGCGCACGAATTCGGCCTGTTCATCGTTGGCCGGCGGTGCCTGACGGGTTTGCGAAGTAGGAGCCGATTGTTCGGTCATCTGCCCGGTGAGCTGGCCGAGGATCTGCAGCGGGTCCTGCCCGGTGATCCAGCCGATGCCGACGATCAGCAGGATCGCCCCGAGGCTCAGGCCCTTGCCTCCGCCGAAGCGCATGCCCCCACCACCGCCCATGTCATCGCCACGGGCGTCGACGACGTTGTCACTGCGTCGGCCTTTTTTCCATAGCATGTGGGAATCCTCTGTCTGATCGTGGTGATGAGTGTTGCTGGTGTGTGAGTGTGGCGCCAGTCCGGTCGTCCGTCTATTCGTACACACGCACAAAGGCCCGGCCTCGGGGTGACGAGGTCGGGCCTGTTATTGACGAGCGCGAGCGCCGGGAATTCAATCCGCCGGCGGTTTTCTTTCGCCGGGTCAGATTTTAGCGGTCGAAGGCATCCCATACCGGCGCGAAGTCCGGGCTGACCTGACGTTCGCGCTTGGACAACGCAGCGATCAGCGCCCGGTCGTCGTCATCCAGTTTGACATTCAGCGAGGCCAGGTTGGCCAGTTGATTGGTCTTGCTGCTGGCCTTGGGAATCGCCGCGACGTTGTCCTGATCCAGCAGCCACTTCAGCGCCACTTGAGTCGGCAGCACGCCGTGTTTTTCAGCGATCTGCTGAATCTGAGGAACCTCCGAGACCTTGTTGCGTGCCAGCGGCGTGTAGGCCGTCAGCGCCAGATCGTGTTGACGGGCGTAGTCGAGCAGGGCGTTTTGTCCGAGCAGGACGTGGTACTCGACCTGAATCGCTGACAGAGGAATTCCGTATTCCTCGACGACTTTGCGCAGCAGCGGCAGCGGAAAATTCGCCACGCCGATGTTGCGAGCCAGCCCCTGTTCCTTGAACGACGCGAGGGTTTCGAGGGTGCGCGGCAAATCCCAGTCGGTGGTCGGCCAATGGATCATGAACAGGTCGACGTACTCGCTGCGCAACGCCTTGAGGCTGCGCTCCAGCGAGTGACGCATGGCATCCGGTTGCAACTGGTCCCACCAGACCTTGGTGGTGACGTGGATCTGCTCGCGGGGTGTCGGCGTATTCGCCAGCGCCTGTCCGACTGCGTCTTCGTTGTTGTAGGCCGCCGCCGTGTCGATGTGTCGGTAACCGAGTTCCAGGGCTTGCTCCACGGCGCGGGTGCACTCGTCGCCGAGCATCGGCCAGGTGCCGAGGCCGAGTTTTGGCAGGTTCAGTCCTTGTCTGTTAACGATGTGCTGCATGGTCGATCTCCTGTTCGAAAGCCGTGACGCCCGCCATGTGCCGGGCTGCGATGTAACCGAAAGTCAACGCCGGGCCGAGGTTGATCCCGCCCGCCGGATAATGCCCGCCCATGATGCTGGCCATGTCGCCACCGGCGGCGTAGAGCCCGGTGATGGGCCGGTCTTCGGCGTCGAGCACTTGCGCGTGCGGATTGACCTTGAGCCCGGCGAAGGTGCCGAAACAGCCCGGCTGCACCTTCACCGCGTAGAACGGGCCTTGTTCGATAGGCGCCACGCACGGGTTGGGTTGTTGCGCGGGATCGCCCTGTTTGCGGTTGTACGGGGTCGAGCCGCGACCGAACAGCGGGTCTTCGCCGTGCCGGGCATGGTCGTTGTATTCATGGAGAGTGGCGCGTAAGCCGTTCGGATCGATGCCGCATGCGGTGGCCAATTCCTCAAGGGTATTGCCGGATTTCAGATAGCCGCTGCGGATAAAACCTGACACCGGCACCGGAAACGGCCGAGACATGCCGAGCCCATAACGCCGCTGGAACGCGCGGGTGCAGATCAGCCAGGACGCAACCTCTTCGCCTTCGGGAGCTGCAGCGACCATGGCGCTGACATAGTCGTAATAGCCGTTGGCTTCGTTGACGAAGCGCTGGCCGTTGCGCAGCACGCCGATGACGCCCGGTTTGCCGCGTTCGATGATGTGTGGGAAATGGCCGATGCTGCCGTCGGAATGCGGCACTTGCGAGACCGGCGCCCACGCCACAGGCGAGGCCACATCGGTGTTGACCCGGCCCCCGACGGTTTCTCCCAGTCGCAGGCCGTCGCCATTAACACCCAAGGGTGGCAGCGCCCAATGTTCATGACCGGTGGGCGTGCGAGGGAACAAGGCCTTGCGCCGCTCGATGTCGTTGGCAAATCCGCCAGCGGCGAGCACCACGGCTTTGCGGGCATGGACAATAACCGGGCCTTTTGTGGTGTTCACGCGAGCGCCGGTGATGCGTGATTCGTCGCGCAGCAGTTCGGTCACTGGCGCCGATTCCCACAGCAGTACGCCGAGGTCTTCGGCGGATTTCGCCAGCCTCGCCACCAGCGCCACACCGTTGACCAGTTGCATCGCCCGACCGTACAGCGCCAGGTCCAGCAGGTGGCGAGTGAAACGCCGGGTCACGTGCCAGGCCGCCGACAACGAGCGAGTCAGATTGAGAAACGCCGACAGGTCCGCACCCGCCATGATCGGCATGCCCATGAACGATGTTTCGCGCATCGTTGTACGAAGACGCTTTAGCAGGCGCCCGACCTTTCGTCCGTCGTAGGGAGCGGCAATCACCGAGCGTCCGCCGGTGCCGGCGCCCGGTGTTTCGCCGTGGATGTCGGCGATGGCGTTGCCGTCGGCAAATTGCAGGGCGGTGTGCTGCTCGAAAAACGCCACCATGCGCGGGCCGGCTTCAAGGAAGGCGTCGATCATGGCCGGGTCGTAGTGCTCGCCGAGTTCGTGGCGCAGATAGGTGCGCGGCAATTCCACGTCTTCCACGATCCCGGCGCGCCGGGCCAGCGGATTGCACGGCACCCACGCCCAGCCGCCGGACCAGGCGGTGGCGCCGCCGAACACCGGATCCTTTTCCACCACGATGACCTTCAAGCCATGCCAGGCGGCGGTGACGGCGGCCGACAAACCGGCGGCGCCGGAGCCGACCACCAGAACGTCGCAGTCGATATCGGGAAGGGCAGACATCAGCAAGGGCTCCAGCAATCAGTTGTTTTTAGAATCATGTTCCAGAAAATAACCAGTGCGGGCGAAGCAGATCAACCGACTGACGCGCAAAGTGGGCGGTTATCGGACGTCGGATTCCAGATTTCGCATTCCTCGGGATGTCTTCTAGAATCGGCGAAATTTCACCGAGAGCGCACCATGGCCGGCAGTCAAATCGAACGGGTTTTCAGCGTGCTGGAAAGCCTCACCAGTGATCCGCGCGGGCTGCCGATGCAGACCCTGGCCGAGCAACTGGACATTCCGAAGAGCGCGACGCACCGCCTGCTCGCCGAGCTGATCCGCCTGGGATACGTGCGGCAGAACCCGGAGACGTTGCGTTATCACCTGTCGACCAAACTGGTTGCGATGGGCTTTCAGTATCTGTCGAGCAGCGGTGCCGACATCGTGCAGCCAGTGCTCGATCGGCTGGCCCAGGAAACCGGTGAGCTGGTGCGTCTGGGGGTGATCGACGGCGAGCGCCAGACCTGGATTGCCAAGGCCCAGGGCGCCCGCACCGGTCTGCGTTACGACCCGGACATGGGCCGCGATGCGCCGCTGTTCTACACCGCGTCGGGGCATGCGTGGCTGGCGTGCATGAGCGACGCCGAGGCTTTGTCGCTGGTCGAACGCCAGGGCGCGGAGGTGCCGGTGGATATCGGGCCCAACGCGCCGCGCTCCAATATTGAACTGCTCGAACGCCTGCGCGTGGCCCGCGAACAGGGCTATGCCTGTGTGGAAGAAAGCTCGGCGGTCGGCACTTCGGCGATTGCTGCGGTGGTGAAACATCCCGCCGATGGCCGGGTGATCGGCGTGCTCAGCATCGCCGGGCCAAGCGCACGGATGCCGGGGGCGCGATTGCATGAACTGGCGCCACTGTTGCTGACGTTTACCGAGGAATTGTCGGCGGCCAGCCCGGCCTCGGAGTTGTTCGTTTAAGCAAAGCTGTGCGCTGTTCGCCCACTTTTCAGTCGGGCGGGTGTGAGAATCTGGAACCGGGTTCTAAATTGTTGGTGGAGTGAGTTTTCCCACAACAATCACAAGAGGATCACACCTTGAACCCGCCCCTTCGAATCGCCCTGATCGGCGCCGGTAACATGGGCCAGCAACATTACCGGCACCTGAAAAATCTCACTGAGGCCACGTTATGCGCCGTGGCCGATCCCGGCCCTCAGGCACCGGCCCTGGCGGCGGAGTGGGGTGTGGCGTATTTCGTCGATCACCGTCAGATGCTGGAGCAGAACCGGCCAGACGCAGTCATCGTCGCCAATCCGAATAATCAGCACGTCAGCACCGCGCTGGATTGCCTGGCCGCTGGTGTTCCGGTGTTGCTGGAAAAACCGGTGGGCGTAAACCTGGATGAAGCGCGGGAACTGGTGGCAGCGGTGAAGCGCAGCGGCGTGCCGGTGTTGGTCGGTCATCATCGGCGGCACAATCCGTTGATCGTGCGGGCCCATGAACTGGTCAAGGAGGGAGCGCTGGGACGGCTGACTCTGGTGACTGCGTTGTTCCAGCTGCGCAAGCCTGACCAGTATTTCGAAACCGCGTGGCGGCGCGAAGAGGGCGCGGGCATGCTGTTGACCAATCTGATCCACGACCTCGATCTACTGCGTCATCTGTGCGGTGAAGTGCGTTCGGTGCAGGCAATCACCGACCGTTCGGTGCGCGGTTTTGCCAATGAAGACAGCGCGGCGATCCTGCTGCAATTCGATGGCGGAGCACTGGGCAGCCTGACCGGTTCCGATGCGGTGGCGGCTCCATGGAGCTGGGAGTTGAACTCCGGGGAGAACCCGGTCTATCCGCGTCAGGCCGATCAGCCGTGCTATTTGCTGACGGGAACGGGCGGGGCTTTGAGTATTCCGCAACTCAAGCGCTGGCATTACAGCGCCGAGCAGGTGGACGCCGGTTGGCATGAGCCGTTGCTCTCGGTCGACGAACCGTTCACGCCTGACGAAGCCCTGCGATTGCAGTTGCAGCATTTCGTCCGCGTGGCGCGACGGGAGGTTGAACCGCTGGTGAGTGCCGCCGATGCCGCCCGCACCCTGGCGCTGGTCGAGGCCATCCGTGAAGCAGCGGCCAGCGGTCGCGCCACTGAACCTGCGCAGATCGAGGCCTGAACATGAGCGAACGAATTCTGTCCCTGGCCAGCCTGACCGTGCTGGAGTTGTCGCCACCCGAGATGGTCGAGGTCGCCGCCCGTGCCGGTTACAGCCATGTCGGCCTGCGTCTGGAGCCGGCGACGCCCGAGGAATATCACTTTCCGCTGGTAGCCGATGGCGATTTGCGGCGTCAGACACTGGCGCGTATGCGTGACACCGGAATCGGCGTGCTCGACGTGGAAATCCTTCGATTGAAGCCGCAGACAGTGTTCGCGGATTTCGAGCCACTGCTCAGCGTCGGCGCGGAGTTCGGCGCCAGTGAATTGCTGGTCGCCGGTAACGATCCCGACGAACAGCGACTCACCGATAATTTCGCGGCACTGTGCGATCTGGCGGCGCCCTACGGTTTGCACCCGCATCTGGAGTTCATGCCGTGGACCGATGCGCGCAATCTCGAGCAAGCGTTGCGCATCGTCGACAACGCCGGGCGCGAAAACGGGGCGGTGTTGGTCGATGCGTTTCACTTCGACCGTTCCGGATCGCGGCTGGAAGATCTGGTCGGTGTGCCAGCCTCGCGGCTGCGCTATGCACAGTTGTGCGATGTTGCCGGGCCGAGGCCGACGGACATGGCCGAGATCTTGCGTCAGGCCCGCAATGAACGACGGTTTCCCGGCGAGGGCGATTGTGACTTGATCGGCTTGTTGCGCAGTCTTCCGGCTAACCTTCCCCTGAGTCTGGAAATTCCCACGGTCAAATTGCTGGAGCAGGGCGTGAGTGGTTTGCAGCGGGCGCAAATGGCAATCGACCGGACGCGGGAATTGTTGGCCCGGCTTTAAGTCTGCTTCAAGGGGCGAGGGCGCCTGCGTCCTTGTCACCGTTTATTTTTCATTCAGAGAGAGCCAATGACCGTCAGCACTCCGCTTTCCGGCGTCAACCAACCCTTCAAGGGGATCTTGCTGATTGTCGTGGCAACCTTCCTGTTCTCCAGCCACGACGCGCTGTCGAAATACCTTTCGGGTTTTTATCCGATCGTCATGGTGGTGTGGGCGCGGTATCTGGTGCACACGCTGCTGATGGCGGGGATTTTCCTGCCGCAGTCCGGGCTGCGCGTGCTGCGCACCAAGCGCCCGTTGTGGCAGTTGGCGCGGGCGCTTTGTCTGCTGGGCACCAGCCTGTTTTTCACCACAGCGTTGCTGTACATCCCGCTGGCCGAGGCCACGGCGGTCAACTTTCTTGCGCCGGTGCTGGTGACGGCGCTGTCGGTGCCGTTGCTCAAGGAACGGGTGACGCGCGGTCAGTGGATCGCGGTGGTGTGCGGGTTTATCGGTGTGCTGATCATCGTCCATCCGGGCGGTGACTTGTTCACCCCAGCGATTCTGTTGCCGTTCTGCTCGGCGCTGTTTTTCTGCTTCTATCAGTTGCTCACCCGCAAGCTCGCGGAAATCGACAGCCCGACCACCAGCAACTTTTTCGCCGGGTTGTGCAACACGCTGGTGATGAGTGCGCTGGTGCCGTTCTTCTGGCAGGTGCCGAGCCTGGGGCATGCGCTGTTGATGCTGGCGCTGGGCAGTTGCGGAATGACCGCGCACCTGTTTCTGACCCAGGCGTTCCGCCATGCTGCGCCGGCGTTGCTGGCGCCGTTCGGTTATTGCCAGATCGTGTTTGCGGGGCTGTTGGGCTGGTTACTGTTTGCTCACACGCCGACCCTGATGACCGTGATCGGGATCGCGGTGATCTGTTGCAGCGGGCTGGCGGCAGCGTGGCAGCAGAGCCGGCGCTGAAAACCACTGTGGGAGTGAGCTTGCTCACGAAGGCGGTGTGTCATTCAACGTCAGTGCTGAATGTCAGTCCGCATTCGCGAGCAAGCTCGCTCCCACAAGGAGGGGCAGGTTACTCAGTGACGGTAGGAATCTTGCGCGGTGCCATGAAGTACATCCAGGTCAGCGCGATGAAGTACATCGCCGGGATCAGGGTGAACAGCACGGTGTAGTTGTTGTTGGTGACGGTCAGGATATGGCCGACGATCTGGGTCATGAACATCCCGCCGATCGCGGCGCACATGCCGCCGAAACCGAACACCGTACTCATCATGTGCTTGGGCGTGTAGTCCATCACCAGGCTCCAGATGTTGGCGGTCCAGGCCTGATGCGCGCCGATGGCCAGGGAAATGGCGGCGACTGCGATCCACAGGTTGGCGGAGCCGGCGGCCATGACCACACCGATGATGCAGCAGGCGAACAGGAACATCGACAGCAGGCGCGCCTTGATCGAGTTCATACCGCGACCGATCAGGAACGAAGACAGAATCCCGCCGCCCACGCTGCCGAAGTCGGCGGTGACGTAGATGATGATCAGCGGAATGCCCATCTGGGTGACGTTGATGCCCAGGTTGTATTGCTGATTGAGAAACGGCGGCAGCCAGTACAGGTAGAACCAGAACACCGGCGCGGTCAGCGAGTAGGCGAGGGCGAAGGCCCAGGTGCCGCGCATCCGCAGGATTTTCGAGAACGGCACGCGGGCCTGTTCCGGTTCGACTTCTTTCTGGATGTATTCCAGCTCCGACTGTTTAACGCTCGGGTGATCTTCCGGGTTGAAATACTTCAGGCCCCAAAACAGCAGCCAGATCCCGCCCAGTGCCGACATGCACAGGAACGCAGCCTGCCAGCCCCACACGTGAAGGATCAGCGGCAGCAGCATCGGGGTGAACATCGCGCCGACGTTGGTGCCGGCGTTGAAGATGCCGGTGGCCACGGCGCGCTCGCCGGCCGGGAACCACAGCCGCGTGGTCTTCACGCAGGCCGGGTAATTGGCCGCTTCGGTCAGGCCGAGGATGAACCGGCAGACCATGAAGCCTACTGCCGAGGTCGCCAGGCCGTGGGCGCCGGTGGCCAGGCTCCAGAGCAGCACCGCGCAGAAGAACACGCGCTTGACGCCGACCCGGTCGATCAGCCGTCCTTGCAGTACGAAGCCGATCGCGTAGCCGACCTGAAACCAGAAGTTGATGTTGGCGTAGTCCATCGCCGTCCAGCTCATTTCCTTGGCGAGGATCGGCTGCATGACGCCGAGGGCGGCGCGGTCGATGTAGTTCAGGGTGGTGGCGAAAAACACCAGCGCCAGCATGCCCCAACGGGTCTTGCCGACGGCCATGGCGCCGCGGATCTTGTCGCCGATGCCACCCGTGGCAGTGCTCATGGCCGGAGCCATGCGGGAAGTCTGTGAAGGAATCATGTGTTCCACCCGTTTTTGGATTTGTTATTTGGTGTGCTTTTTTTGTGCACGCTGCGACCGGTGGTTCAGTTCCGGACTCAAGGTGAGATGGATGTTGGGCAGTGGACGAAAAATCGTCAATTCGCCAAACCGGCATTGTGTTCGATAATCGCACGCAAAACTAACCGGGTAGTACACTTTAAATTGCTCAATGATAAACCGGGACCAATAATTCGCTCACCCTATAAAAGCGGCGCAATTTTCGTAGCCGACGTCTCCACCGGGAGTTGAAACATGCAGCGATCCATTGCCACCGTCTCCTTGAGCGGAACCCTGCCGGAAAAACTCGAAGCCATTGCCGCCGCCGGGTTCGACGGGGTGGAGATTTTCGAGAACGATCTTCTGTATTACGACGGCAGCCCCCGGGAAATCCGGCAGATGTGCGCCGACCTCGGAATCGCCATCACGCTGTTTCAGCCGTTCCGCGATTTCGAAGGCTGCCGCCGTGATCGTCTGGACCGCAACCTGGAGCGAGCCGAGCGCAAATTCGACCTGATGCAGGAACTGGGCACCGACCTGGTGCTGGTCTGCAGCAACGCCTCCCCCGACAGTATTGGCGATCAACAGATTCTCATCGACGACCTGCGCCTGCTGGCCGAACACGCTGGCGCCCGTGGCTTGCGCATCGGTTATGAAGCGCTGGCCTGGGGCCGTCACGTCAATACTTATCAACAGGTCTGGGACATCGTGCGTCAGGCCGATCACCCGGCCCTCGGCGTGTTGCTCGACAGCTTCCATACCTTGTCGCTAAAGGGCGATCCACGGGCGATTGCCGAGATTCCCGGCGACAAGATTTTCTTCGTGCAGATGGCCGACGCGCCGATCCTGGCGATGGACGTGCTGGAGTGGAGCCGGCATTTCCGCTGCTTCCCGGGGCAGGGCGAATTCGATCTGCCGGGTTTCCTCGCGCCAATCATCCAGAGTGGCTACACCGGGCCACTGTCGCTGGAAATCTTCAACGACGGCTTCCGCGCCGCACCGCCTCGGGCCAATGCGGCCGACGGTCTGCGTTCGCTGCTGTACCTGGAGGAGAAAACCCGCCAGCGTCTGGAGCAGGAAATCCGCCCTGTGGATAACCGCGACATCCTCTTCGAAACGCCGAAGGCCAGCGAATACAACGGCATCGAGTTTCTTGAGTTCGCCGTGGATGAAAGCCTCGGCGCCAAGTTGTCGAACTGGCTGGAGCGGCTGGGGTTCGTCAAGGCTGGGCAGCATCGTTCCAAGAGCGTCAGCCTGTTGCGGCAGGGCGATATCAACCTGATCCTCAACTCCGAACCCTATTCGTTCGGCCACAGCTTTTTCGAGGCCCACGGCCCGTCACTGTGCGCTACTGCCGTGCGGGTCAAGGACAGCGCCAGCGCGCTGGCCCGGGCCGTCGCTTATAAAGGTCAGCCGTATCGCGGACTGGTCGGCCCCAACGAGCTGGAACTGGCAGCGGTGCGGGCGCCGGACGGCAGCCTGATTTATCTGGTGGATCAGGAGGCAGATGTCTACGGCACCGATTTCAATCTGCTGCCGGATGCGGTAGCGCGTGGCGGCCTCAAGCGCATCGATCACATGGCCATGGCGCTGCCGGCGGACAGCCTCGACAGCTGGGTGCTGTTCTACAAGAGCCTGCTGGATTTCGAGGCCGATGACGAAGTGGTGCTGCCGGATCCGTACGGTCTGGTGAAGAGCCGCGCGTTGCGTAGCCGCGACAGTTCGATCCGTCTGCCGCTGAACATTTCCGAGAACCGCAACACCGCGATCTCACACGCGCTGTCGAGTTATCGCGGCTCCGGGGTGCATCACATCGCCTTCGATTGCGACGATATCTTCGCCGAAGTCAGCCGGGCTAAAGAGGCGGGCGTGCCGTTGCTGGATATCCCGCTGAACTATTACGACGACCTGGCGGCGCGCTTCGATTTCGATGACGAGTTCCTCAGCGAGCTGGCGTACTACAACGTGCTGTACGACCGCGATGCACAGGGCGGCGAGTTGTTCCACGTCTACACCGAGCCGTTCGAAGGGCGTTTCTTCTTCGAGATCATCCAGCGCAAGAACGGTTACGCGGGTTATGGCGCGGCTAACGTCGCGGTGCGGCTGGCGGCGATGGCCAAATCACGCAGTGGCGCGGTTCGCCAGGCCAAGTTGTAGGAAATTCGTAAACGCGGGATTAAACACGGGTCGCGCGGCTTCCTTCACTGGGGCGCGCGGCCCATAATCGCCAGCCTGTGCAGTGATGGCCGTGAGCCCGCAATGACGATGACTTCAGAACTTTCCGCAGCCCCCGATCTACCAGCGGTAGAGCCGCGCAAAAGTCGCAAGAACAACCCGGAAAAGACCCGCGAGAATATCCTGCAGGAGGCGATCGTCGAGTTCGTCCAGCAGGGTCTGTCCGGTGCTCGCGTGGACGCGATCGCCGAGCGCATCCACACCTCCAAGCGCATGATCTATTACTACTTCGGCAGCAAGGAGCAGTTGTACGTCGAGGTGCTGGAGAAGCTCTACGGCGATATCCGCAGCACCGAAAACCGCTTGCACCTGGCCGAATTGCCGCCGGTGGAAGCGATCCGGCGTCTGGTGGAGTTCACCTTCGATCACCACGATCGCAACGTCGATTTCGTGCGGATCGTCAGCATCGAAAACATCCACAACGCCGAGTACGTGAAGCGTTCCGACGCGATCAAGGCGATGAACAACACCATCCTCGATTCCTTGGGCGAGATTCTGCGTCGTGGTGCCGATGAAGGGGTTTTCCGCGCCGGGCTCGACGCGCTGGACGTGCATCTGCTGATCAGTTCGTTCTGCTTCTATCGCGTGTCGAACCGCCACACGTTCGGTGAGATCTTTCAGATCGACCTGCCGGACGAAAGCATCAAGCAGCGTCATCGCGAGATGATTTGCGAGTCGGTGCTGCGTTACCTGCAGGCGTGACCGAAGTCGAGGGGGCGTCGCCCCCTCACGGTTTTATCCATTCATGCTTTGAAAATGCGCGAGCATTCGCTGCGCATCCGGCACTCTGCCACTGAACAGCTCAAACGCCTTCACCGCCTGAAACACCGCCATATTGCCGCCATCCAGGGTTCGGCAACCCAGGGCGCGGGCGTTGCGCAGCAGTTCGGTTTCCAGCGGGAAATACACGATCTCCGCTACCCACAACTCAGGCCGCAGCAATTCCGTCGGCACGGGCATGCCTGGCAATTTGGCCATGCCCATCGGCGTGGTGTTTACCAGACCATTCGCCTGACTTAGTGTGCTCGCCAGATCATGCCCGGCAATCGCCCGGCCAGCGCCGAAATGCTGGTTGAGATTGTTGGCCAGGCTTTCGGCGCGCTCCACGTCCACATCAAAAATGCTCAGTTGCTGTACGCCTTCGCTCAACAAGGCGTGGGCCACTGCCGCGCCTGCGCCACCGGCGCCCATCTGGACTACACGTTCGCGTGCGACGTCTGGCAGGCCGCGACGAAAACCCTCTGCGAAACCCAGGCAATCGGTGTTGTGTCCGATGCGTTTGCCGTCCTTCAGCACCACCGTGTTCACGGCGCCGATGCCTCGGGCTTCCGGAGACAATTCATCGAGCAGCGGGATGATCGCCTGCTTGCACGGGAAGGTGATGTTCAGCCCGGTGTAATTCATGCGTTCGGCGGCCAGCAGCAGGTCGGGCAGGGCGTTGCTGTCCAGTTGCAGTTGATCGAGATCGATCAAGCGGTACAGGTAACGCAGGCCCTGTTCGTCACCTTCGTGTTCATGCAGCGCCGGGGTGCGGGAGGCCTGGATGCCGGCGCCGATCAGCCCGGCGAGTATCACGTTGTTGCGGTTCATACGGATCACCCCTTCAGCCGCTGGCTGAAATGTTCCAGGGCCAGGCGATAGCCGTGGCTGCCGAAGCCGCACATCACCGCCGTGGCGATGGCCGAGACGAACGAGTGGTGACGGAACGGCTCACGGGCGTGGACGTTGGACAGGTGCACTTCGATCACCGGCAATTCGCTGGCGACCAGGGCATCGCGAATCGCTACCGAGGTGTGAGTCCAGGCGGCCGGGTTGATCACGATGCCGGCGCAACGCTGGCGGGCGCCGTGAATCCAGTCGAGCAATTCGCCTTCGTGGTTGGTCTGGCGAAACTCCACGGCCAGGCCGAACTCTTCGGCGGCGCGCCCGCACAGGGCAGAGATGTCGGCCAGAGTTTCGTGACCATAGGTCGCCGGTTCACGGGTGCCGAGCAGGTTCAGGTTCGGGCCGTTGAGCACCAGAACGATAGGGGGCATGGGGGCAAACTCCACTTATTGTTTTTGGCTTGGGCCGAGGGTTTCGACCTGTGGAGTTAAATTGTACTAGATGGTTACTTTAATCAATTGCTCTGCATCGACAGCTTGGTTTTGTGTGCGGTGATCGCACACAGGTGAGAATCAGTGCGGCAATTGCTCCACCAGAAAATCGATGAAAGCCCTGACGCGCAGCGGCATGTGGCGATTCTGCGGGTACAGCAACGTGAATGGCCGCGAGCGTCCACTGTAGGGTTTGAGCACTTCTATCAGCGAGCCGTCGGCCAGTTCCTTTTCCACAATGAAGCGATAGGTCTGGAACAACCCGGCACCGTGCCTGGCCAGGGTCACGCCACCGAGCACATCGTCGGAACAGCAAAAATTGCCCTCGGCGAGGATTTCCCGTGGCGCGTCTTCGTCGTAAAACAGCCAGGTGATCCGCCGCCCACTGCTGGGCAGTTCGTACTGAATGCATTCGTGTTGTTCGAGATCTTCCAGGGACTGCGGCGTGCCCGCGCGTTTCAGGTAGTCGGGGCTGGCAACCATCACCAGCGCCGCATCTTCCAGATGCCGGGCGATCAGGCCGGAATCGGGAATCGCCCGCACGCGGATCGCCATGTCGTAACCCTCGCCGACGAAATCGATGTTGCGGTTGCTGATGTGCATGTCGACCTTCACCTGCGGGAAGCGCGCACGAAAGGCCGGCAGCAGCGGCAGGATCCGATGATGGGCGTAAGTCGTAGGAATACTGATACGCAGGGTGCCGGACGGTTCCTGCTGCTGGCCCATGACTTCCCGTTGCGCCTCGACCAGTTGCGCCAGCGCCTGGCGGCACTCTTCGTAGTAGCGCCGGCCGCTGTCGGTCAGCTTCACGCTGCGGGTGGTGCGTGCAAACAGCCGCACGCCCAGGCGTTCCTCCATGCGTGATACCGAGCGGCTCACTGCTGCCGGCGTCACCGACGCCGCCTGCGCCGCGCCGGTGAAACTGCCGCACTCGGCGGCCAGGCAAAACAACTCGATGCTGCCCAGCTGAAGATCGTCGAAGTGTCGCTGCATGATTGATTACACCGGGGAATGAGTCTTCGTATGTAGCAAATGCGCGGCCGCTGCGAAAGAACTGCTTACCATTTTGCGCGGGGCTTTTGTGGCTCCCGCACTAGGCTCGAAAGGTAACGGCCACAGCAGGCGTTGGCGCCGATGGTCGGATTTGCCAGGGAATGGCAAGTGTTGAAACTTTTAAACCTAACGGATGGGTTAGCATGAAGGTATGCAGTTACAAAGGACTGTCAGTGGTGATCATGTTGCGTGACGAACATTGTCCGCCCCACGCACATGTGGATGCAGGGGCCTGGAGCGCTCGCTTCAAATTCAGTTTCTGGCACAACGGCGTCGAACTGTGGGATGTCGTGCCGTTGTCGCATCGACCGCCGGTTGCCCTGCTTGAAGGACTGCGCCAGTCGTTGCGTGAAACCGATCATCTGCGGCGGGCGCGCTGGATCTGGTGGACTCGATTGCGCACCGCCTGTCTCGACAATCAGTGGTGGGACGGGCAGTCGAATCAGGTGGCGGTGCTGCGGGAGGTTACCAGCACGAGTTTCAGGATCGGATCGGCGTATTACGAGCCTGAGGTCAACAAAACCCTGTTGGCCCTGGTCGGCGCTCACGAAGGAGTGGAAATAGAATTATGAAAACAGTCAAAGCCGCGTTGCACGCGGATCGGCCCGTCACGGAAAAGCGTCTTGATGAAGCTGTCGACCGTGGCGGCGTGCGCCGTCGCAGCAGCCTGCAAGCCGTGTCGGTGGCCTTTCAGAAACCCTGCCTGGTGATTCACTTCGAGGACGACAGCGGCGTATTGCTGCCAGTGAATCTCTACCGGGAATTCGATGATTTCGAACCGCAAGACTTCAGCGGATTGCACGTCGGCTTTGCCGGCACCGCGCTGTGCCACGACGGCAAGGATCTGCAGGTTTCCATCGCCGGCATGATCTCGGCCAGTCAACCATTGATGGCCATGGCCGCCTCGGTGATCGCTTCGCGCAATGGTCGCCAGAGCAGCACCGCGAAAGCTGAAGCTGCGCGGGCCAACGGCAGGAAGGGCGGGCGCCCGCGCAAGATTGATCCGGTGTTATGAACAGGCACAAAAAAGCCGTCGGTCAGGACGGCTTTCTTGTATCTGGCACCTGCGATCAACGTCGGGTCAACAGCACGCCGGATTCCATGTGGTGAGTCCACGGGAACTGATCGAACAGCGCGCAGCGGGTGATGCGGTGCGTGTCGTGCAGTTGGGCGATGTTGGCTGCCAGCGTGTCCGGGTTGCAGGAGATGTACAGGATGTTGTCGAAGCGCCGGGTCAGTTCGCAGGTGTCCGGGTCCATGCCGGCCCGTGGCGGGTCGACGAACACGCTGCCGAACTCGTAGCTTTTCAGGTCGATGCCGTGCAGGCGACGGAACGGGCGAACTTCGTTCAGGGCTTCGGTCAGCTCTTCGGCGGACAGGCGCACCAGAGTGACGTTATCCACAGCGTTTTCGGCGAGGTTGCTCAACGCGGCGTTGACCGAGGTCTTGCTGATTTCGGTGGCCAGCACTTTGCGCACGCGGGTTGCCAGCGGCAGGGTGAAGTTGCCGTTGCCGCAGTACAGCTCCAGCAGATCGTCGCTGCGATCGCCCAGTGCTTCGTATGCCCAGTTGAGCATCTTCTGGTTCACGGTGCCGTTGGGTTGGGTGAACGCGCCTTCCGGTTGGCGATAGCTGAATGTGCGACCGCCAACTTCGAGTTTCTCGACCACGTAATCGAGGCCGAGCACTTCGCGCTTGCCCTTGGAGCGACCGATGATGCTGACGCCCAGATCCGCCGCCAGTTTGGTGGCTGCCGCGTGCCAGTGCTCGTCCAGCGGACGGTGATAGCACAGGGTGATCATCGCGTCGCCGGCCAGGGTGGTCAGAAACTCCACCTGGAACAACTTGTGGCTCAGCGCCGCGCTGGCCTGCCAGGCAGCCTTCAATTGCGGCATCAGCTGGTTGATGCGCAGGCTGGCGATCGGGAATTCCTCGATCAGGATCGGCGTGCGTTTGTCGTCCTGGGAAAACATCGCGTAATGACGTTCACCGCCCTCGCGCCACAGGCGGAATTCGGCGCGCAGACGGAAGTTCTGCAAAGGCGAGTCGAAAATTGTCGGCTCCGGTGCATCGAACGGGGCCAGCAGGTCACGCAGGCGCGTGACCTTGTCTTCGAGTTGTGCGGCGTAGGCCTGGGAATCAAAAGTCATGCGTTGAACCAACCCAGCTTGATCACGAACAGAATCGACAGGATCACCAGCGCCGGGTTCAGCTCACGGGCGCGGCCGGACAGCAGTTTGATCGCAGTCCAGGCGATGAAGCCGAAGGCGATGCCGTTGGCGATGGAATAGGTGAAAGGCATCGCCAGAGCGGTGACCACAACCGGCGCGGCGACGGTGATGTCTTCCCAGTCTATTTCCGCCAGGCCCGAAGTCATCAGCACGGCGACGAACAGCAGCGCCGGCGCGGTGGCGAACGCCGGTACGCTGGAGGCCAGCGGCGAGAAGAACAACGCCAGCAGGAACAGGATCGCGACGACGATGGCGGTCAGGCCGGTGCGGCCCCCGGCGCTCACGCCCGCAGCGGATTCGATGTAGCTGGTGGTGGTCGAGGTACCCAGCAGCGAACCGGCCATTGCAGCGGTACTGTCGGCGATCAGCGCACGGCCCATTTTCGGCATGTGGCCGTCCTTGCCCATCAGGCCGGCGCGCTTGGCGACGCCGATCAGGGTGCCGGAGTTGTCGAACAGGTCAACGAACAGGAAGGCGAAAATCACGCTGACCAGACCAATGTCCAGTGCGCCCTTGATGTCCAGTTGCAGGAAGGTCGGGGCCAGCGAAGGTGGCATCGAGGTCACGCCGCCGAACGGGGTGAAGCCCATCACGATGGAAACGATGGTCACCGCGAGAATGCCGATCAGCACTGCGCCGCGCACTTTCAGGGCTTCAAGGGCAACGATCAGGGCGAAACCGAGAGTGGCGAGGATCGGGGCCGGTTGTTTCAGGTCGCCGAGGCCAACCATGGTCGCCTGGTTACTGACCACGATACCGGCGTTGTGCAGGGCGATCAGCGCCAGGAACAGGCCGATACCGGCAGCAATTGCCGAACGCAGCGGCAGCGGGATGCTGTTGATGATCCACTCACGGATGCGGAAGATCGACAGCAGGAAGAAGCACACGGCCGAAATGAACACCGCGCCCAGCGCTACCTGCCAGGTGTGGCCCATGTGCAGCACGACGGTGTAGGTAAAGAAGGCGTTCAGACCCATGCCCGGTGCGAGGGCGATCGGGTAGTTGGCGATCAGGCCCATGACCGTGGAGCCGATGGCGGCTGCCAGGCACGTGGCGACGAACACCGCGCCTTTGTCCATGCCGGTCTCGCCGAGGATGCTCGGGTTGACGAACAGAATGTAGGCCATGGCCAGGAAGGTCGTGACGCCCGCGAGAATCTCGGTTCGCACGTTGGTGTTGTGTGCCTTGAGTTGAAACAGCCTTTCCAGCATGTCTGCTCCCCGTGGCGCGCGTGGCGCCGTGAATGTATCGACCTCAACAGCAAAGCACAGACCGTCGCAAGCGCCTGGAAAATTGTGGTGGGCCGGAAAAAGCCGCGCATCATACCAGCAGCGTGAGGAAGATGGCGGATGTTGGTGTCGATCGTCGGCGAAGTTTTGCACCACGGCCAAGTACGCCATACTGCGCGCTGTTTTTTCGGGGATGGATCGCATGAACAAGGGTTGGATGAAGACCGCTGGACTGATTGCCTTGCTGCTGGCCGGTGTACCGGCGGCACTCGCAGCGTCGGCACCGCCATTGAGCGAGGTGAAAGTCATCAAGGTTCAGTCGTCGTCCTGCGGGCTCGAAGACATTACCGATGGCCAGGTGCAGACCCGTTGCGATCACAGCGCGCCGGGCATCAAGGTGTACGTGCTGGAAATCGGTTATGGCCAGAGTCAGCCTCAGGCGGCGCTGGACGGTTTCGAAGTGAACGGCACCCGGAGTCCGGTCTGTGCCTTCGATAATGGCAACCTGACCGAATGCACGCCAGGCGCGAAGACCGTCGGTTCGCTGTACACCTTCGATCTGGCGGCCCGTCAGGAAGGCACCTTTACCTTCAGCAACACCTCGATCAACGCCCCGCGCAACACGATGTCGACCCAGCTTTACATCAAGTAACGGCTGTCGCCGAACAGGGCAGGGCAAAGCTGACTACGCTTTAAAGATCACCCAGCGGATGGCGCCCATGACCTTTAGAGCCCTGATTACCCTCGCCGATGGCATCGATGATCTGCAATGCGTGACCCTGATCGACGTGCTGCGCCGCGCCGGCATCGAAGTGGTGGCGGCCAGCATCGAAGGCCGGCGCATGCTGACCTGCGCCCGGGGCACGCGACTGACCGCCGACGGCATGCTCATTGATGTGCTGGCGCAGACCTTCGACCTGATCGTCCTGCCGGGCGGAGCGGTCGGCGCACAACACCTGGCCGCGCACCAGCCTCTGCAACAACTGCTCAAGGACCAGGCCAGTGCCGGACGACTTTTCGCCGCCATCGCCGAAGCCCCGGCGGTCGCCCTGCAAAGCTTCGGTGTATTACGTCAACGCCGGATGACCTGCCTGCCCGCCACTAGCCATAACCTCTCCGGTTGCACGTTTGTTGATCAACCGGTAGTGGTGGACGGCAATTGCATCACCGCCCAAGGTTCCGGCGCCGTGCTCGCGTTTGCGCTGACGCTGGTCGAGCAACTGGCGGGCAAGGCCGTCAGAGCGAAAGTGGCGGGGGAGTTGCTGGCCTGAGAAGGTCAGGCGTGAGCAGCGATTGGTTGAATGGCTGGCTGCTCACGGTGCTCGGCTTGCCAAAGGTCGTAATCGGTTTGAACGCCTAGCCACATGCGAGCCTTGCCAATCCCCGCGCGTTCCAGTCGTACGGCCAGATCCGGGCTGATCGGCGCATGTCCGTGCAAGACGCGAGATAGATGAGGACGAGCGAATCCCAGATGCCGAGCCAATTCGGTCACGCTGATGCCAAGGTCCGGCAATACATCCATCAACAGTGTTTCACCGGGGTGCGGCGGGTTGTGCATGGGCATAGGATTTGATCATGCGCCGAGTGTAAGGCGATACATTACACTCAATGCGGTTTCTATGTACCGCATCTTTTCGAGCTGATTGTGTTTGGCGGGTTAGCTGCGTAGGTGGCAGCGGTGTAGCTAGGCCTTCACCTCTTCCACTGGCACATGCATCCGGTCGCGGTTGGCCAGGGTCGGGAACAGTTTGATCCAGGTTCCGGTCACCACCAGCGTGCCGATGCCGCCCATCACCACTGCCGGCACGGTGCCGAACCAGTGCGCGGTGAGGCCGGATTCGAATTCGCCCAACTGGTTCGAGGCACCGATGAACAGGCCGTTCACCGCGCTGACCCGGCCGCGCATTTCGTCCGGGGTTTCCAGTTGCACGAACGAGGCGCGGATCACCATGCTGATCATGTCCGCCGCGCCGAGCACCACCAGCACCGCCAGCGAGAACCAGAACGAGGTCGAGAGACCGAAGGCGATGGTGGCGACACCGAACACGCCGACGGCAGTGAACATCACCCGACCGACGTTTCGCTCAACGGCAAACCGCGCCAGGAACAACGACATCATCAACGCCCCGACCGCCGGTGCCGAGCGCAACAGCCCCAGCCCCCACGGCCCTGTCAGCAGAATGTCCTTGGCGAACACCGGCAACAGCGCCGTAGCGCCGCCGAGCAGCACGGCGAACAGATCCAGCGAAATCGCCCCGAGAATGTCCGGGCGGCTGCGAATGAAACGAATCCCCGCCAGCAACGAATCCAGCGTCGCTTTGCCTTTGTTCAGCGGAGTTTGCCGTGCAGGCAGGTTGAGCATCAGGGTGCAGGCGATGACATACAGAATGACCGTCGGGCCATAGACCCACACGCTGCCGAAGGCATAAAGAAGACCGCCGAGCGCCGGGGCGACGATGGTGGCCGATTGCTGTGCAGATTGCGCGGCGGCGACCGCCCGTGGGAACAATGCGCTGGGCACGATGCTCGGCAGCAGCGCCTGAGTGGTCGGCATTTCGAACGAGCGCGCGGCGCCCAGCAAGAACGCCAGAATAAAGATCATTTCCCGGGTGACATGGTCGGTGGCGCTGCCGATGGCCAGTGCCAGGGCAATCAGTGCCTGCAACGACTGGCAGATCGCCGCGACCTTGCGCCGGTCGTAGCGATCGGCAACGTGGCCGGTGTGCAGCATGAACAATACGCGTGGCGCGAATTCCACCAGTCCGACCAGACCCAGGTCGAGCACGTTGCCGGTCAGTTGATAGAGATTCCAGCCGATCGCCACGGTGAGCATCTGAAAACCGCTGGCGGTGAAGATCCGGGCAAACCAGAACGCAAGAAAGGCACGGTGGTGACGTAACAGCAAGGGCTCTTGGCTGGGCATTTGCGGGCCGGTCTTGATCGAGGGGAACCGCGAGATTATCACCAGTCTGTAACAGGAAGTTGCTATGACAAAAAATTTAGTTAGCCAGACATCGATTTTTCCGCGCCCGGACACCGAACCCGGCCACCGATGTATTTCAGGGCGTTGCCAGGACTGTGAGGCAACTTGTCACGCGGCAAAAGACCACGCGGTTCCCCGTCGGAAATGGGACTACTCTTTCAACGTTGATTGATCCAGATCAAGACCCTTCGCGGAACTGATCCGGGACCCGTCGGCAGACTCCCTGCGTCGCGATGCCTGTAAAAAGAAGAACGAATCCGAGTTCGCCGCACTCCATACCCGTGGGGGCAGTGGTCCAAGGCCGCCAGTCTTGGAACCGTTATCTGATAGAGGAAAGCTTATGTTCGGTTTAGAGGCCCTGGATCTCGCCCGAATTCAGTTCGCGTTCACCATCTCGTTCCACATCCTGTTCCCGGCGATCACCATCGGTCTTGCGAGCTATCTCGCGGTGCTGGAAGGCCTGTGGCTGAAAACCGGCAACGACACCTACCGTGACCTCTACCATTTCTGGTCGAAGATCTTTGCCGTCAACTTCGGCATGGGCGTGGTCTCGGGACTGGTCATGGCCTACCAGTTCGGCACCAACTGGAGTCGCTTCTCGGACTTCGCCGGTTCCGTCACCGGCCCGTTGCTGACGTATGAAGTACTCACGGCGTTCTTCCTCGAAGCCGGTTTCCTGGGCGTCATGCTGTTCGGCTGGAACAAGGTCGGACGCAAGCTGCACTTTTTCTCCACGGTCATGGTGGCCATCGGTACGTTGATTTCGACGTTCTGGATTCTCGCCTCCAACAGCTGGATGCAGACGCCACAGGGCTTCGAGATCGTCAACGGCCAAGTGATCCCGACCGACTGGCTGGCAATCATCTTCAACCCGTCGTTCCCGTATCGCCTGATGCACATGGCGACGGCGGCGTTCGTCGCGACGGCCTTCTTCGTCGGCTCGTCGGCGGCCTGGCACTTGCTGCGCGGCAAGGACAACCCGGCGATCCGCACCATGTTGTCGATGGCGATGTGGATGGCGCTGATCGTTGCGCCGATCCAGGCGGTCATCGGTGACTTCCACGGTCTCAACACCCTCAAGCATCAGCCGGCAAAAATCGCCGCGATCGAAGGTCACTGGGAAAACCATGGCAATGAGGCGACGCCGCTGATCCTGTTCGGCTGGCCGGACATGAAGGAAGAGAGAACCAAATATGCGGTCGAGATCCCGTACCTCGGCAGCCTGATCCTGACGCACTCGCTGGACAAGCAAGTCCCGGCGCTCAAGGAATTCCCGCCGGAAGACCGGCCGAATTCGACCATCGTGTTCTGGTCGTTCCGGATCATGGTCGGCCTCGGCTTCCTGATGATCTTCACCGGCCTCTGGAGCCTGTGGCTGCGCAAGCGCGACACGCTCTACACCTCGCGGCCGTTCCTGTACCTGGCGCTGTGGATGGGGCCGTCCGGTCTGATCGCGATCCTGGCGGGCTGGTTCACCACTGAAATCGGTCGTCAGCCGTGGGTGGTCTACGGGCTGATGCGCACGGCGGATGCGTCGTCCAACCACAGTTTCATGCAGATGAGCATCACGCTGATCATGTTCGTGGTGGTGTACTTCGCGCTGTTCGGTGCGGGTCTGGGCTACATGATGCGCCTGGTGCGCAAAGGGCCGAAGACCGACGAAGGCAAGGAAACCAACGACGGTGGTCCTGGCCAGAAACGCACGCCGGCCCGTCCGTTGTCCGCTGCCGACGACGATGGCGCCGAACACGACCGCAGCCTGACCAAGGAGATTTGAGTCATGGGTATTGATCTTCCGCTGATCTGGGCCGTGATCATCATCTTCGGGATCATGATGTACGTGGTCATGGACGGTTTCGACCTGGGGATCGGGATTCTCTTCCCGTTCATCCCGGGCAAAGTCGACCGTGACGTGATGATGAACACCGTCGCCCCGGTATGGGACGGCAATGAAACCTGGCTGGTACTGGGCGGCGCGGCTTTGTTTGGTGCGTTCCCGCTGGCCTATTCGGTGGTGCTGTCGGCGCTGTACCTGCCACTGATCTTCATGCTGATCGGGCTGATTTTCCGCGGCGTGGCGTTCGAGTTCCGCTTCAAGGCCAAGGACGACAAGCGTCACCTGTGGGACAAGGCGTTCATCGGTGGGTCGGTGGCGGCGACGTTCTTCCAGGGCGTGGCGCTTGGCGCGTTCATCGACGGCTTGCCCGTGGTCAACCGGCAATACGCCGGTGGTTCACTGGACTGGCTGACGCCGTTCACGCTGTTCTGCGGTGCCGCGCTGGTGGTGGCGTATGCCTTGCTCGGCTGCACTTGGCTGATCATGAAGACCGAAGGCAAGTTGCAGGAACAGATGCATAACCTGGCGCGTCCTCTGGCCTTCGTGCTGCTGGCGGTGATTGGCGTCGTCAGCCTCTGGACGCCGCTGGCCCATCCGGAAATTGCGACGCGCTGGTTCAGCATGCCGAATCTGTTCTGGTTCATGCCGGTGCCGATTCTGGTGCTGGTGACGATGTACGGTCTGATCCGCGCGGTGGCGCGCAATGCCAACTACATGCCGTTCCTGTTGACCCTGGTGCTGATCTTCCTCGGCTACAGCGGTCTGGGCATCAGCCTGTGGCCGAACATCGTGCCGCCGTCGATCTCGATCTGGGACGCCGCTGCACCGCCGCAAAGCCAGGGCTTCATGCTGGTGGGCACGCTGTTCATCATCCCGTTCATCCTGGGTTACACCTTCTGGAGCTACTACGTGTTCCGCGGCAAGGTCACCCACGAAGACGGTTATCACTAAGCAAAACCCTGTGGGAGCGAGCTTGCTCGCGATGGCGTCGGTAGCGGCGCCATCCATCTTGAAGAGGTTTAAAGAAAATGACCGGCAAACATTCCCTGCACGACATTGAAGAAGCCGAAAAAAAGCCGCTGTGGCAGCGGCTCGGCTGGTTGGCCATGATCTGGGTCGGCAGCGTCGGTGCACTGTTCATCGTCGCCAGCCTGATGCGCATGTTCATGAATGCAGCAGGCCTGACCACGCACTGAGACTTCCCATCCCGCTGCCTTGAGGCACGGATTTTTGACCCTCCGACCGGAGGGTTTTTTTTGCCCGGATTATTTGCGCGCCTTGAGGATCACGAACTTCGGCGTAGCCGCGACTTGCTCGACACCCCGGAACAGCCGCGCCAGTTTGCTGTGATAACCCAGGTGACGGTTGCCGACGATGTACAGCGCACCGCCGACGACCAGCGCTTCGCGGGCCTGCTGGAACATGCGCCAGGCGAGGAAGTCGCCGACCACCTGTTGCTGGTGGAACGGCGGGTTGCACAGCACCACGTCCAGCGACTGTGCCTCCTGGCCGGCCAGACCGTCGCCGGCGCGCACGATCACTTCACGCTCACCCAGCGCCGCGCGCCAGTTTTCGGCTGCTGATTGCACGGCCATGAACGATTCATCCACCAGCGTGTAATGCGCATCGGGGTTTTGCAGGGCGCTGGCGATGGCCAGTACGCCGTTGCCGCAGCCGAGGTCTGCGACTTGTGCCGAGCCAAGGTTTTTCGGCAGGTGCGGAAGGAAGGCGCGGGTGCCGATGTCCAGGCCTTCACGGCAGAACACGTTGGCGTGGTTGAGCAGTTCGATGGCCGGCTCGTCGAGGCGATAACGGGTCGGGTAGGGCGAGACGGCGGGTGCCTTGGCCTCGGGCGTGGCGATCAGCAAACGTGCCTTTTTCACCGCCAGTGAAGCCTGAACCGGGCCGATGTAGCGTTCCAGCAGGTCACCTGCGGCACGAGGCAAATGCTTGACCATCGCCGCTGCTACCACCTGAGCGCCGGGTGCCAATTGACCCTGCAAGCGAATCAGTTGCTCTTCCAGCAGCGCCAGGGTTTTCGGGACGCGGATCAGCACCCGGTCGAACGGCCCGACCAAGGGCTCGCTGGCGGGAATACCGCGCAGCGCATCGAATGCCTGACCGTTACGCAGCAGGTTCTTTTCCAGCCCCTGAAACGCCAGGAACGAATCACCGCTGGTGCTGACCTGCACCTTGCCCGAGAGGCTGATGGCCAGTGCGCCGAAACTGTCGTTGAGCACCAATACTCGGGTATCCGCCGGCAGATTCTGTTCGGCCAGATGATTGAGCAAGTACTCGTCGGCTGCGTCGAAGGCTTGCAGCGGTTCGTTCTGCTGTTCGGGCTGGCGGATCAGATCGAGCTGGGCGAAGGGCGTATCGAGCAAAGGCATGAGGCGGGGACTCTGGGTAATCGACGGATGTCCCGCAGCCCAGGGTGTCGTGCGGCGGAACCGACCGAGTGGACAACGGCGTGAACGGTCACGACATCACTCAGGAAGGCTGCAAATGGTACGTTTTTTTTGTTGGCAATACTCGTCTGATTTCAGTGCAGTGGAAGAGGGCGGCCTAGAGATATCCGGCCTTGGAGGCGGCGATGACGGCTGACATCTTGTTGCAGGCGTTGAATTTGGTGATCAGATTTTTGATGTGATAGTTCACGGTCCGTTCCGCGACATTCAGGATCTGACCGATTTCCCAGGCTGTCTTGCCCAAGGCGCACAGCTTCACGATTTCGAGTTCCCGTATAGACAATCGTACGGGCGGTGGTTTGGCCAGCATTGGCGGGAACGCGATGAGGAACAACGCGCACAAGTGTTGCAAGACGTATTGCAACACACCGTATTGATCGTACAGTTCCAATGCGAAAACTTCGCAATAGGGCCGCGCCAGGCTGATTGTGCAGCACAAGTCATTTTTTTCGTCGTGAAACGACTGCGACCAGCCGTGTTCCATCCTGTGATTTTGAAGCGCACTCCACATGAGCGGTGTCTTCGAGAAGGCTTTCCTGCTCCAGAGAAATGGCAGCATGGACTTGTGGCAGTATTCGGTTATCGGGTCATTTGCGCTGAAATTGTTTTGATATTCCTCATTCCAAGCCGGTGTGAAGTTGTTGATAAAAAAGGGTTTGAATGACGTAGTGCCAGGTCGCGAGACTTTAATGCCGCAATACTGGAATCCAATATTGTTGGCAAAATTTCTTAAAATCGGGAAAGCGTTATCGATTTCCTTCGCGCGAGTAATCTATTCTATCTGGGACTCCTTCCACCTTTCCATTTTGGGATGTTCTCCATAAACCAGTTCGCGGGAGTGTCTATTGGATCCAAAGGGACGGACACGCAGACGAGTGTAGGACGCTTCTTACGAGTCGCTTGGATTTTTTTGTTCTTGGAGAGTGAATCTGTTTGGAATATCTACACCAGTCGTTTATATGGGGTTGTTCATATAAATGTTTGACCTCCAAGTTAGTAGATTTCCTGTAATGGTGGCACTTTGAGATGCCATTACAAACTGTCGGTGTTCCAGTGCGTAATTATGAGTAACAATCGGTTCATTGTTGATGGAGTGAATCGATGACCGCCAGCAGCGAAAAATTCAGCCGCCAGACATTGCTCGATGTACAACCGCTGACCCCGAACCTGTTCACCCTGCGTACTACGCGGGATACCGGTTTCCGCTTTCGCGCCGGGCAATTCGCCCGGATTGGCGTGACCCGTGAGGACGGCAGTACGGTGTGGCGCGCCTATTCGATGGTGTCTTCGCCGTTCGACGAGTTTCTGGAATTCTTTTCCATCGTGGTGCCGGGTGGTGAGTTCACCAGCGAACTGAGCCGGCTGAAAGCAGGGGATACCTTGCTGATCGAGCGTCAGGCCTTTGGTTATCTGACGCTGGATCGTTTTGTCGATGGTCGGGATCTCTGGCTGTTATCCACAGGCACGGGGGTGGCACCGTTTCTGTCGATCCTTCAGGACTTCGAAGTCTGGGAAAAGTTTGAACGAATCATTCTGGTCTACAGCGTGCGAGAGGCTCGAGAGCTGGCTTATCAAACACTGATTGCCGAGCTGACGCAGCGTGACTACCTGACCGAATATGCACACAAATTCCAGTTCATTCCGGTGGTCACCCGTGAACCGTATGCGGGCGCCCTCAACGGACGCATCACCACGCTGATCGAAAATGGCGAGCTGGAGAGGGTGGCAGGCGTCGAGCTGACCCCTGCGCATTCGCGGGTCATGCTCTGCGGTAATCCCCAGATGATCGATGACACCCGGGCCTTGCTCAAGCAACGCGGCATGGCCTTGAGTCTGACGCGGCGACCGGGACAGGTGGCGGTGGAAAACTACTGGTAAGAAAACGGCGCCCTCAGGCGCCGTTTAAGTGTTCAAGGCCGGTTGTTCTGAGCCTTGAGCAGATCGCGGATCTCGCCCAGCAGTTCTTCTTCCTTGGTCGGTACCGGCGGCAGGGTAGGCGCCACGGCTTCTTCGCGCTTCAGGCGGTTGATGGCTTTGACGCCCATGAAGATCGCGAAGGCTACGATCACGAAGTCAAGAACGCTCTGGATGAATTTGCCGTAGGCCAGCACCACCGCAGGGGCAGTGCCCTCGGCAGCTTTCAGCGTAATGGCCAGGTCACTGAAATCCACCCCGCCAATCAGCAGGCCGATGGGCGGCATGATCACGTCGCCGACAAACGACGAAACGATCTTGCCGAAGGCCGCACCGATAATGATACCGACGGCCATGTCGACCACATTGCCTTTGACCGCGAAGGCCTTGAACTCGCTGAGCACGCCCATAGTTATTTCCTTGTTACAGATGAGTTTGGTGTACGCAGTGTAAATCAGCATAACGCGTCCTGCGCGTAACACCTTCTTACAAAGCCTGTTTTTATCGACACACCATTTCGCAATTAGTTTGCAAAGTGCCACTAATCGCGCGCGGAATACGCCTCAAACCGCTGATTCCGAAGAAAAAATATTCAATCACGGCGTTGTGATCTTTCTATTTAGGTTTGGCGAATCGAGCTTCTAGCCTCTGTCTGGCGCACCTGGATGCGCCTCAAAAAAACAGAGGAACCTGAAATGAATTCCACGCTTGGTTCAGGGGTTATTCCCCGTCGCACCGTTGGTGTATTGGCCGCCAGCCTGTTGACCCTTTCCGTGAATGCCGCGCCGCTGACCCGTGACAACGGTGCGGCGGTCGGCGACAACCAGAACTCGCAAACCGCCGGCGCCAACGGCCCGGTACTGTTGCAGGACGTGCAACTGATCCAGAAGCTGCAACGCTTCGACCGCGAGCGCATTCCCGAACGCGTTGTGCATGCCCGAGGCACTGGTGCCCATGGTACGTTCACTGCGACCAACGATCTGAGCGATCTGAGCAAGGCCAAGGTGTTTACTGCCGGCCAGGTCACGCCGGTGTTCGTGCGTTTCTCGGCGGTGGTTCACGGCAATCACTCTCCGGAAACCCTGCGTGACCCTCGGGGTTTCGCGACCAAGTTCTACACCGCCGACGGTAATTGGGATCTGGTGGGTAACAATTTCCCGACGTTCTTCATCCGCGATGCGATCAAGTTCCCGGACATGGTGCATGCCTTCAAGCCCGATCCGCGTACTAACCTTGACGATGACTCGCGCCGCTTCGACTTCTTCTCCCATGTACCGGAAGCCACCCGTACTTTGACCGAGCTGTATTCCAACTCGGGAACCCCGGCCAGTTATCGGGAGATGGATGGCAATAGTGTGCACGCCTACAAGTTGGTCAATGCCAAGGGCGATGTGCACTATGTGAAGTTTCACTGGAAAAGTTTGCAGGGCATCAAGAATCTCGATCCGCAACAAGTTGTGCAAGTTCAGGGCCGGGATTACAGTCACATGACTCACGACTTAGTAACAAATATTAACAAAGGTAATTTTCCCAAGTGGGACTTGTACGTCCAAGTCTTGAATCCGCAAGATTTGTCCAAGTTTGATTTCGATCCTCTTGATGCAACCAAGATCTGGCCAGGTATTCCTGAGCGAAAAGTTGGACAAATGGTCTTGAACCGCAATCCTGCGAATGTATTCCAGGAAACCGAACAAGTGGCCATGGCACCCTCGAATGTGGTGCCGGGCATCGAGCCTTCGGAAGACCGCCTGCTGCAAGGCCGGATATTTGCCTATGCCGATACGCAAATGTATCGCCTCGGCGCCAACGCCCTGCAATTGCCGATCAATGCCGCCAAAACCGCCGTCAACAATGGCAATCAGGATGGCGCGATGAATGTTGGTGCGAGCAGCTCGGGCGTCAACTATCAGCCAAGCCGTCTGCAACCTCGTGAAGAGACGCCAGGTGCGCGATACAGCCAGACCGCGCTGCAGGGCAGCACGCAACAGGCGAAGATCCAGCGTGAGCAGAACTTCAAACAGGCCGGTGATCTGTATCGCTCGTTCAGCAAGAAGGAACGTCAGGATCTGATCGAGAGCTTCGGCGGTTCGCTGGCGGGCGCCGATGACGAGAGCAAGCACATCATGCTGTCCTTCCTCTATAAGGCGGATCCGGAATACGGCGCCGGTGTGACCAAAGTGGCCAAGGGTGATCTGGATCGGGTCAAGGCCCTGGCGGCCAAACTGGTCGACTGACAGCGGCCCTTTCAAGCCCCGGCAATTGCCGGGGACTGACCGGCAGCAGCGCCGCGCGTCTGGCCAGCGGAGAAATCCGTCCCGGCGCGCCGCGCTGATCGACGATGGCTGCGTTATCATCGCGGTTTTTGTCGGGGGTTCAGATGGCCAAGGCCAAGCGCATGTACGGCTGCACCGAGTGCGGCGCAACCTTTCCCAAGTGGGCCGGGCAGTGCGGCGAATGCGGCGCCTGGAACACCCTGACCGAAACCATGGTCGAGAGCGGCGGTGCCGCCGCCCCGAGCGGGCGTACCGGCTGGGCCGGGCAGCAGGCCCAGATCAAGACCCTGGCCGAAGTCAGCATCGAAGAGATTCCGCGTTTTTCCACAGCCTCCGGCGAGCTGGACCGAGTGCTCGGCGGTGGTCTGGTGGACGGTTCGGTGGTGCTGATCGGCGGCGATCCCGGCATCGGCAAATCAACGATCCTTTTGCAGACCCTGTGCAACCTCGCCAAGAGCATGCCGGCGCTGTACGTCACCGGTGAGGAATCCCAGCAACAGGTCGCCATGCGCGCGCGCCGCCTGGGCCTGCCGCAGGATCAACTGCGGGTCATGACCGAAACCTGTATCGAAACCATCATCGCCACCGCCCGTCAGGAAAAACCCAAGGTGATGGTGATCGACTCGATCCAGACGATCTTCACCGAACAACTGCAATCGGCGCCGGGCGGCGTGTCCCAGGTACGCGAAAGTGCGGCGTTGCTGGTGCGTTACGCCAAGCAAAGCGGCACGGCGATTTTCCTGGTCGGCCACGTGACCAAGGAAGGCGCGCTCGCAGGGCCGCGGGTTCTGGAGCACATGGTCGATACCGTGCTGTATTTCGAAGGCGAGTCCGACGGTCGGTTGCGTTTGCTGCGAGCGGTGAAAAACCGTTTCGGCGCGGTCAACGAGCTGGGCGTGTTCGGCATGACCGACAAGGGCCTGAAGGAAGTCTCCAACCCTTCGGCGATTTTTCTCACCCGCGCTCAGGAAGAAGTCCCGGGCAGTGTGGTGATGGCAACGTGGGAAGGCACCCGGCCGATGCTGGTGGAAGTTCAGGCGCTGGTGGATGACAGCCATCTGGCCAATCCGCGCCGGGTGACGCTGGGTCTGGATCAGAATCGTCTGGCGATGCTGTTGGCGGTGCTGCACCGTCATGGCGGCATTCCGACTCACGATCAGGACGTTTTCCTCAACGTGGTCGGCGGGGTGAAAGTACTGGAAACCGCGTCTGACCTGGCGTTGATGGCCGCCGTCATGTCGAGCCTGCGCAACCGGCCGTTGCCCCATGACTTGCTGGTGTTCGGTGAAGTCGGCCTGTCCGGCGAAGTGCGCCCGGTACCGAGCGGTCAGGAGCGATTGAAGGAAGCCGCCAAGCACGGCTTCAAGCGTGCGATCGTGCCCAAGGGCAACGCGCCGAAGGAAGCACCGCCAGGCTTGCAGATCATTGCGGTGACACGTCTGGAGCAGGCGCTGGACTCGTTGTTCGAGTGATCAGACGTCTATCAGCGCCCCAAGCTCGCGTTCCAGTTCGGTTTCGTCGGCCAGATTGAGTTCGATCAAGCGACGCAGGCGCTGAATCGACTCCAGGCTGATATGCCGGCACACGAAACCGAGCTGGCCGTGATCTTCATGAGCCAGTTGCACATCCATCTCGATGTGCACGTCCTCGCTCAGATGAATGTCGACGAAAAAATCCTGCTCGGGATTGCCCAGCCAGGGCTCGGGCCGCTCGATCAGCAGCCCCTTGAGCGACAGGTCGATCAGCTTCACCGGCCAGATATATTCGCCCTGGCTCAATTCGGTTCTGGCATCGAACGCGATACGTTTGAAGCGGCGACGCTCGGACGGGTGCTCGCTCATGGCGCAATCCTCAGGAAGGTCAGCTGACTATAGACCCGACCGGCGGGGTGATGCCAACGAATGGACTGTCTAGACCAATGTCGGGGTATGGCCTTTGCCGCCAGTAGCGCTAAACTCGGGGTGGCTGTCTTTCTTGTCCACCCTGGCTGGAATAATAAAATGAAAAATAATAATAGCCTGCTACGCCACTTACCCTGGCTGCTGCTGGCAATCGTAGGAGCGTGCGCCCTTGGCGTAGTGGCATTGCGCCGAGGCGAGGCGATCAACGCCTTGTGGATTGTGGTCGCCGCCGTGGCCATCTATCTGGTTGCGTACCGTTACTACAGTCTGTTCATCGCTAACAATGTGATGCAACTCGATCCGCGTCGGGCCACCCCCGCCGTGCTCAACAACGACGGTCTGGACTACGTTCCGACCAACAAACACATTCTCTTCGGTCACCACTTCGCGGCCATCGCCGGCGCGGGGCCGCTGGTCGGCCCGGTACTGGCGGCGCAGATGGGCTATCTGCCCGGCACGCTGTGGCTGATTGCCGGCGTGGTGCTGGCGGGCGCGGTGCAGGACTTCATGGTCCTGTTCATGTCGACCCGTCGCAACGGCCGTTCCCTGGGCGACATGGTGCGAGAAGAAATGGGCCGTATCCCCGGCACCATCGCGCTGTTCGGCTGCTTCCTGATCATGATCATCATCCTCGCGGTGCTGGCGCTGATCGTGGTGAAAGCCCTGGCTGAAAGCCCGTGGGGCATCTTCACCGTGATGGCGACCATCCCGATCGCGATGTTCATGGGCATCTACATGCGCTACATCCGTCCGGGCCGCATCGGCGAGATCTCGGTAGTCGGCGTGTTGCTGCTGCTGGGTTCGATCTGGCTGGGCGGGCAGATTGCCGCCGATCCGGTCTGGGCCAAGGCCTTCACCTTCACTGGCGTGCAGATTACCTGGATGCTGGTCGGTTACGGTTTCGTCGCCGCTTCGCTACCGGTGTGGCTGATTCTGGCGCCGCGTGACTACCTCTCCACTTTCCTCAAGATCGGTACCATCGTCGCTCTGGCGATCGGCATCCTGGTGACCATGCCCGAGCTGAAAATGCCGGCCCTGACCCAGTTCGTCGACGGCACCGGTCCGGTGTGGAAGGGCGGTCTGTTCCCGTTCCTGTTCATCACCATCGCTTGCGGTGCGGTCTCCGGTTTCCACGCGCTGATCTCTTCCGGGACCACGCCGAAACTGCTGGATAACGAAACCAACGCCCGCTACATCGGTTACGGCGGCATGCTGATGGAATCGTTCGTGGCCATCATGGCCATGGTCGCTGCCTCGGTGATCGAGCCTGGCGTGTACTTCGCCATGAACAGCCCGGCCGCCGTGGTCGGCGGTGACGTGGTGTCTGTGGCAACCGCAGTCAGCAACTGGGGCTTTGCAATTACCCCGGAAGCCCTGCAAGCCGTGGCGCATGACATCGGCGAAACCACCATCCTGGCCCGTGCCGGTGGTGCGCCGACCCTGGCGGTCGGTATCGCGCAGATCCTGCACAGTGTGCTGCCGGGTGAAAACACCATGGCGTTCTGGTACCACTTCGCGATCCTGTTCGAAGCGCTTTTCATCCTGACCGCAGTCGATGCCGGTACCCGTGCCGGTCGCTTCATGCTGCAGGACCTGCTCGGCTCCTTCGTACCGGCGCTGAAACGTACCGAATCCTGGTCCGCCAACCTGATCGCCACCGCCGGTTGTGTGGCGATGTGGGGCTGGTTGCTGTATCAGGGCGTGGTCGATCCACTGGGCGGTATCAACACCTTGTGGCCGCTGTTCGGCATCTCCAACCAGATGCTGGCGGGTATCGCGCTGATGCTCGGCACCGTGGTCCTGATCAAGATGAAGCGCCAGCGCTACATCTGGGTCACCCTGCTGCCGGCCACCTGGCTGCTGATCTGCACCACGACCGCTGGCTTCATCAAGCTGTTCGACGCCAACCCGGCGATCGGCTTCCTGTCGCTGGCCAAAAAGTACAGCGATGCACTGGCCAACGGTCAGGTGCTGGCGCCGGCGAAAAGCGTCGAGCAGATGCAGCACGTGATCTTCAACGCCTACACCAACGCTACATTGACCGCGCTGTTCCTGTTCGTGGTATTCAGCATCCTGTTCTATGCGCTCAAGGTCGGCATCGCCGCCTGGGGCAAAAAAGAGCGTACGGATAAAGAATCGCCATTCCAGGCCCTGCCGGACGCGTAACCAGAGGATTGCAGCATGTTCAATGACCTGAGTCGCCTCGGTAAATACCTCGGTCAGGCCGCGCGCCTGATGGTCGGCATGCCCGACTACGACACCTACGTCGAGCATATGCAGACCAAACACCCGGACAAACCGGTGATGAGCTACGAGATGTTCTTTCGCGAACGTCAGGAAGCCCGTTACGGTGGCAAGGGTGGGCCGAAGTGCTGTTGATCTGACAGCCCGAGGTTGATGCAATCCCCCTGTGGGAGCGAGCTTGCTCGCGATAGCGTAGTGTCAGTTGGCGAATGCGTTGACTGACACACCGCATTCGCGAGCAAGCTCGCTCCCACATTTGTTTTGTGTTGTTCATCAATTTTGTGAAGGGGATCGATGTTGTCTTCTCCAATACCTGTAACGGTGCTCAGCGGTTTCCTCGGCGCCGGCAAGACCACCTTGCTGCGCCATCTGTTGAAAGCCGAGCACGGCCTGAAAATCGCCGTGATCGAAAACGAATTCAGCGACGCCGGCATCGACACCCAACTGCTGGGCGACGAGCCGGTGCAAGTCATGACCCTGGCCAACGGCTGCGTCTGCTGCACCATCCACACCGATTTGACCAAGGCTCTGTATCTGCTGCTCGAACGGCTGGACAGCGGAGAAATCGCCTTCGATCGGCTGGTCATCGAATGCACCGGCCTGGCCGACCCGGCCCCGGTGGCACAGACCTTTTTCATCGACGAAGAACTGCGCGAGCGTTACCTGCTCGACGGCATCATCACCCTCGTCGACGCGGCCCACGCCGAGCTGCACCTGACCCAGACCATCGCCCAGGCGCAGATCGGTTTTGCCGACCGCTTGCTGGTGAGCAAGACCGATCTGGTGGACGAGGCTGCCTTCACGGCGCTCAGCGAACGACTGACCCGCATCAACCGCCGCGCACCGATCCGCGTGGTCGAACACGGCAACATCGATCTGGCTGAATTGCTCGATGTGCGCGGTTTCAACCTGAATGCCGATCTCGGCGGCGGGGTGAGCTTGCGGCCCGTGAGCAAGGCGCCGTCCATCGACCGGATTTCCAGTCTGGTGCTGCGTACCGATCAGCCGCTGGATATCGATCAGCTCAGCGAATTCATGAATGAACTGCTGGAAGAGCACGGCAAGCAATTGCTGCGCTACAAGGGCGTGTTGAACATCGCGGGCGAAGATCGGCGGCTGGTATTCCAGGGCGTGCTGAAGCTCTACGGCTTCGACTGGGACACCGAGTGGGCCGAGGGCGAGACGCGGGAAAGCGTGATCGTGTTTATCGCCGACGATTTGCCGGAAGAGAAAATCCGGGCGGGGTTTGCTCGGGTGGTTGCACAGCAAAACTGAGTTTGTGGAGGCTCGAAGGGCCTCTTCGCGAGCAAGCCCGCTCCCACAATAGATCGCATTCTGTCAGGAAGAATGCAGTTCATTGTGGGAGCGGGCTTGCTCGCGAAGGCGTTCTAACCAGCAACACAATATCCAGACTCTGAAACCAGCAGTGCCTGCTCCAGGTGATCCAGATGACGGTTCATCAGCGACACCGCCTCGGCAGCGTCATCACGCTCGATCGCCTCGACGATCCGGGCGTGATCCTGCCAGCCGCAACAGCTGTGCGTGATTTCAGTGCATCGCGCAATCGCCAGTGAAGTCAAAGGCACCAGCGTGCCGAGAAAATGCGCCAACGGTGCATTCCGCGCCATTTTCGCCACCTGCAAATGAAACTCCCCGGACAGGCGAATCGCCGCCCCGCGCCGATCTTTATCCACGGCCTGACGCTCGCGTTCGATCAACGCTCGCAGGCGCTTCAAATCTTCAGCCTGCGCATGCTGACAAGCCAATCGCACCAGCGTGTTCTCGGCCAGGCGCCGGGCGTGCAGGGCCTGACGTGTCTGCTCGGCATCCGGCGCGGCCACTCGCGGTCGGTGGTTGGCCCGCAGCACGATGATCTGTTCGTGGGACAGCTGGGTCAGCACCCGACGCACATCAGCGCGGCTGACGCCGAACATCTGCTTGAGACTTTCTTCGGTGAAACGGCTGGCGGCATCGATGCGTTGCTCGAGGATTGCGTCGAACAGGCGCGGATACAGATCGTCCACCGGCGCGTGCAGGCGGGAGAAGGGCAGGGCCGCCGAGGTCGGGCGAGGGTGCGACGGCGTGGCAAGACTGTTCATGGCCGGTCTCCAGTGTGAGGCGTTTCAGTGGCTCAGATTGTCATCCGGAATATTCAGCTCGATGCCCATCCGCTGGCCCTCACGCAAAATGTGCCGGCGCATTTCGGCGCTGGCCTGAGCGCTGTTCTTGCTGCGGATCGCGCGCACCACGGCTTCGTTTTCCTCAAGGCGTTCGGCCAGGTGCTCCGGCGAATTGCGCAGGACTTCGGCGCTTTGCTTGAGAGCATTGCTAGTCTGTTGCACCACGCTCTGGAAAATCGGGTTCGAGGTCAGGGTGAACAGTTCTTCGTGGAACGCGATGTAGGCGCTGACCCCGGCCTCGCTGTCGCCCGCTTCGAGGGCTTCGCGCATGTCCATCAGGGTCAGGCGCAACTGCCCGACTTCCTTGCTGCTGATCGACTGCGCCACCAGACCGACGATGAACGGTTCAAGGGTGTAGCGCAGTTGCAGCACGTCTTCGAGGCTGGCGCCGGCCACTGCGCTGTCGTGGCTTTGACTGTCACTGGCCTGGGCGTCGAGCACCACCACGCCCTTGCCCGGCATCGAGCGCACCAGACCGAGGGTTTCCAGTACGATCACCGCTTCGCGCAGGCTCGGGCGGCTGATGCCCAGTTGCTCGGCCAGCTCGCGCTGACCCGGCAGCATCTCGCCGGAGCGCCACTGACCACGGGCCAGCGCGGCCCGGAGTTTTTCCACCACTGAGTTGACGACGGTTGATGTAGTAATCACGTGTTCGCTCCATGAGCCGTGCCTGCATTGGCGCAGGCACGGCGCTCATTCAGAATTCTTTGGCCGCCGCTTGAGCGACCGTTTTTCTCGGCTGAAAGTTATAGCCCTGCTCGCCGTTGAGCACCTTGTTCGCCCGCTGCACGTCGATGTCCTTTTCCCAGCGGGCGATGGCCACGGTGGCGACGCAGTTGCCGATCAGGTTGGTCAGCGCGCGGCCGATGCCCATGAACCAGTCCACCGCCAGCACCAAAACTAGGCCGACCACCGGAATCGCCGGGATGGCCGTCAGCGTGGCCGCGAGAATCACCAGCGCCGACCCCGGAATGCCGTGGGCGCCTTTGGAGGTAATCAGCGACACCAACAGAATCGTCAGCAGATCGGTCATGGCCAGCGGCGTGCCGGTGGCGTTGGCGATGAACACGATGGCCAGGGTCAGGTAGATCGAAAAACCGTCGAGGTTGAACGAGTAACCGGTCGGAATCACCAGCCCGACGGTCGAGCTGCCGATGCCCAGATGTTCAAGCTTGCGCATGATCTGCGGCAGCACGGCATCGGAGGAGGCGGTGCCCATGACGATCAGCAGCTCTTCACGCAGGTACTTGAGCAACGGCCACATGCGCAGACCGGAAAGACGCATCACCAGACCGAGAATCAGCGCGACGAAGGCGATGCAGGTCAGGTAGAACAAACCGACCAGACTGCCCAGATGTTGCAGCGAATCCAGGCCATATTTACTGGTGGTGAAGGCGATGGCACCGAACACACCGATCGGCGCCAGACGCACGATCATGCCCATGATCCGGAAGATCACATGGCTCAGCTCGTTGATCAGCCGCGAGATCCCGGAAGCCGCTTCGCCCACCAGATTCAACGCGCTGCCGAACAGCACCGAGAACAGCAGCACCTGGAGGATATTGTTATCGGCGAAGGCGCCGAGTACCGAGGTCGGGATCAGGTCCATCAGGAACTGGGTGGTAGTGTGCATGTGCTGGCCGCGTTCGGCGATGTCGCCCATGTCGGCGGCGGACAGCTGCTCCAGATGGATGTTGGCGCCGCTGCCGATCCCGGTGCTGAACGCGAACACCAGACCGATCACCAGGGTGATGGTGGTCAGCACTTCGAAGTAGATCACCGACTTGAGGCCGATGCGCCCGACCTTCTTCAGGTCGCCGGCGCCGCTGATGCCGCTGACCACCACGCAGAACACGATCAGGCCGATGAGCATCTTGATCAGTTTGATGAAACCGTCGCCGAGCGGTTTGAGCTGGGCCGAGTATTCAGGAAGGGTCAGCCCGCAGACGATGCCGAGCACCAGTCCGAGAACCACTTGGAGGAAGATTGAACGCGAGCACCATCTGAGCATGGGAGGAATCCTGGTCGGTGTCCTGGCTGCCGTGCGCGGGGCGCATCAGATTCAGGACTTAATTATTGTGGTCTTACCGGTATGTCCAGTGCGGGTGCAGTCTAGGCGCTGTTTTTTATTGATCGCAAGTGAAAAATGACGAATTGGCATGACCGGTCTGACCAGTTGGGCGCGAGAGCCCGACCTTGAGCCATTTAGCGTTCGAAACTTTTTTGCGGCCGAAAAAAAACCGGCCATCACTTGGCCGGTTTTTCATGCTGCGGTTTTAACGTCGCAATTAAGCGCCGTATACCGGCAGTTTCTTGCAGATGGCTTTGACTTTCTCACGAACGGCGTCGATCACCGCTTCGTTGTTCAGGTCAGCCAGGATGTCGCAGATCCAGCCAGCCAGCTCTTTGCACTCAGCCTCTTTGAAGCCGCGAGTGGTCACAGCCGGAGTACCGAAGCGCAGGCCGGAGGTGACGAACGGGGAGCGTGGGTCGTTTGGTACGGAGTTCTTGTTCACGGTGATGAACGCTTTGCCCAGAGCGGCGTCGGCGTCTTTACCGGAGATTTCCTGCTTGATCAGCGACAGCAGGAACAGGTGGTTTTCAGTACCGCCGGAAACCACGTCGAAACCGCGCTCGATGAACACGCCGGCCATGGCCTGGGCGTTTTTCACCACTTGTTGCTGGTAAGCCTTGAACTCAGGCTGCAGTGCTTCCTTGAAGCAGATCGCTTTGGCGGCGATCACGTGCTCCAGCGGGCCACCCTGGGCGCCCGGGAATACCGCGGAGTTCAGCTTCTTCTCGATGTCGGCGTTGGCTTTGGCCAGGATCAGGCCACCACGTGGACCGCGCAGGGTCTTGTGGGTGGTGGTGGTCACGACGTCAGCGAATGGAACCGGGTTCGGGTAGACGCCAGCGGCGACCAGACCGGCCACGTGAGCCATGTCGACGAACAGGTAGGCGCCAACCTTGTCGGCGATGGCGCGGAAGCGCGGGAAGTCGAGGATCTGCGAGTAGGCAGAGAAACCGGCCACGATCATTTTCGGCTTGTGCTCAACCGCCAGACGCTCGACTTCGTCGTAGTCGATCAGGCCGTTGGCGTCGATGCCGTACTGGATGGCGTTGTACAGCTTGCCGGAGGAGGAAACGCTGGCGCCGTGGGTCAGGTGACCGCCGTGAGCCAGGCTCATGCCCAGGATGGTGTCACCGGCCGACAGCAGGGCCAGGTAAACAGCGGCGTTGGCTTGGGAACCGGCGTGCGGCTGAACGTTGGCGTAGTCGGCGCCGAACAGTTCCTTGGCGCGGTCGATGGCCAGTTGCTCGACAACGTCGACGTACTCGCAACCACCGTAGTAGCGCTTGCCCGGGTAGCCTTCGGCGTACTTGTTGGTCAGTACCGAGCCTTGAGCTTCCATCACCGCTGGGCTGGTGTAGTTCTCCGAAGCGATCAGCTCGATGTGTTCTTCCTGGCGCTGGGCTTCTTGCTCCATGGCGGCAAAAAGATCGGCGTCGTACTTGGCAATAGTCAAATCACGGCTGAACATGGCGGTCCTCAAGGATCGGGGGCAGAAAAGGGGGGCATTCTAACCCATCGGGTTTTGGATGGCATATGAAACGACATCATGTCGCAGACAAGTGGCGTTCATGACAGATGTGCGGTGCTTTTGAAGGCCTCACAATGGCCGCGTTTCAACCGGAGAATACTGATCCACAGCAAGGCCCTGTGGGAGCAAGCCTGCTGGCGATGGCTGCACCGCAGATTTTTCCAGCGTCTGTACCGGCCCTTTCGCGAGCAAGCCCGCTCCCACATTTAACCCGGTTTCTTCAGGAAAAATGCGGTCCACTGTGGGAGCGGGCTTGCTCGCGAAGGCGTCATGAGCAGCACCGCAAAAAATCAGTCGAACATGAACAGCGCATCATTGCTGAACTGCGCCTCGAACCGTCCCGCCGGCATCGGCCGGCCGAACAGATAACCCTGAACCTCGTCGCAGCCATGCTCGCGCAGGAAGTCCAGTTGCTCATGGGTTTCCACGCCCTCGGCGATCACCGCCAGATTCAGGCTGTGGGCCATGGCGATGATCGCCCGGGCGATCTGCGCGTCCTGCTCGCCGGACGGCAGGCCGTCGACGAAGGTGCGGTCGATCTTCAGCACGTCGATCGGGAATTGCTTGAGGTAGTTCAGCGATGAGTAACCGGTGCCGAAGTCGTCTACCGCGATGCTTAAACCGAGGTTTTTCAGGCCGGCAAGGATCTGCATCGCTTCGCTGACTTCGCGCATCAGGATACTTTCGGTCAGTTCCAGCTCCAGGCACGCCGGCGGCAGGCCGGTTTCCTTGAGGATGGTGGCGATCCGCGTGCCGAGCTGGCCGTCGGAGAACTGCCGGGCGGAAATGTTCACCGAGACCTTCGGCACGCGCACGCGGCTCTGGTGCCAGGTCTTGAGCTGGCGACAGGCCTCGCTGATGACCCAGTCGCCGACGTCTACCACCAGCCCGAGCTCTTCGAGCACCGGAATGAAATCTCCCGGCGGCACCAGCCCGCGACGCGGATGACGCCAGCGCAGCAGGGCTTCGGCGCCGGTCAGGCGTTTGCCGTCGCCGCTGAACTGCGGCTGGTAATACAGCACGAATTCGTTCTGCTCGAGGGCGTGGCGCAGATCGCTTTCCAGCTCCAGACGCTCCAGCGCACTGGCGTTCATGTCGGCCTGATAGAACTGGAAGTTGTTCTTGCCGCGCTCCTTGGCGTGGTACATCGCAGTGTCGGCGTTCTTCATCAACTGACTGAGTTCGTTGCCGTCCTGCGGGCTCAGGGCGATGCCGATACTGGCGGTGACGAAGAACTCGCGACCCTCCAGCACGAACGGTCGCACCAGACTGGCGAGGATTTGTTCGGCCACGTGGATCGCACGGTTCAGCGCCATCTCGCGGCTGGAGCGGTGTTGCAGCAACAGGGTGAATTCGTCGCCGCCCATCCGCGCCACGGTGTCGTCATCGTCGACGCAGGCCAGCAATCGCGTGGCCATGTCCTTGAGCATGCGGTCGCCGGCGGCGTGGCCGAGGGAGTCGTTGATCGGTTTGAATCGGTCGAGGTCGAGGAACATCAGCACCACCCACGACTTCTGCCGCTCGGCCGATTGCAGCGCGGTGTGCAGACGATCCTGGAACAGCGTGCGGTTCGGCAGATGGGTCAGGGCGTCGTAGTAGGCGAGGCGGTGAATCCGCTGCTCGCTGGCCTTGCGCTCGCTGATATCGCTGAAGAAGCACACGTAACTGGCCAGGTCGCCCTCGTCGTCGAGCACGGCGGTAATACCGACCCATGCAGGGTAATGCTCGCCGTTACGGCGCTTGAGCCAGACCTCGCCTTCCCAGGTGCTGTGCTGATGCAACTGCTTGAGCACGTAGCGCAGGTGCGCGTCCTGCTGTTCGTCGACGGTCAGCATGTTCGGCAACTGGTCGAGCACTTCGCTCACCGCGTAACCGCTGACCCGGCTGAACGCCTCGTTGGCCTGGACAATGTAACCGGCCGGGTCGGTGATCAGGATCGCCGAGGTCGAGTGCTCGAATACCGTGGCCGCCATGCGCAGGTCTTTCTCGGCGCGGCGTTGCTGGCTGATGTCGCGACCCACCCCGAGCACGCCTTCGAAGGCGCCGTGTTCGTCCCACACCAGCACCAGACGCAGTTCGATCGGGATCTTGCGACCGTCGGCGCGCAGGCAGTCGAACAGGAACATCTGGGTCTGCACCTGGCTGCGCAAAATCACCAGTTGCTCGGGTTTGCCCAAGGCTTTGCTGACCCGATCCATCAGGTGATAGATGCCGCTCAGTTGCTGCGGGTTGGCGATGGTCGACTGCCAGCCGTTCTGGAAAATCCATTCGGCGTCATAGCCCAGCACCGCCTGCACCGACGGGCTGACGTAGTTCAGCGACAGCTGGCTGTCGGTGGAGAAAATCACGTCGCTGATGCTTTCGGCGAGCATCCGGTAGCGTTGTTCGCTGTCGCGCAACGATTCGCTGGCTTCGATCTGCTCGGTGATGTCCTTGGCCACGCCGATGATCCGCGTGACCTGATCGTGCTTGTCCCGGGCCAGCGCCTGTTCGCGAATGTCGAAGCGCCGCCACTTGCCGTCGCGATGGCGGAAGCGCAGCTGGCATTGCAGCAGCTGACTGTAACCGGCGTGACGCTGCATCTGCCGCGAGCGGTGGTAATAGTCGGCGTCTTCCGGGTGCAGGAGGATTTCCCAGAAGTACTCGCCCATCTGGTGCAGTTCGGTGCGGTTGTAACCGAGGGTCTGGCCGAGGTGGTGGTTGCTGAAGATCATCCGCTGGCTGATCACGTCCTGCACGTACAGATGATCCGGCACGGTACGCACCACGTCCGACCAGAAACCTTCGCGCTCCAGCAGCGACAGCTCGATCAGCTTGCGGCTGGTGATGTCGTTGATGCTCAGGATTACGGCTTTGTAGTCGTGCTGTTCCTGCGGCAGGCGCAGCACCAGCCACAGGTGCTGGTCGCGGCCATTGATGTCCGGCAGCTTGATTTCCAGTTCCAGCTGCTTTTGCTGCTGGAGCACGGCGTCGAGTACCTGATTGCCGATAGCGCACTGACTGTGCGGCTGACCGTCGATCAACAGTTGCCAGGCGTGGTCGCAGGAATTGACGTTGAGCAGTTGCAAGGCGACCTGGTTGACCTCGGTCACCCGCAGTTCGTGGAGCAATTGCTGGCGCTGCGCCGGCTGGTCGAGCCAGGCCTTTAGCTGGTCGCTGGTCTGGATCTGGGCCTTTTCAAAAACCTGCTTGAGCCCCGAAAGATCCAGCACGCACAGCGCCACGCCGGTGCCTTCGAAAATATCCTGATAACGGCGGCGCCCTTCATGCACCTGACGCTGACGGCGGCGCATGTTGAGCAGCGCGATAAACGGCAGCAGCGAGAGTGCCAGGCCCAGCAGGCATTTGCCGATGAACGCCGGCAGCAGTTGTTCGAGCACATGCTGACGGTCGAACAGGCCACGCAGTTGCCAGTCGCTGCTGCTCAGCGGCACGGTCAGCACGCTGTTGGCCAGATCGTCCGGGGTCAAGGTACTGGTCTTGGAAGAAGGCAGGGCTTCGTCGCGGCTGATGATCTGATGGTTGACGCGGTTTTCCACCAGCCACAGCGGACGGATACCGGCTTCGCCCTGTTTGGTCAGTGCGTCGAAGAAGGTCGGTGTCAGGCGCAGCGCCCAGTAACCGCGCGTGCTGCCGCTGGCCTGATGCAGCAACAGATGCACCACCGAACCGTCGTCGGCGTTACTGAAGTAATGGGCTTGAGCGCGACTGCGGCGAACCAGATCGCTGAGGTAATCGGCGTCGTGGCTGTCAGTGGCGCTGTCGCTGAGGATTTTTCCGGAGGGGCTGAGCAGGGCCAGGCTGCGCAGGTCGGGCAGCGATTTCTGAAGTTTGCGCAGCAGCGCCTGCTGTTCGTCGGCTGATTGCGGTTGTTCGACGATCGGTAGCAGGTTGAGGGCAATCTGCGCGTTCAGCGCCATGTTCAGGCTGACCTGAGCGGCGAGGTCGGCGGTGTAGTCGATGGTGTACTGACGCTGGTTTTTCTGGGTTTCGCGCAGTTGATCGAGCAGCTGCCAGAACAGCAGCGCGAGCAGCAACAGCACCAGTGTCGCCAGCGCGCCTTTCAATGTTCCGCGCAGGGACGAGCCGGGCGCCGGTTGGGTGCTGCTCACAGAGGCTGGCGGAGTGACGTTGGACAAGCTGTAATCCTGCGGTCTGGCTGGACTGGCGCGACGTGCACTATAAGCCGGACGCCCAAGGGGCGGCTAGCATGCCTTGAGTTGTGGCGAAGTGCCAGCCCCACTCGGCTGGACTGCCTTTCATCATTAAGGTAGCTTTGCCGGTTACGCGGGAGCGTTCCAGCTCCTAGAATCAGACTTTTTTCAGCGCGCACGCATTGATGACCATCAAGTGAACGACGCGCATCGGTCTGGCCGGGCATCGCCTGCGCTCCAATCATTCATCTGTCACTGACCCAAGGTTCTCCATGGCTCAATACGTCTTCACCATGCATCGGCTGGGCAAAGTTGTTCCGCCGAAGCGGGAAATCCTGAAAAACATTTCGCTGTCTTTCTTCCCCGGCGCCAAGATCGGCGTACTCGGCCTCAACGGTTCGGGTAAATCCACGCTGCTGAAAATCATGGCCGGCGTCGACACCGAGTTCGAAGGCGAAGCGCGCCCGATGCCGGAACTGAACATCGGTTACCTGCCGCAAGAGCCGCAACTGGATCCGACCAAGACCGTGCGTGAAGTGGTCGAGGAAGCGGTCAGCGTGATCAAGGATGCGCAAGCGCGTCTGGACGAGGTCTACGCCGCTTACGCCGACCCGGACGCCGACTTCGACAAGCTGGCCGCTGAACAGGCCAAGCTCGAAGCGATCCTGCAGGCCAGCGACGGTCACAACCTGGAACGCCAGCTGGAAGTCGCCGCCGATGCGCTGCGTCTGCCGGCCTGGGACGCCAAGGTCGAGCACCTGTCCGGTGGTGAAAAGCGTCGTGTGGCCCTGTGCCGTCTGCTGCTGTCCGCCCCGGACATGCTGCTGCTCGACGAACCGACCAACCACCTGGACGCCGACTCCGTTGCGTGGCTCGAACACTTCCTGCACGACTTCCCGGGCACTGTGGTAGCGATCACGCACGACCGTTACTTCCTGGACAACGTTGCTGGCTGGATTCTGGAACTCGACCGCGGCGCGGGCATTCCTTACGAGGGCAACTACTCGGGTTGGCTGGAAGCCAAGTCCGATCGTCTGGCCCAGGAATCCAAGCAGCAATCGGCTCACGAAAAAGCCATGAAGGAAGAACTTGAGTGGGTGCGCAAAGGCGCCAAGGCCCGCCAGTCGAAATCCAAGGCTCGTCTGCAACGCTTCGAAGAAATGCAGTCGCAGGAATTCCAGAAGCGTTCGGAAACCAACGAGATCTACATCCCGGCCGGTCCGCGCCTGGGTGACAAGGTCATCGAGTTCAAGAACGTCACCAAGGGCTACGGCGATCGCGTCCTGATCGACAACCTGTCCTTCTCGATGCCCAAAGGCGCCATCGTCGGCGTGATCGGCGGTAACGGTGCCGGTAAGTCGACCCTGTTCCGCATGCTGATGGGCAAGGAAACCCCGGATTCCGGCAGCATCGAGATCGGCGAAACCGTGCAACTGGCCTGCGTTGACCAGAGCCGCGAAGACCTGGACGGCAGCAAGACCGTGTTCCAGCAGATCTCCGATGGTTCCGACCAGATCCGTATCGGCAACTACGAGATCCCGTCGCGTACCTACGTCGGTCGCTTCAACTTCAAGGGCGGCGATCAGCAGAAGTTCGTCAAGGACCTGTCCGGTGGTGAGCGCGGTCGTCTGCACCTGGCGCTGACCCTGAAGGAGGGCGGCAACGTCCTGCTGCTCGACGAACCGTCCAACGACCTCGACGTTGAAACCCTGCGTTCCCTGGAAGAAGCCCTGCTGGACTTCCCGGGCGCCGCCATTGTGATCTCTCACGATCGGTGGTTCCTTGACCGCGTCGCGACTCACATCCTGGCGTACGAAGACGACTCGCAAGCCGTGTTCTTCGAGGGCAACTACACCGAGTACGAAGCCGATCGCAAAAAGCGCCTCGGCGAAGCAGCGGCCCAGCCACACCGGGTACGCCACAAGAAACTGGCCTGATAACAGGTTGGTTGCATGAAAAAGCGGGGCCTTCGGGCTCCGCTTTTTTTTGCCTGCAATGCAGACTGTTTTATAGCGTGTGTACTATTTGTTTTCATAAATGCGACATTTTTGTCTGTTGCTGTGTACATATCGTTTGTTACAGTCCGGCTCAATCTCCTCCAACGACAACAAATTTGCCGAGACTTTTCCCATGATCGAATCCGTCGAATCCTTCCTCGCCCGTCTGAAAAAGCGCGATCCGGATCAACCCGAATTCCACCAGGCCGTCGAAGAAGTCCTGCGCAGCCTGTGGCCGTTTCTCGAAGCCAATCCGCACTATCTGACCTCCGGGATTCTGGAGCGCATTTGCGAGCCGGAGCGGGCGGTGGTGTTCCGTGTGTCGTGGGTCGACGATCAGGGCAAGGTCCAGGTCAATCGCGGTTTCCGCATCCAGATGAACAGCGCCATCGGCCCGTACAAGGGCGGCTTGCGCTTCCACCCTTCGGTGAACATGGGTGTGCTGAAATTCCTCGCCTTCGAACAGACCTTCAAGAACTCCCTGACCTCGTTGCCCATGGGCGGCGGCAAGGGCGGTTCGGACTTCGATCCGAAGGGCAAGAGCGACGCCGAAGTCATGCGTTTCTGCCAGGCGTTCATGAGCGAGCTGTACCGCCACATCGGTGCCGACGTGGACGTGCCGGCCGGGGATATCGGTGTCGGCGCACGGGAGATCGGATTCCTGTTCGGCCAATACAAACGCCTGAGCAACCAGTTCACCAGCGTGCTGACCGGCAAGGGCATGACCTACGGCGGCAGCCTGATCCGTCCGGAAGCCACCGGTTTCGGTTGTGTGTATTTCGCCGAGGAAATGCTCAAGCGCCGCGAGCAGAGCGTCGAAGGCAAACGCGTGGCGATCTCCGGTTCCGGCAACGTTGCGCAATACGCGGCTCGCAAAGTGATGGATCTGGGCGGCAAGGTAATTTCCCTGTCTGACTCCGAAGGCACGCTGTATTGCGAGGCGGGCCTGAGCGAAGAACAGTGGCTGGCGCTGCTGGAACTGAAGAACGTCAAGCGCGGACGGATCAGCGAATTGGCTTCCGCCTTCGGCCTGGAGTTCCGCGCCGGTCAACTGCCATGGTCGTTGCCGTGCGATATCGCGTTGCCTTGCGCCACCCAGAACGAACTCGACGCCGAATCCGCCCGCACCTTGCTGCGCAACGGCTGCTTCTGCGTAGCAGAAGGCGCCAACATGCCGACCACCCTCAATGCTGTGGATATCTTTATCGAGGCCGGCATTCTGTTCGCGCCGGGCAAGGCCTCGAATGCCGGCGGCGTGGCGGTCAGCGGTCTGGAGATGTCGCAGAACGCCATGCGCCTGCTGTGGACGGGCGGCGAGGTGGACAGCAAGCTGCACGGGATCATGCAGTCGATTCACCACGCCTGCGTGCATTACGGTGAGGAAAACGGCCGGATCAACTACGTCAAAGGCGCGAACATCGCCGGCTTCGTCAAAGTCGCCGACGCGATGCTGGCGCAAGGCGTAGTTTAAGAACGCTCGATGCGGATCACTTCGATCAGTTGATCGCCGGCCGGACGCTGCCACAGCACTTCATCGTTGAGCCGCGCGCCAAGCAGCGCACGGCCCAGCGGTGAGGCCCAGTTGATCAGACCGTTGGCCGCATCGGCCTGATCCTCGCCGACCAGTTGCACCCGGCGCTCGGTGTCGTGTTCGTCGGCGTAGGTCACCCAACTGCCGATCTGCACCTTGTCGTTCGACGTCGGGGCCGGGGCTACTTGAGCGCTGCCGACCCGTTGATTGAAATAACGCAAATCCCGTTCGAGATCGGCCAGCCGCTGCTTGTCGGCCTGTTCGCCCTTGGCGGACTGTTCGGCGTGCAGGGTTTGCAGTTCGGCGACTTTCGCCTGCAACTGGGCAAGGCCTTGCGGCGTGACGTAATTGGGCTGTGTGCTGACCTGCCGTTCGACCGGCTGATCGGCTTGCGCAGCGGCGTTGTCTTCGTTGACGAAGGCGCGACTCATGATGGGCTCCTGTTACAACCGTTGGGCCATGGTCGCAGGCAAAAGGTTTCGCTGGATGTCTGGAAACGACCTACTGCGAACGATAAGCCCGCGCTGCGCCCTGATCCTTTTCCTGCTGCCAGGCGCGCTCGCGCTCGTCCCAGTGCTCGTTGCGATACTGTTCGCGATCCTTGTTTTCCAGCATCGCCTGACACTGGCGGAAGCCGTCGCTCCAGCCTTCGGCGTATTGCTTGTCCTTGAGATAGCGCGGCACGTTCTTGCGAAACTCGCCGCTGATCGAACCGGCCGCCTGCCGACCGCTGATGCAACCGTCATCGAACCCGTCGGCGAACGCCGGTGGATAACCCTTGGCAATCAGATCTTCGTGGGTGCTCTGACAGCCACCCAGCAACAGCAACACGCCCGCAAAAACCGCACACCGCCACATCACACTCTCCCGGGCCGTTAAACGGCTGATAGGGAAAGTCTAGAAGCGGATTCGTCGATGGGGCGTGAAAGAAAGATCAAAACCTCAGTAGTGATACCACTTCACTTCCAGCATCACCTCGGTCTCCGGCGTGGCCAGATGGCTGAACTCGCGCTGGGCGCTCAGGCGCAGGCCGAGGTTGCGCGACAATTCCCACTGCTGGTTCAGACTCAGGCTACGGCGCACTTCACCATTGAAGAAGTAATCACCTTTGGCCTCCAGGCTGAGATTGCCCAGCGGGTTTTTCCACAACACGCCGGTATTGAAACCGCCTGCGGGGGAAACGAACTCGGCGAAATCATTGTTGTGTTCAACGCGCACCGTGCCGAGGGCAAAACCCAGCACATCGTCACCCAGCGCCCAGGTGCCGCCACCGCCACCGTTGACGTGGCTGACCAGCGTCTCGTCGTCATGCTTGCCCGGCACGCGTTCAAGACCACCGGTGACTTGCCACGACAGCGGCTGCAACAGCGCATTGCGCGGCGTCAGCGAACGGATGGTCGCCAGATCCAGCTGCTGGAACTGCCAGTGATTGCCTTCGAACTGGCGCAGCTTCATCTGCAGGATTTCGATCTGTGCGCCGAGGGGGAAACTCTCGGCGTTGTCGTTGAGGTCGTGATAGGCCATGCGCAAGCCGTACTCGCCGAATGCGCGGTCACCGCGCGTGCCGAGACCGGCTTGCCAGGTGCGCGATTCGTGGCCGTCTTCCGGCAGGCCCGGTTGTGGAATTTGCAGCTCCGGCGCCGGGTTCTTGTTGATCGCCCGCAGCAGTTCGAAACTGCGCTGCGCTCGCTGTGGATCACGTTCCTGGCCGTTGGCGCGGTAGCGCTCCAGCCGATACGCGGCGTCGATGATCAGCGCTTGCCGGTCGCGGGGCAGGGCCTTGAAAACCGGATCCTGCAATTGCTGTTGATCGGCGCTGACTTTCAGCACCCAGTCCTGTTCTTCGCCGCTCAAGGGCTCGGCGCGGCTGAGCAGTTCGCGCTCGCGGGACGGGCGGTATTCGATGTGTTCGACCAGCCCGGCTTCTTTCACCGCTTTGACGGTGTCGGTCGGGATCGCGGTCAGCGGGAATTGTTCGGTCAGGCGCAGGCTCGGGCGCGCCACCTGCAACAGTTCGAGCAGGCGATAGGAGCAGTTTTCATCGAAGAAGAAGTAGTCGAACTGGATCTGCTTCAACTCCCACACATGCTCGACCATCCGCGCGGTTTCGGCTTGCGTCAGATTGAGCCGGTACTCCCACAGGTCGCGGTTTTCCAGACTGCGGTATTCCGAAAGTTTTTCCTGATAGGGCACCAGCGCGAACAGCCCCGGATAGCCGCCCATCAGGCCTTTCCAGGCGTAAAGAATGCTGTTGTCCGAACCTTCGATGTAGGCGCCAAAGTTGATCGCGTAACTGAGCAGCGAAGTCTTGTCGCTCTGCACGTCAGCCTGGTCGATGCGCAGCAGGGTGTGGCCGAACATCGACGACGGGCTGTTGAGGTAGGCCGCCGGGAAAATCATCACCGCGCTGTGGGGCGAGACGTCCTTGAACCACTTCTTGAATTCGGCGCAGTCCGGCGTCGGCAGATCGGTCAAGTTGAGTTGATCCTTCAACCAGCGGGTGCGTGCCGGGTAGACGCACTGGGCGTGTTGCTCACCGAGACTGGCGGGGGCGTACAGCGCTTGCACGGTGGCCGCCAGTTCATGGTCGGGGTGTTCGTTGCCGTTGGCGGCAAGAAAGAATTTTTTGTCGCTGACGTAGCTGCGCCAGCCTCCGAGCTTGGCGGTTTCGTAATGACCGAGGGAAATCCAGAAGCGGTCGTTGGCCAGTTGCTGCAAACGTTGAGGGTCAATGTGAGGCGCGGCGGACAGCGGGGCGCAGACACACAGCGCCAGCCAGGCAAGGCGTTTGAGCATAAATGGCAACTTAAGTCGAAAGAAACAAAGCCCAGGAAGGGCGGGTCGAAAAAATAAAACCCGCTTCCCGAAAGAAGCGGGTGGGTCGAGCTTAAGCCTGAGTCGCGTACTTGGCCAGACGTGGGTCTGCCTTCAGGACGGCCAGGGTGTTGGTATGCACGTCTTCGGCGGTCACGTCAGCCTTGCTGAAGATCTGCTGGAAGTGCTCGTGAGTGACGGCGGCGAAGTGCGCACGGTCTTCCGGCGCCACGCCCAGTACCACGGCATAGGTCGTCAGCGCTTCGCCGTTGCCCTTTGCCATGTCTTCGGACAGCTCGTTCATCATGCCATTCATGGCAAACCAGGATTTGCCGCCGTAGGTCAGCGATGCGTTGGTGGAGCAACCGTTGGTGCCGGACGTCATGCCGAATGTGGCATTGCCGGAGGTGCCGTTGGTGGTGGATGCCAGGAAGTGAGCAGGGGTGCCACGCTGACCTTCGAACAGCATGTTGCCCCAACCGCAATCCGGGCCGCCTGGAGCTTGCGCCATTGCGTTGATGGATACAGCGGTGAAGAGAGTACCGAGAAGAATCCGTTTCATAGCTTTGTTCTCTTTGTGTGCATACCAATGGACAGGGTTCTGGCCCCCCAAGCTCTGTAGAAACAGATCCAAACGAAGCCAGTGGGCCGGTATTAGTTCCAGCCGCGCAGTTTGGAGTTTAGGCACGTTCCCGGGGTTCCGTGATTTTTTACAAAAGATTTGGCGATACCCCCGGTTTCACTGGGGCTGCGTCAAGGTTGGGCGGTTGTCTATGCTTTGTCGTATGGCGCGCCTTGCCAGTGGGGCTCGGGCAGCGCCAGAATGCCGCTATCTGCCCCGCCTGATTGTTAAGGAAGCCCGATGCCTGATCCTGTTGCTGCCAGCTTGCGTCTAGCGCCCGAAGCGCTGACCCGTCCGTTTTCCGCTGAACAGTTCAGCTTCACTACCACCAATGATCTGGAGCCCTTTCGCGGTGTGCTCGGCCAGGAACGTGCGGTCGAAGCCTTGCAGTTCGGTGTGGCCATGCCACGCCCCGGTTACAACGTATTCGTCATGGGCGAGCCCGGCACCGGCCGTTTCTCGTTCGTCAAACGCTACCTGAAGGCCGAAGGCAAACGCCTGCAGACCCCGGCGGACTGGGTTTACGTCAACAATTTCGATGAGCCGCGCGAACCCCGCGCCCTGGAACTGCCATCGGGCAGCGCCGCCGCCTTCATCGGCGACATCAACGGCCTGATCGACAACCTGCTGTCGACCTTTCCAGCGGTGTTCGAGCACCCGTCCTACCAGCAGAAGAAGAGCGCCATCGACCGCGCCTTCAACCAGCGCTACGACAAGGCGCTGGATGTCATCGAACGTCTGGCCCTGGAAAAAGACGTCGCCCTGTACCGCGACAGCAGCAACATCGCCTTCACCCCGATGCTCGAAGGCAAGGCGCTGGACGAAGCCGAATTCGCCCAGTTGCCGGAGACCGAGCGCGAGCGCTTCCACGAGGACATTTCCGGCCTCGAAGAACGCCTGAACGAAGAACTCGCCAGCCTGCCGCAATGGAAGCGCGAGTCGAGCAACCAGCTGCGTCAGCTCAACGAAGAAACCATCACCCTGGCCTTGCAGCCTTTGCTCGCACCGCTGTCGGAAAAGTACGCGGAAAACGCCGCCGTCTGCGGTTACCTGCAAGCGATGCAGGTCTATCTGCTGAAAACCGTGGTCGAGCAACTGGTCGATGACAGCAAGACCGACGCTGTCGCGCGCAAGCTGCTGGAAGAGCAATACGCCCCGAGCCTGGTGGTCGGCCATCCGGCCAGCGGCGGTGCACCGGTGGTGTTCGAGCCGCATCCGACCTACGAAAACCTGTTCGGCCGTATCGAGTACACCACCGATCAGGGCGCGCTCTACACCACCTACCGCCAGTTGCGTCCGGGTGCACTGCACCGCGCCAATGGCGGTTTCCTGATCCTTGAAGCAGAAAAAATGCTCGGCGAGCCGTTCGTGTGGGATGCGCTCAAGCGCGCCCTGCAATCGCGCAAGCTGAAGATGGAATCGCCGCTGGGCGAGATGGGCCGTTTCGCCACCGTGACGCTCAATCCGCAGCACATTCCGTTGCAGGTCAAAGTGATCATCATCGGCGCCCGTCAGCTGTATTACACGCTGCAGGACCTCGATCCGGACTTCCAGGAGATGTTCCGCGTTCTGGTGGACTTCGACGAAGACATCCCGATGGTCGACGAAAGCCTGGAGCAGTTCGCCCAGTTGCTGAAAACCCGCACTTCGGAAGAAGGCATGGCGCCGCTGACCGCCGACGCGGTGGCGCGTCTGGCGACTTACAGCGCGCGTCTGGCTGAACACCAGGGGCGTTTGTCGGCGCGGATCGGCGATCTGTTCCAGCTGGTCAGCGAGGCGGATTTCATCCGGCATCTGGCCAACGATGAAATGACCGACGCCGGCCACATCGAGCGTGCGCTCAAGGCCAAGGCCACCCGCACCGGTCGGGTGTCGGCGCGGATTCTCGACGACATGCTGGCGGGGATCATTCTGATCGACACCGACGGCGCGGCGGTCGGCAAATGCAACGGCCTGACCGTGCTCGAAGTCGGTGACTCGGCGTTCGGTGTGCCGGCGCGGATTTCCGCCACGGTGTACCCGGGCGGCAGCGGCATCGTCGACATCGAGCGCGAGGTCAACCTCGGCCAGCCGATCCACTCCAAGGGCGTGATGATTCTCACCGGGTATCTGGGCAGCCGTTATGCACAGGAATTCCCGCTGGCGATTTCCGCGAGCATCGCGCTGGAGCAATCCTACGGCTACGTCGATGGCGACAGCGCGTCGCTGGGTGAGGCGTGCACGCTGATTTCGGCGTTGTCGAAAACCCCGCTCAAGCAGTGCTTCGCGATCACCGGCTCGATCAACCAGTTCGGTGAAGTGCAGGCGGTGGGCGGGGTCAACGAGAAGATCGAAGGCTTCTTCCGTCTCTGCGAAGCACGCGGGCTGACGGGCGAGCAGGGCGCGATCATTCCGCAGGCCAACGTCGCCACCTTGATGCTCGACGAGAAGGTGCTGGCGGCGGTGCGTGCCGGGCAGTTCCACGTTTACGCGGTGCGTCAGGCCGACGAAGCGTTGAGCCTGCTGGTGGGCGAGCCGGCCGGTGAGCCGAACGAAGAGGGCGAATTCCCGGAAGGCAGCGTTAACGCGCGGGTAGTGGAGCGCCTGCGAGTGATTGCCGAGATGATCAGCGAAGAGGATCTGAAAGAGGCCGAGAAGGAACTGGCGCAGGAGGCGCTGGCGGAGGCCAAACCGGCCTGATATCAGTCTCCTTGTAATGCCCCTGTGGGAGCGAGCTTGCTCGCGAAGGCGTCCTGTCAGTCGACGAAAATGTTGCCTGATGCGCCGCTTTCGCGAGCAAGCTCGCTCCCACAGTTATTTCGGGTGCAATCATCGAAAGTGCCATCACTCTGGCGTCAATATTCACACAATGACCATTCGGCGCCTTCTGGTTCTGTGCGGCTTGCGCGGCGGACTTTTCTTCTATTCTCTGCTCAAGGACATCGACAGTATCACTGGATCGAAACAGCTCTTCAGCAAGGGCTGAACACCGGCTTTACCGAGGGTCGCCGCCATGTCGCGCAACCTCTGCCTCACCCGTCAATGCCTGGGTCTCGTGACCCGTATCGAATGCGCCATCAAGCCGTTGGCCGGCGATAACGGCATGTGGACGTTGCTCTTCGCCGCCGGCATGGCCGGTGAACAACCTTCCGCCATCAAGGCCCAGGGCCCGTTCCACGGGCCGATCGCCGCCGAGTCGATTCTCGACACCATCGTTGAAAGCCTGACGATGCACGGCTATGAGCTGGCCAATGATCCACAGATCTGGTCGTTGCATCTGCAGGCGCAGTTGCGGCAGATCAACGGTGGGCGCGGACGCAGCATCGGCACTTTCGATCACTAGATCATCAGCGCCGACCATTAGCGTCGATCAGGGCGCAGCGCCCTGGGTCTGCGCCTTGTCGAGTTTGACCTCAAAGCCGTATTGCACGGTGGCGAGGTCGGTTCGCTGATAGGTTTCCACGCGCGTCGGACGGCCGTAGAAATAATGCACGCCGAATAACGCTGGTCCTTCAGCGCTTGCGTCGTGGCTGACCGACAGAATCTGTTTCAGATAATGACCGCTGTCGTCCTTGACGAAGAATCGCCATTCGTTGGCGGGGTATCGCTTCAAATCCACCACCAGCGCGTTGTTTCTGATTTCGAGCCCTTTGGGCAGGGCCTTGGCTTCGTAAGCCTGTTTGTCCACCGTGGCCAGGAACAACGGCATCGAGCCGACGGCAATCGCCGGGGTTTCCGGGAACAGGTTCAGGTCGTAGGTGATGGTCGCCTGTAGCGGGTCGACCTGATACGCCTCGGGCGGCAGTTCGATTGGCTCGTCGAGTTTGCCGTTGTGCTTTTCAGTGAAGAACGTCACCGGGCTTTCGCCGGGGCTGAAGTCGTCGCCGAGCATTTCATCGTTGAAAGTTTTGCGGTGGTCGAACTCGATGCGCGCGGCGCTCGGCTCTTCAACCGACTGGCGGATATGAACGCCGCTTTTCAGCTGTTCTTCAGTCAGAGATGCGCCCTTGAGCCAGTCGGGCGCCTGGTCGTCGTAGACAGTGATCGGCAGGTCGAGCGGCTGCACGGTTTTTTCCGTGGTGTGCGGATCGAATTCGCGTACGGGCAGATCCAGGGCCTTGCGAGTGACGGTCGCTTCGGAAAAATCCAGCAGGCTGACTTCAAGGGTGTCGATCGGGCCGTTGAAATACACCTTGTTGTAGTGGTGCGGGTGCTGCTGTTCGAAGGCCTGTTGTTCATCGTCCAGCTTTTTTTCCAGCGTCTCGCTCCAGGCTTTTTGCTGTTGCAGGTACGCCAGCTGCTTTTGATAGAACGCTACCTGCTCGGGGTTTTCGTTGATGGCGCCGGCACGCACCAGATACTGGCCCGTCGAGTCGCGGGCCTGAACGATCAACGGATTGAGCCGGGTGTTGGCGACTTCCGGGGCGAGCGGCAACTGGTTGCTGAACTCGAGTTCGGCGTAGTGCGTGTCCAGTTTCAGCAGGGTTACGTTGAGGTTGCCGTCGGAGCGGGTCTGGCCGACGTCCTTTTTATCCAGATTGAAACTGTGCAGGCGTTTCGGGGCGATGACTTCCACCTGGCCTTGCAGGCTGACCGGGCGCGGCAGGTTCTTCTTGTCGACATTCAGCCCTTCGATGAACGGGTAGGTGACGGTCAGGTCATCGGGGTTGGTGACGTTGGAGCTGGACGGACTCAACTGAATGCCCGGATCGGTTTCCGACCATTCCGGCTGATAGGCGATGACCCGTTTGTTGCTCAGGGTTACCGATTGCCATTCCACGCCATGGGGGAACAGAAAGCCGCCGGGGATGTTGAGCACGAAAGGGAACACCGGTTGCAGGTCGGTGAGGTAATCGGAACTGGAATCCTTGTGCAGCACAAACAGGCCATTGATGAAGGTGTCCACCAGCGCCTGGGGTGTCGGGTAATGCCGGAGTACGCCGAGGGCGTCTTCGCCGTATTCGGTCCGGGACGGTTTGTTGTCGAGTCGCTGTTGCGCGCGTTCGAGCAACAGCAGCGAGCCGCCGAGTTCGGTCACGGCGTCCTTGAGTTTCGGGTCGGTGATGGCGTCCAGCGATTGCTCGAACTGCGCGGTCTTTTCTTCGAGACTGACGGCGGGTTTTTCATCGCCGGGCGAACACCCGCCCAGCATCAGGGCGAAGCAAATTCCGGCAGTCGTTATCGGCAATCGCACATCCATTTCCAGTCGTCCTGTCCACTGTCGCTGGGCTGTCAATGGTTTGGACACTAGCAGAAAAACTTTGACACACACACGCAGGTGGCGGATTTCCGGGCGGTTTCTGGCTGTCATGGGCGGCTGGTATACTCGCCGCCGATTTCAACCCTTCTTGTGTGAGAGTCAATGGAACGCTTTATCGAAAATGCAATGTACGCCACGCGCTGGCTGCTGGCGCCGATCTACATCGGGCTGTCCCTCGGGCTGCTGGCGCTGGCATTGAAATTCTTCCAGGAAGTGTTTCATGTCATTCCCAACGTCTTCTCCATGGCCGAGTCCGAGCTGATTCTTGTGCTGCTGTCGCTGATCGACATGGCGCTGGTCGGCGGCTTGCTGGTGATGGTGATGATTTCCGGCTACGAGAACTTCGTGTCCGAGCTGAACATCGATGAAGGCAAAGAGAAGCTCAGCTGGCTGGGCACCATGGACTCCTCGTCGCTGAAGATGAAAGTGGCGGCGTCGATCGTGGCGATCTCCTCGATCCACCTGCTGCGGATCTTCATGGACGCCAAGAACGTCGATCCCGAGCACCTGATGTGGTACGTGATCATCCACATGACCTTCGTGATCTCGGCGTTCGCCATGGGTTATCTGGACAAGCTCACCAAGCACTGATGAGCTGACGATTGCTGTAACAAAACCGCCCGTCTGTTGCGAAACAGACGGGCGGTGTCGTTTGTGGCTTGTACTTTGATCGGCCGAGGCATATCCCTGTAGGTCTCAAGGCTCGCCACCGTGTGAGGTGCGTTCATGAACCTGCAAGAGTTGAATGCGTTTGCCGTCGCCAGAAAGGTCGACGAACTGAACCTGATCTCCATGGAAGGCGGGATCTACCTGCTTGAAGCCCGCATGCATGGTGCGGCGTATCCGCTGAGCGACCCGCAGGGGAAAATGCTGATGCTGCGTTCGGTCGAGCATGCCCGGGATGTGCTGCATAACTTTCCGGTGCTGCCGTTCAACCTGGTGCACACCTCGGTGCACGATGAAATGTGCGGTCTTGGCGCCAGTGGCGAAGAAAGCCTGAAGGTGCCGCTGGCCTGGCGATCCGCGCTGTAGGCCCGAGGGCCTGATCAATGCCGGAACATCTGTGCTAGTCTGCTCGCCCTTTTGGTTCCGGGCGCGCCGGGACGCGCTGTGTACGCACGGCATGTCCTGAGGCCGTCCGCACAGCGGAGCAGTGTCATGTCCGAAGTAAATCTGTCCACCGACGAAACCCGCGTCAGCTACGGCATCGGCCGTCAGCTGGGTGACCAGCTGCGCGACAACCCGCCACCGGGTGTCAGCCTGGACGCCATCCTGGCTGGTCTGACCGACGCATTCGCCGGTAAGGAAAGCCGTGTAAGCCAGGAAGCCATGTCCGCCAGCTTCAAGGTGATCCGCGAGATCATGCAAGCCGAAGCCGCTGCCAAAGCTGAAGCCGCTGCTGGCGAAGGCCTGGCATTCCTGGCTGAAAACGCCAAGAAAGAAGGCATCACCACCCTGGCTTCCGGCCTGCAGTTCGAAGTGCTGACTCAAGGTGAAGGCGCCAAGCCGTCCCGTGAAGACACCGTGCGTACTCACTACCACGGCACGCTGATCGACGGCACTGTGTTCGACAGCTCCTACGAGCGTGGTCAGCCGGCTGAATTCCCGGTTGGCGGCGTTATCGCTGGCTGGACCGAAGCCCTGCAACTGATGAATGCCGGCAGCAAATGGCGTCTGTACGTGCCGAGCGAACTGGCTTACGGCGCTCAAGGCGTTGGCAGCATCCCGCCGCACAGCGTTCTGGTGTTCGACGTCGAGCTGCTCGACGTTCTGTAATCCCGTTACCCTGCACAAGCGTGGCTTGTGCAGGGTTTCTCCGTCGTTCTCATACTTCGATCTTGTTGTGCAGTTCACTGGTCGGGCGCAAGGCCCGGGCATAGCAGAACAGGAACAGATTGCGCACCAGCTCCTTGAGCACCAATGGCTCGCTGGAACTCAGGCCGCTGACGTCCAGATCCCCTTGATCCTGCAACTCGTGCAGGGCTTCTTCTTCCAGTACCGCGCAGACTTCACCGGTTTCCCGATGCAGGATCCTGAGGTACGGGTGCGGGCGATCCAGCCAGGCGTCGATCAAATAAGTCATGGGTCTCATCTCCATTGAAGGGGTTTCAATGAGAATAATTCTTATTCGTCAAATAGCAAGCGCCTATTGGCGGTTTGTGATTTTTTGCGGGTAAAGATTGCGTAAGGTCAAAACGGCTGGCGCTTGGCTATCGCGAGGATTTGCTGGGGATTGCGGGGGAGGGCGAAGCTCCATCCCACGGCGGGCGCGGGATGGAAGACAGCAGAATCAGACTTTTCTGACGAACTCGGATTTGAGTTTCATCGGGCCGATGCCGTCGATCTTGCAGTCGATGTCGTGATCGCCATCGCACAGGCGGATGTTCTTGACCTTGGTGCCGACCTTGACCACCAGCGAGGTGCCCTTGACCTTCAGGTCCTTGATCACGGTGATGGTGTCGCCGTCCTGCAGGACGTTACCGACCGAATCCTTTTTCACGGCATCGTCGGATGCCACTTCGGCTTCACCGCCGGCAGACCACTCGTGGGCGCACTCCGGGCACACCAGTTGGGTGCCGTCTTCGTAGGTGTATTCGGAATTGCATTTCGGGCAGGGTGGCAACGTGCTCACTAAGGCTCCTTGGAGAGGGGATCGCTAAAAGTCGCACATTGTATAGGGTTTTAGCCGCTGATGGCAGGCAACAAAAAACCGCAGGCTCCGACGGAGGCTGCGGTTTTTTATGATGCGGCGTTGATCAGTGCGTGCGGGCGACCGCGAACTCGCTCAGCTCAACCAGTGCATCGCGGTATTCGCTGGCCGGCAGCGCGTCGAGGCACTTGATCGCGCGGGCCACGTAGTCACGGGCCAGTTGCGCGGTGTATTCCAGGGAGCCGGAGGCTTCCACGGCGATGCGGATGCTTTCCAGGTCTTCGATCCCGCCTTTCTGAATCGCCTGGCGTACCAGTGCAGCTTGCTCTGGCGTGCCTTCGCGCATGGTGTAGATCAGCGGCAGGGTCGGCTTGCCTTCGGCCAGATCGTCACCGACGTTCTTGCCCAGGGTTTCGGCGTCGCCCTTGTAGTCGAGCAGGTCGTCTACCAGCTGGAATGCCACGCCCAGGTGGTCACCGAAGGTACGCAGCGCTTCGCTCTGCTCGGCGGTGGCACCGGCCAGCGCGGCGGCGCTGTGGGTCGAAGCCTCGAAGAGCATCGCGGTCTTGCCGCGGATGACTTCCATGTAGGTTTCTTCAGTGGTGCTGGCGTCGCGAACCTTGGACAGTTGCAGCACTTCGCCTTCGGCGATGATGCGCGTGGCCTGGGACAGGATCTTCATTACCGGCATCGAGCCCAGTTCGACCATCATCTCGAACGAGCGCGAGTACAGAAAGTCGCCGACCAGTACGCTCGGGGCGTTGCCCCACATGGCGTTGGCGGTCGAACGGCCACGGCGCATGCCGGACATGTCGACCACGTCGTCATGCAGCAGGGTCGCGGTGTGCAGGAATTCGATGGTGGCGGCCAGCAGGCGCATGTCGTCGCCTTCGCGACCCAGGGCCTTGCCACACAGCAGCACCAATAAAGGGCGCAGGCGTTTGCCGCCGGCCGACGTGATGTAATCGCCGATTTTCGATACCAGCGGCACTCGGGAAGTCAGCTGCTTCTTGATGATGCCGTCGACGGCGCTAAAATCGTCCGCCACCGCGCGGTAGAAAGCTTGGGGTTGCATCAGCGACAGGTGCTCCAGAAGGGTTGCGCGGCATGCTAGGACCCACGTCCGGGCCTGTCAAGGCGCGATGGACGGCCCCTTGCATGACTTCGAAGGCTTGCGTACAATCGCGCACCCTGAACTTCCTGGGCAGCACCTGCCTTACGCAATTGCAAACGGGCCTCCAGCCCATTGCAGCCATGCCAGCCAATACCTCTTCTTATAAAGAGCTGGGTGAGCAGGATTATCGGAGAAATACCATGTCTTATGCAGTAATCGTTACTGGTGGCAAGCAGTACAAAGTTGCACCAGGTGAATACCTGAAGATCGAAAAACTGGAAGTCGCTACTGGCGAATCCGTAACTTTTGATCGCGTTCTGTTGGTTGCCAATGGCGACGACGTGAATATCGGCGCTCCAGTTGTTGCTGGCGCTACCGTTGTGGCTGAAGTGATCTCCCAAGGTCGTCACGATAAAGTCCGCATCATCAAGTTCCGTCGTCGTAAGCACCACATGAAGCGTATGGGCCACCGCCAGTGGTACACCGAGATCAAAATCACCGGTATTCAGGCTTAATTTCAGCCTAATTCCTCACTAGGAGAATTGACTCATGGCACACAAAAAAGCTGGTGGTAGTACCCGTAACGGTCGCGACTCAGAAGCCAAACGCCTTGGCGTGAAGATGTATGGCGGCCAGGTCATCAAGGCCGGCAACATCATCGTGCGTCAGCGCGGCACCCAATTCCACGCTGGCTACGGCGTTGGCATGGGTAAAGATCACACTCTCTTCGCGAAAATCGAAGGCGTGATCAAGTTCGAAGTAAAGGGCGCTTTCAACCGCCGTTACGTGAGCGTAGTCGCGGCTTAATCGCGAGTATGCTGGAGAAGCCCTGTCTTGCGACGGGGCTTTTTCGTTTGTGGGGTGAGTCTCTTGCAAAGCTGTTTGTATGGGCTGTCGGCGTGCGATGCAGGTCGTGAGTTGGGGTCGCTGCGCTCATTTTTGCAAGAGTCTTATGTCTTGATTGTTTTTCGGCTCGTCCGTACGGCGAGAGGCGTTGGTTATGAAGTTTGTTGATGAAGTATCGATCCGCGTAAAGGCTGGTGACGGCGGCAATGGCTGCATGAGTTTCCGTCGGGAAAAATTCATTGAAAACGGCGGTCCGAACGGTGGTGACGGCGGTGACGGCGGTTCCATCTTCATGATGGCCGACGAAAACCTCAACACCCTGGTGGACTACCGTTACACCCGGCACTTCGATGCCGAGCGTGGTTCCAACGGTGGCAGTACCGACTGCACCGGCAAGAAGGGTGAAGACCTGATCCTGCGCGTGCCTGTCGGCACCACCGTGATCGACTCCGCCACCCAGGAAGTCATCGGTGACCTGACCAAGGCCGGTCAGAAACTGATGGTGGTTCAGGGCGGCTGGCACGGTCTGGGCAACACCCGTTTCAAATCCAGTACCAACCGTGCGCCGCGTCAGACCACCCCGGGCAAGCCGGGCGAGCAGCGCGACCTGAAACTGGAAATGAAGGTTCTGGCTGACGTCGGCCTGCTGGGTCTGCCGAACGCCGGTAAAAGTACCTTTATCCGTTCGGTATCGGCTGCCAAGCCGAAGGTCGCCGATTACCCGTTCACCACTCTGGTGCCGAACCTGGGTGTTGTCAGCGTCGATCGCTGGAAGAGCTTCGTCATCGCCGACATTCCGGGGCTGATCGAAGGCGCTTCCGACGGTGCCGGTCTGGGCATTCGTTTCCTCAAGCACCTGGCGCGTACTCGTCTGTTGCTGCACCTCGTGGATATGGCGCCGCTGGACGACAGCAGTGCGCCGGACGCCGCTGAGGTAATCGTCAACGAGCTGATCAAGTTCAGCCCGTCGCTGGCCGAGCGTGATCGCTGGCTGGTACTGAACAAGTGCGACCAGATCCTCGAAGAAGAACACGAGGAGCGGGTCAAGG
>NZ_JAIHBA010000026.1:0-20480 GCF_019718735.1 Pseudomonas sp. RIT778 | reverse complement strand
AGCGCCTGACGCGCGACATCATGCGTTATCTGGAAGATCGTGCCGATCGCCTGGCCAATGACCCGGCCTACAAGGAAGAACTGGCCGATCTCGATCAGCGCATCGAAGACGAAGCCCGTGCGCAGTTGCAGGCGCTGGATGACAAGCGTGCCCTGCGTCGCAGCGGCGTGAAGTCGGTCCATGACATCGGCGACGATGACTGGGACGAAGAAGATGTGGATGACGAAGACGGTCCGGAAATCATTTACGTGCGTGACTGATTCGTTGCAGTAAACTTAAGCGCCGCTCAATCGAGCGGCGTTTTAGTATCTGGAAATCGATTGTTGGTCACGAAGAACCACGAATAACGTCACGGGCAGTGCCAGGTCGCGCTGCCCTCAAGCTAAGGTTGAAGATGATGCGGAGCAAGGTGACAGGTGCGCAGCGTTGGGTCGTGAAGATCGGCAGCGCTTTGCTGACAGCGGATGGCAAAGGGCTGGATCGCGCGGCAATGGGTGTCTGGGTCGAGCAGATGGTGGCTTTGCATGAGGCCGGCGTCGAGCTGGTGCTGGTGTCCTCCGGGGCAGTGGCGGCGGGCATGAGTCGCCTCGGCTGGACCGCGCGACCCAGTGCGATGCACGAGCTCCAGGCCGCTGCAGCAATCGGTCAGATGGGCTTGGTGCAAGCCTGGGAATCGAGCTTTGCCGAGCATGGCCGGCACACTGCGCAGATTCTCCTGACTCACGACGACCTGTCCGATCGCAAGCGCTACCTGAACGCCCGTAGCACCTTGCGTGCGCTGGTCGAGCTGAAAGTCATCCCGGTAATCAACGAAAACGACACCGTGGTCACCGACGAAATCCGTTTCGGCGACAACGACACGCTCGCGGCGCTGGTGGCCAACCTGGTCGAGGCTGATCTGCTGGTGATCCTGACGGATCGCGACGGCATGTTCGACGCTGATCCGCGCAATAACCCTGACGCCCAGCTGATTTACGAAGCGCGCGCCGATGATCCGACGCTGGATGCAGTGGCGGGCGGTACTGGCGGTGCATTGGGTCGTGGCGGCATGCAGACCAAGCTGCGCGCGGCGCGTCTGGCGGCACGTTCCGGCGCTCATACCATCATTGTTGGCGGGCGTCTGGAGCGCGTGCTCGATCGGCTGAAAGCGGGTGAGCGCATTGGTACGTTGCTGTCGCCTGAGCGCGGCATGCTCGCGGCGCGCAAGCAGTGGCTGGCCGGGCATCTGCAAACCCGTGGCACGCTGGTGCTGGATGATGGCGCGGTTTCCGCGTTGTCCCAAGGCAACAAAAGCCTGCTGCCGGTCGGCGTCAAACTGGTTCAGGGCAGTTTCCGTCGTGGCGAAATGGTGGTTTGCGTGGCGCCGGACGGTCGTGAGATCGCCCGTGGCCTGGCTAACTACAGCGCGCTGGAAGCACAAAAAATCATCGGTCAGTCGTCGGATGCGATTGTCGGTTTGCTGGGTTACATGGCTGAGCCGGAACTGGTTCACCGTGACAACCTGATTCTGGTGTAAGGAAAACGCGATGCGTATGGCAAAAGGATTGTTGGGCTTGTTGATGGCGCTGCCATTGCTGGCCTCGGCCGAGGAAATCGGTCAGGTGTCGACGGTGTTCAAGTTTGTCGGGCCGAACGACCGGATCGTGGTCGAGGCATTCGATGATCCGAAGGTTGAAGGCGTGACTTGCTACCTGTCGCGAGCCAAGACTGGCGGTGTGAAGGGTGGGTTGGGTCTGGCCGAGGATCGTGCCGAGGCGTCCATTGCTTGCCGTCAGGTCGGGCCGATCAACTTCAAGGGTGAGTTGAAGGATGGCGAAGAGGTGTTCAAGGAGCGCACTTCGCTGGTGTTCAAGACCATGCAGGTGGTGCGCTTTCTCGACAAGAAGCGCAATACGCTGGTGTATCTGGTCTACAGCGATCGCCTGATCGAGGGTAGTCCGCAGAATGCGGTGACGGCGATCCCGATTCTGCCGTGGGCGTCGGCTCATTAATCGCGCGTAAAAAAAAGAGGAGCCGGTTGGCTCCTCTTTTTTTGCCTGTGATTTGCTGAAATCAGAGCAAATCGCAGGCAATAAAAAACCGACCCTGAGGTCGGTTTTTTAATGACTACGTCGCTTAGGCAGCTTCTTTCAGTGCCTTGACGTGGCCATTCAGACGGCTCTTATGACGAGCAGCCTTGTTCTTGTGGATGATGCCTTTATCGGCCATACGGTCGATAACTGGCACAGCCAGAACGTATGCAGCTTGAGCTTTTTCAGCGTCTTTTGCGTCGATGGCTTTAACTACATTCTTGATGTAGGTACGAACCATGGAACGCAGGCTGGCGTTGTGGCTGCGACGCTTCTCAGCCTGTTTTGCACGTTTTTTGGCGGAAGGTGAGTTGGCCACCGTCGAGCTCCTCGAAAGACTTTTTAGGAAATAGCAAACAAAATAGGCCGCGAATCATGCCGATGAAGAGATGTCTTGTCAAGGGCGCTTGAGACGTTCCGCTAAGTGGTAGGTATAAAGAGGCGGGATATTTATTTCCGGCGCTTGACCTGTAAACTCGCGAGCTTTGGCTCTGTGCTGTTGCGGCGCGGAGTATCGCACAAGTGGGCGCGTTATTCGCCTGCTGTTTATCGACAGGCACACATTCCTTCAATGAATCTGCTCAAATCGTTGGCCGCCGTCAGCTCTATCACGATGCTTTCCCGGATTCTCGGGTTTGTTCGCGACACGCTCATCGCCCGTACCTTCGGCGCCGGAATGGCGACCGACGCCTTCTTCATCGCCTTCAAACTGCCCAATCTGCTGCGCAGGATTTTCGCCGAGGGGGCGTTTTCCCAGGCTTTTGTGCCAATCCTGGCCGAATATAAAAGCCAGAAGGGCGAAGAGGCGACCCGCACCTTTATTGCCTATGTTTCCGGCCTGCTGACGCTGGTACTGGCGCTGGTCACCGCGCTGGGCATGATCGCCGCGCCCTGGGTGATCTGGGCCACGGCGCCGGGTTTCACCGATACGCCGGAAAAATTCCAGCTGACCTCCGACCTGCTGCGAGTGACCTTCCCCTATATATTGCTGATCTCCCTGTCTTCACTGGCGGGTGCGATCCTCAATACCTGGAACCGTTTCTCGGTGCCGGCATTCGTGCCGACCCTGCTCAACGTCAGCATGATCGTGTTTTCGCTGTTCCTGACGCCGTACTTCGATCCGCCGGTCATGGCGCTTGGCTGGGCGGTGCTGGTGGGTGGTCTGGCGCAGTTGCTCTATCAACTGCCGCACCTGAAAAAGATAGGCATGCTGGTGCTGCCGCGCCTGAACCTGCGCGATACCGGTGTCTGGCGGGTGATGAAGCAGATGTTGCCGGCAATCATCGGCGTCTCGGTCAGCCAGATTTCCCTGATCATCAACACCATCTTCGCCTCGTTCCTGGTGGCGGGCTCGGTGTCGTGGATGTATTACGCCGACCGTCTCATGGAGTTGCCGTCCGGTGTGCTGGGTGTGGCGCTGGGCACAATCCTGCTGCCGACATTGGCCAAGACCTACGCCAGCAAGGATCGTCACGAATATTCGCGGATTCTCGACTGGGGCCTGCGCCTGTGCTTCGTGCTGGTGCTGCCGTGTGCGCTGGCGCTGGGGATCCTGGCCGAGCCGTTGACCGTTTCGCTGTTCCAGTACGGCCAGTTCAGCGGGTTTGACGCTGAGATGACTCAGCGGGCGTTGATTGCCTATTCTGTCGGTCTGCTCGGAATCATCGTGATCAAAGTGCTGGCGCCAGGCTTTTATGCGCAACAAAACATCCGTACGCCGGTAAAAATCGCAATCTTCACCCTGGTGGTCACGCAGCTGTTCAACCTGGTGTTGATCGGCCCTCTGGCGCATGCCGGTCTGGCACTGGCGATCAGCGCCGGTGCCTGCCTGAATGCCGGGCTGCTGTTCTATCAATTGCGCAAACAGCAGATGTATCAACCGCAGCCGGGCTGGTTGAAGTTCGGTTTCAAGCTTGTGGTTGCGGTGGCGGTAATGTCAGCGGTGCTGTTGATCGGCATGCATTTCATGCCCGCTTGGGATCAGGGACACATGCTGGAGCGCTTCCTTCGTCTGGGCGCGTTGGTGGTTGCCGGCGTGATCGCTTATTTCGGCATGTTGCTGCTGCTCGGTTTCCGCCTGCGCGACTTCAATCGCAAGGCGTTGAGCTGAGGTTTTTTCCCTGAAAAACGGGCGCGAGCCGGCAGTTTTGTCGGCTCGATCACTTTGGGTTACGGTGTTGCCTGTCGTCGGCCGTCGGGTGTGGTTATAATCGGCCACTTTATGAGCAAGAAGCGCGTTATGCAGCTGGTTCGAGGCCTCCACAATCTGCGCCCCCAGCATCGGGGCTGCGTCGCCACTATTGGCAACTTTGACGGTGTTCACCGTGGTCACCAGGCCATTCTGGCCCGACTGCGTGAGCGTGCGCTCGAGTTGGGCGTACCCAGCTGCGTGGTGATTTTCGAGCCGCAGCCACGGGAATTCTTTGCCCCGGAGACCGCGCCGGCGCGTCTGGCCCGGTTGCGCGACAAGCTGCAACTGCTGGCCGCTGAAGGCGTCGACCGGGTTCTGTGCCTGGCATTCAACCAGCGCTTGAGCAAGCTCAGCGCCAGTGAGTTCGTCGATACGATTTTGGTCGATGGCCTCGGCGTGCAGCATCTGGAGGTCGGTGACGATTTCCGCTTCGGTTGTGACCGTCTCGGCGATTTCGATTTCCTCCTGCAGGCCGGGCAGGTCCACGGTTTTACCGTGGAAGCCGCGCAAACCGTCGAGCTGGACGGCATTCGCGTCAGCAGCACACAGGTGCGCAACGCGTTGGCCGCCGCCGATTTCGCGTTGGCTGAACGCCTGCTGGGCCGTCCGTACCGAATTGCCGGACGCGTGCTGCATGGCCAGAAACTGGCCCGCCAACTGGGTACGCCCACGGCGAACATTCAACTCAAGCGCCGTCGCGTGCCGTTTACCGGGGTTTACCTGGTCGACGTCGACATCGACGGCAAGACCTGGCCCGGCGTCGCCAATATCGGCGTGCGGCCCACGGTGCAAGGTGATGGCAAGGCCCACCTTGAAGTCCATCTTTTAGATTTTGCCGGCGATCTGTATGACCGGCGTTTGACGGTGGTTTTCCACCAGAAGCTGCGTGAAGAGCAGCGTTTCGCCTCCCTGGAGGCATTGAAAACGGCGATCAGCGCGGATGTCGCCGCCGCCCGTGCACTAGCCGCACCTAGCGCCCATCGCTAATGAAGAGCCTTAAATGACCGACTATAAAGCCACGCTAAACCTTCCGGACACCGCCTTCCCAATGAAGGCCGGCCTGCCACAGCGCGAACCGCAGATCCTGCAGCGCTGGGACAGTATTGGCCTGTACGGAAAGTTGCGCGAGATTGGCAAGGATCGTCCGAAGTTCGTCCTGCACGACGGCCCTCCGTACGCCAACGGTACGATCCACATCGGTCACGCACTGAACAAGATTCTCAAGGACATGATCATCCGCTCGAAGACCCTGTCGGGCTTCGACGCGCCGTATGTCCCGGGCTGGGATTGCCACGGCCTGCCGATCGAGCACAAGGTTGAAGTGACCCACGGCAAGAACCTGGGCGCGGACAAGACCCGTGAACTGTGCCGTGCCTACGCCACCGAGCAGATCGAAGGGCAGAAGTCCGAATTCATCCGTCTCGGCGTGCTGGGCGACTTCGCCAACCCGTACAAGACCATGGACTTCAAGAACGAGGCGGGCGAAATCCGCGCTCTCGCCGAAATCGTCAAGGGCGGTTTCGTGTTCAAGGGCCTGAAGCCTGTGAACTGGTGCTTCGATTGCGGTTCGGCTCTGGCCGAAGCGGAAGTCGAGTACGAGAACAAGAAGTCCTCGACCATCGACGTGGCCTTCCCGATCGCTGACGAGGCCAAACTGGCCGCCGCGTTCGGTCTGCCGTCGCTGGGCAAACCGGCCTCGATCGTGATCTGGACCACCACCCCGTGGACCATCCCGGCGAACCAGGCGCTCAACGTTCACCCGGAATTCACCTACGCCCTCGTCGACATCGGCGACAAGCTGCTGGTGCTGGCTGAAGAGCTGGTCGAATCCTGCCTGACCCGTTACGGCGTCGAAGGCACCGTATTGGCGACCGCACCGGGTTCGGCGCTGGAACTGATCAATTTCCGTCACCCGTTCTATGACCGTCTGTCGCCGGTGTACCTGGCTGACTACGTGGAACTGGGCGCTGGCACCGGCGTGGTTCACTCCGCCCCGGCCTACGGCGTGGACGACTTCGTGACCTGCAAGAAATACGGCATGGTCAACGACGACATCCTCAACCCGGTACAGAGCAACGGCGTCTACGTACCGTCGCTGGAGTTCTTCGGCGGCCAGTTCATCTGGAAGGCCAACCCGGCCATCGTCGAAAAACTGACCGAAGTCGGTGCGCTGCTGCACACCACCGTCATCGAACACAGCTACATGCACTGCTGGCGCCACAAGACCCCGCTGATCTACCGCGCCACCGCGCAGTGGTTCATCGGCATGGACAAGGAGCCGGTCAGCGGCGACACCCTGCGCGTACGCTCGCTCAAAGCCATCGAAGAGACCAAGTTCGTCCCGGCCTGGGGCCAGGCGCGCCTGCACTCGATGATCGCCAACCGTCCGGACTGGTGCATCTCCCGTCAGCGCAACTGGGGCGTGCCGATCCCGTTCTTCCTGAACAAGGAAAGCGGCGAGCTGCACCCACGCACCGTCGAGCTGATGGAAGAAGTCGCCAAACGTGTCGAAGTCGAAGGCATCGAAGCCTGGTTCAAACTCGACGCTGCCGAACTGCTGGGCGATGAAGCGCCGCAGTACGACAAGATCAGCGACACCCTCGACGTCTGGTTCGATTCGGGCACCACGCACTGGCACGTCCTGCGCGGTTCGCACCCGATGGGCCACGAGACCGGCCCGCGTGCCGACCTGTACCTGGAAGGTTCGGACCAGCACCGTGGCTGGTTCCACTCGTCCTTGCTGACCGGTTGCGCCATCGACAACCACGCGCCGTACCGCGAGCTGCTGACCCACGGTTTCACCGTGGACGAGTCCGGCCGCAAGATGTCCAAGTCCCTGGGCAACGTGATCGCGCCGCAGAAAGTCAACGACACCCTGGGCGCCGACATCATGCGTCTGTGGGTCGCTTCGACCGACTACTCCGGCGAAATGGCCGTGTCCGAGCAGATCCTGCAGCGCAGTGCGGACGCCTATCGTCGTATCCGTAACACCGCGCGCTTCCTGCTTTCCAACCTGACCGGTTTCAACCCGGCCACCGACCTGCTGCCGGCCGAAGACATGCTGGCGCTGGATCGCTGGGCGGTGGATCGCACCCTGCTGCTGCAACGCGAGTTGCAAGAGCACTACGGCGAATACCGTTTCTGGAACGTCTACTCGAAGATCCACAACTTCTGCGTGCAGGAGCTGGGTGGTTTCTATCTGGACATCATCAAGGACCGCCAGTACACCACCGGCGCCGACAGCAAGGCCCGTCGTTCGTGCCAGACCGCGCTGTTCCACATCTCTGAAGCGCTGGTGCGCTGGATCGCGCCGATCCTGGCCTTCACCGCCGACGAGCTGTGGCAATACCTGCCGGGCGAGCGCAACGAATCGGTGATGCTCAACACCTGGTACGAAGGCCTGACCGAGTTGCCGGAAGGCTTCGAGCTGGGTCGCGAGTACTGGGATCGCATCATGGAAGTGAAGGTAGCGGTCAACAAGGAAATGGAAATCCAGCGCGCGGCCAAGGCCGTCGGTGGCAACCTGCAAGCCGAAGTGACGCTGTTCGCCGAAGACGCGCTGACCGCCGACCTGGCCAAGCTGAGCAATGAGCTGCGCTTTGTCCTGATCACCTCGACTGCCACTGTTGCGCCGTTCGTGCAGGCTCCGGCCGATGCTGTGGCCACCGAAGTCAGCGGCCTGAAGCTGAAGATCGTCAAATCCGCCTTCCCGAAATGTGCCCGTTGCTGGCACTGCCGCGAAGACGTCGGCGTGAACCCGGAGCATCCGGAAATCTGCGGCCGTTGCGTGGACAACATCGATGGCGCCGGCGAGGTTCGTCACTATGCCTAATGCCGTTGGCCGTTTCGGACGGCTGAGCTGGCTCTGGTTGAGCTTGCTGGTTCTGGTCATCGACCAGGCCAGCAAGTTCTACTTCGAAGGCAAGCTCGAGATGTTCCAGCAGATCGTGATCATCCCTGATTACTTCAGCTGGACCCTGGCCTACAACACCGGCGCTGCCTTCAGCTTCCTCGCGGACAGCTCAGGCTGGCAGCGCTGGCTGTTCGCCGTGATCGCGATTGCGGTCAGTGCGGTGCTGGTAGTCTGGCTCAAGCGCCTGGGTCGCAACGAAACCTGGCTGGCCATTGCGCTGGCGCTGGTTCTGGGCGGCGCACTGGGCAATCTGTATGACCGCATTGCCCTGGGCCATGTGATCGACTTTATTCTGGTGCACTGGCAGAACCGCTGGTACTTCCCGGCGTTCAACTTCGCCGACAGCGCCATCACCGTTGGCGCGGTGATGCTGGCACTGGACATGTTCAAAAGTAAAAAAACCGGAGAAACCGTTCATGACTGAACAGGTATTGGCTGAGCAACGCATCGGCCAGAACACGGAAGTCACCTTGCACTTTGCATTGCGCCTGGAGAACGGCGACACGGTCGACAGCACTTTCGACAAGGCCCCGGCGACCTTCAAGGTCGGCGACGGCAACCTGCTGCCGGGCTTCGAGGCGGCGCTGTTCGGCTTCAAGGCCGGCGACAAGCGTACCCTGACCGTCGAGCCGGAAAACGCCTTCGGCCAGCCGAACCCACAAAACGTCCAGATCATCCCGCGTTCGCAGTTTGCGGACATGGAGCTGTCGCCGGGTCTGCTGGTGATCTTCAACGATGCGGCCAATACTGAGCTGCCGGGTGTGGTGAAAGAGTTCGACGACGCGCAAGTGACTGTCGACTTCAACCACCCGCTGGCCGGCAAGACGCTGACCTTTGACGTGGAAATCTTCTCCGTCAAAGCGCTGTAACTGACCGCACGCGGTCAAAAATGTGGGAGCGGGCTTGCTCGCGAATGCTGACTGACATTCAACGTAGATGTTGTCTGACACACCGCTTTCGCGAGCAGGCTCGCTCCCACAATGTTTTCCACCGTTTTCGCTATTTCTTGCGCGCAAGACACGAGGCACCGCATGCAAATCAAACTCGCCAACCCCCGTGGCTTCTGCGCCGGCGTGGACCGGGCGATCGAAATCGTCAACCGCGCCCTGGAGGTCTTCGGGCCGCCGATCTATGTGCGTCACGAAGTGGTGCACAACAAGTTCGTGGTCGAAGACCTGCGCAGTCGTGGCGCAATCTTCGTCGAGGAACTCGATCAGGTACCGGACGACGTGATCGTGATCTTCAGTGCCCACGGCGTCTCGCAAGCCGTGCGCACCGAAGCCGCCGGCCGTGGCCTGAAAGTGTTCGACGCCACCTGCCCGCTGGTGACCAAGGTGCACATCGAAGTCGCCAAATACAGCCGCGACGGTCGCGAGTGCATCCTGATCGGCCACGCCGGTCACCCGGAAGTCGAAGGCACCATGGGCCAGTACGACGCCAGCAATGGCGGCGCGATCTACCTCGTCGAAGACGAGAAGGATGTCGCCGAGTTGCAGGTACATAACCCGGACAAACTGGCCTTCGTCACCCAGACCACGTTGTCCATGGATGACACCAGCCGTGTCATCGATGCGCTGCGTACGCGTTTTCCAGCCATTGGCGGACCGCGCAAGGACGATATCTGCTACGCCACTCAGAACCGCCAGGACGCGGTCAAGCAACTGGCCGACGAATGCGACGTGGTGTTGGTGGTGGGCAGCCCGAACAGCTCCAACTCCAACCGCCTGCGTGAGCTGGCCGAGCGCATGGCCACACCGGCCTACCTGATCGATGGCGCCGAAGACCTGCAAAAAAGCTGGTTCGACGGTGTCGAGCGTATCGGCATCACCGCCGGCGCCTCCGCTCCGGAAGTCCTGGTGCGTGGCGTGATCCAGCAGTTGCAGGCCTGGGGTGCCACCGGCGCCGACGAACTGGCCGGGCGTGAGGAGAACATCACGTTCTCGATGCCTAAAGAGCTGCGCGTTCGCTCGATCTGATCGCTTTATCCTTTCGGCACAGCGCCTGTTCAGCCTTTTGGCTGGTCAGGCGTACGCGACCGGTCGCCGCCAGCACCACCTGGAGCTGGCTGACCGGCTCGCGAGCCGAGCATAGATGTAACGTTCCCGCCTGAAACTTCCGGTCTGGCACCAGTGGCTGACCCAGACTGCTGAAGCGTATGTAGCGGCTCACCAGCCAGTTGCCGACAATCGGTATCCGTCCGTCACTCGCCTGCTCGATCAGCAATGGATTATCGGCATCCCCCGGTCCCTTTCCGCTGATATCCAGAATGATCCGCCAGCCCTGGCCCCAATCACCGTTGATGCCATGAATCACCACGCTCTGGTTGCGCGTGATGGCCATGGTCCGGGCGTTACGAATCCCGTCGAGCAAAGACTGCGCGGCCTGTTGCCGCCGGTTTGATTCGGTGAAGTCCGCCAGCGCCGGACTGACCAGCGACAGAACAATTGCGCCGATCGCCAGTCCCATAAGCAGTTCGACCAGACTGAAACCCTGTTGCGGCATGTGCGCGTCCTCCCTGGATTGTGCACAGCGGCGCAATCCGTGCGCCGTTCGCGGTAAATCAACCGGCGCATGCCGGTCGAATGTTCTAGGTTTGTACAGGTATAGCCGACGGCAACGGAGGGCATCGATGGATCATCGTACAAAAGGTTTCACGCTGATCGAGCTGCTGGTGGCGCTCGCGGTGTTTGTGATCCTGATCACGATGGCGGTGCCGGCATTCACCCGTACGGTGCAGGGCAGCAAGGCCGACACCGAAGTCGGCGACCTGCAACGGGCCCTCAATTACGCAAGGCTCGAGGCGATCAACCGGGGCGTCACTACCCGCTTGCGGCCGAGCGGCGGCGGCAGCGTCTGGACCGGCGAACTGTCGGTCTATGACAGTACTGGCACTCCGGCCAATGTATTGCGGGTTGTTCCAGCAATGAGCAGCGGCGCGACTCTGACGCTACCCTCTGGAGTGACCGCGCTGGATTTCAACAATCTGGGCGGGTTGGCGGCACCGTCCACGGCGGTGGTCATCAGTTATGTGCTGGGAACGCAAAGCAGGACGCTGAACGTGTGTCTGAACGGACGAATTCAATTGGGTGGAAATTGCGGATGAGGGCAGGGAGCAAGCACGCACAGGAGGGCATGACGCTGATTGAAGTGCTGGTCGCGCTACTGATTCTGACGGTCGGGTTGCTGGGCGCGGCAGCGGTTCAGCTCAATGCGCTGAAGTACACCGACAGCTCGCGCATGACCAGCCAGGCGAGTTTCATCGCCTACGACATGATGGACCGGATCCGCGCCAACTCCGGCGCCAACTACACCGTCACACCGCCGACCACGGGCAACCTGAGTGTCGCCCGGGATCAGGATCTCTACGACTTCACCACCAACATCGTCAATTTTGGCGGACCGACCGCCACCGGCAGCATCACCCTCAATCAGCGCGTGTACACCATCACCATCACCTGGAGTGACGCGCGCGCCGCCAATACGGCCGGTGCAACACGCAGTTTTGTCCTGACCAGCCGCGCTGCGGTCGATCCGGTGGCCACGCCATGAAGCGCCATAACCTGGGCTTCGGTCTGATCGAAATGCTGGTCGCCCTGGCGTTGGGCCTGATCGTAGTGCTGGGTGTGGTACAGATCTTCCTGGCGGCGAAAAACACCTACGTCAGCCAGAACAGCGCGGCCGCGATGCAGGAGGACGCGCGGTTCGTGCTGAGCAAGATGATCCAGGAACTGCGCATGGTGGGCATGTTCGGTTGCCTGGGCACCATTACCGATTCCAGCTCGGCGGGGGATTTCAATACGGCCCAGATCACGCCGATCAGCTGGGACAACGCCAACCTCAAGCTGACCCTGGTTACCGCCGATGTCGGCAGTGCGGGCGGGACACCGACCTGGACTGTGGTCTCCGATTGCCGTAACAGCGCCACCGCTTATACCGGCGCGCGAGCGGCGGCGACGGGCCAGATCGCGTTTCCGATCCGTCGGCTGGTCTACAGCTTCAGCAACAACCAGATTCTGATGGGCACCGGCAGCGGTAACCCGGCCCAGCAGGTGCTGGTGAACAACGTCAGTGCGTTCACGGTGATGTTTGGTCTGGCGAGTTCCGCGACCGACGTCGCGGCGTCCACCTACAGCGCCAACCCCGGCGATCCGGCGCGGATCCGCAGTGTGCGCCTGAGTCTGACCCTCACTGACCCGAACAATCGGGTCCGCAATCAAACCTTCAACGTGGTTGCCGCCTTGCGCAACCGCTTGCAGTGAGGGGCGAGCGATGAACGTTTCTCTCCATCGACGACGGTCCCAGGGCGGCATGGTGTTGCTGGTCAGCCTGGTATTTCTGCTGCTCCTGACGCTGATCGGCCTGTCATCGATGCAGAGCGCCAACCTGCAGGAAAAAATGGCTGGCAGCGTGAGCCTGCGCAATCAATCGTTCCAGACTGCCGAGGCCGCGCTGCGCATCGGCGAAAGCGCGGTGCAGCTGGATAGCTACGCGCTGGCGGTGTGCGCCAGCACCACTCAATGTGCGCCGCCGGCGGAATCCTCGGTGGTCAGCGCGGCGGGGCTCAACTCCACGTCGGGCGTGACCTGGATCGCCGCCGGCAGCGGGTTCTACGGGGTGCAGAACATCGGCACGACCCTGACGGCGGTGAACGTGCCGAGCAACACCTCGGCGACCTTGTACCGGGTCACGGCCGTCGGCATCGCCGGTACTTCGCGCAGTGTGGTGGAGAGTGTCTATGCGAAGTATTGAGCGACGCTTCAAGTGGCTGTCGCTGCTGCTCGGCATGCTGGCCGGGCTCTATCTGGCCGCGCCGGCGTATGCCTTCACGCCGTCCGATTCACCGCTGTTGAGCGCGGCTGCGGTGTCCCCGAACGTGATGTTGATGATCGACGACTCGGGCAGCATGAACAGCATCATTTATGCGACGGGTTTTGATCCGACCGTGGATCGCACGGCGGCCCGCCAGTGCAACGCGGTCATCGGCCTGTGCCTGAGCTCAACTGCCATTACCGGCGATACGATCTTTCTGTCGAGCCTGCCAACCTCCGGCTGCTCCGGCGGTGCCTATGCGTTCTACAACAACAGCCTGACGCCGCTCTGCCTGAAGCTGCCGGATCCGGTGGGCAGCGGCAACACTCGCTATTCGGCGGATTACATTTCCTATGTGGTCGGGCTGGCGATCAACAACGGCACGCGCGACTTCACCACCGGCGCGATTCCCAACGACTACCGGATCAACGTGGCGCGCAACGTTTCCACCGCACTGGTCACCAGCAACCGCAACCTGCGCATGGGTCTGGCCACCTTCAACCCGGCCACCAGCAATAACCCCGGCAACGGTGGTTTCATTGCCCGCTCCATCAGCGACCTGTCACCGGTCAGCGGCAGCGTGACCCAGGCCCAGGCCGACACCAACTACAACGCACTGATTTCCTCGATCAATGGCCTGAGCGCGGTGGCCAACACGCCGCTGGCCGAGACCTACTACGAAATCACCCGCTACATGCGCGGGATGGCGCCGTACTACAACAGCACGCCGAGCACTTACACCAGCCCGATCCAGTACCGCTGCCAGAAAAACTACGGGGTGGTCATCACCGACGGTTTGCCGACCTACGACCGAACCTTTCCGAACAATGACCCGCTGGGTGGCAGCCGCTTGCCGAACTGGGACGGCATCAACAATGACGGGAACAACCTGAACGGGGACGGGGAGGGCGATACGCTGTATCTGGACGATATCGCCAAGTTCGCCTTCGATATCGACATGCGTTCCTCCGGCACCGACGCTGCGGGCAAGAGCTGGAATGCCGTGGACTTTCCCAGGCAGAACATGAACACCTACACCGTGGGTTTTACCGCTTCCAACGACATGCTCTCGGACGCCGCCGATTACGGACAGGGCCGCTACTACCAGGCGACCGACAGCACCGGCCTGAATGCCGCGCTGTCCTCGGCGTTGAGCGACATCACCTCCAAGGCCGGTTCCGGTGGCAGCGGTGTCGCCAGTGGCACGACGCTGGCGAGCGGCACCAGTTATTTCCAGACCAGTTATGACCCCAAGGACTGGCGCGGCACGATCAAGTCCTTTGGCTTCAACTCGGCCGGGGCGGTCAATACGTCGGCGGTGCTGTGGACCACCGACACCGCCATCGTGCCCGGCGCTACCGCGCCGACCTATCAGTCGTGGAACACCCTGAACAACGCGGCGGTGACGCTGGCTTACGGCAACTTCTCCCCGGCCCAGCAGACCGTCCTCAGCCAGGGTTTGCCCACCGGCATCAGCGGCATCGACCTGGTCGAGTGGAGCAAGGGCACCAACAAGGCCGGGCTCAAAGTGCGCAGCGTATTGCTCGGGGACATCATCAACTCGCCGCTGGTGCTGGCCTCGCCTACGGAAAAAACCGCCTCCGATCTGGCCGGTGACACCACCTACAGCACCTACCTGACCACCAAGGCTTCGAACATGAATGCCAGCCTAGTGGTGAACGCCAACGACGGTTTTGTCAGCGTCATCAACTCGGCCAACGGTACCCGGCGCTATGCCTACATGCCGTCCAGCGTATTGCCCTCGCTGCGCCTGATTGCCGATCCGAACTACGTCAACGGCGTCAGCCACAAGTTTCTGGTGGATGGTCAGATCGGTGTGTTCGACGCGCAATTCGGCACGGCGTGGAAAACCCTGGCCATCGGCGGGACGGGGGCCGGGGGCAAGAGTTTCTACGGGCTTCAGCTGTTCGACGCCTCGGCGGGCAACGTTATCCGCGCCTTGTGGGAAGTCAGCGCGCCCGCCACCGCCAGTACTTCCAACGCTTTCAATGATCTGGGTTACGCCTATGCCCGTCCGGAGGTGGCACGCTTGGCCGATGGTCGCTGGGCGGCATTCATTGCCAATGGTTACGGCAGCAACTCCGGGGTGGCGGCGCTGTATGTGCTGGATGTGCGCGATGGTTCGTTGATCAAGAAAATCGTCATCGACAGTACGGAAACCACCAACGGTTTGTCCTCGGTGAAGCTGCGGGTCAATTCGCAGAACGTGGTACAGGCCGCATATGGCGGTGACTTGAAGGGGCGGTTGTGGAAGTTCGACCTGAGCGCCACGTCGTCCGACAGCTGGGGCGTGGCGTTTTCCGGCAAGCCGTTGTTCACCACGGCCGGCGGGGCGACTCAGCCGATCACCGCGCAACCGTTGCTGGCGGACAACGCTCTGGGCGGCAAACAGATTTTCGTCGGCACCGGTAAATTCAACGAAACCGCCGACAAGACCAACAAGGATTTGCAGGCGTTCTATTCGGTGTGGGATGCCGATGGCGGGTCGGGCCAGATCACGGTCAGCAGTTTGCAGGCGCAGGCGATTACCGGGGTGTTCTCCGGCAGTACCGGGCAGTTCGTCACCACCAGCCAGAACGACACGACCTATCCAGCGGAGAAGGGCTGGTACCTGCCGCTGGTGTACAACAACGCATTGACTGGCGAGCGGGTGATCAACCAGGCCAGTCTGGTGCTGGGACGCGTCGTGTTCACCACGGCCAGTGTCGATACCACCGACCCGTGTTCCAGTTTCGGTACCGGCAAACTGATCGAACTCGATGCGTTCAGCGGTAAGATGCTCAACTACGCGGTGCTCGACACCAACGCCGATGGCGTGGTCGACAGCAACGATACGATTTCCAGCGGCGTGGTGTTCACCGGCGGTATCCCGACCCTGAACGCCATCGTCAACGGTGCATCACGCAAGGTCGTGAACGATTCCAGTGGCGGCATCACCACCCTGGTGGAAAAGTCCGGCGGCGGCAGCCGTCGTATCATGTGGCGGCAAATACAGTAAGCGAGAGTTCGAGGCATGCGCAGATCCAACCGAGGTTTCACCCTGATCGAAATCATGATCGTGATTGCGATCATCGGTATCGTCATCACCATCGGCTATCCGAGCCTCACCGAATACGTGAAGAAGGGCCGCCGTGCCGACGTGGTCAGCAATTTGTCGGAACAGGCACAGATCCTCGAACGCTTCTATTCGAAGAACAACGTCTACACCGGTGTCACCGGGTTGAGCACCGGCAACGATTTCTACACCATCACGCCGACAATCACCGATCAGACCTTCCTGCTGACTGCGACCCGCAAGACCGGCACGGCCATGGCCACTGACAAGTGCGGGGATTTCACCCTCACCAACACCGGTGTCAGGAGCATGAACAACGCGACCACCGGGCTGACCACCAAGGATTGCTGGGGCCGCTGAGCCGCATTATTTCGGGTGCCTTTTGCGCCCACTGTCTTTTTTACGGTTGGATCAAACATGACCAGGCAACAGCAAGTGGTGATTGTCGGTGGCGGGGTGATTGGCCTGCTCACTGCGTACAACCTCGCCTCCGAGGTCGGCAGCGTGGTGCTGCTGGATCGTTCGAACGTCGGCCAGGAATCGTCCTGGGCCGGCGGCGGTATCGTCTCTCCGCTGTACCCGTGGCGCTACAGCCCGGCCGTCACCGCGCTGGCGCACTGGTCGCAGGATTTTTATCCACAACTGGGCGAACGCCTTTTTGCCGATACCGGGGTCGATCCCGAAGTGCACACCACCGGCCTGTACTGGCTGGACCTGGATGACGAATCTGAAGCGCTGGCGTGGGCTGCGCGGGAAAACCGTCCGCTGCGGGCTGTGGATATCTCGGCGGCGCATGATGCGGTGCCGGTGCTCGGTGGCGGTTTTTCCCGGGCGATCTACATGGCCGATGTCGCCAACGTGCGCAATCCACGGCTGGTGAAGTCTTTGAAAGCGGCGTTGCAGGCGCTGCCGAACGTGACGATTCACGAGCAGTGTGAAGTCAGCGGGTTTGTCCGTGATGGCGAGCGGGTGGTAGGCGTGCAGACTTCCACGGGTGTGATCGCTGGCGATCAGGTCGTTTTGACCGCAGGCGCGTGGAGCGGCGAATTACTCAAGACTCTGAATCTTTCCCTACCGGTGGAGCCGGTGAAGGGCCAGATGATTCTCTACAAGTGCGCGGCGGATTTCCTGCCGAGCATGGTGCTGGCCAAGGGGCGCTACGCGATTCCGCGCCGCGACGGGCATATTCTCATCGGCAGTACGCTGGAGCACGAAGGCTTCGACAAAACCCCGACGGACAACGCGCTGGAAAGCCTCAAGGCATCGGCGGTCGAACTGTTGCCGGCGCTGGCCGATGCCGAAGTGGTGGGGCACTGGGCCGGGCTGCGGCCGGGCTCGCCCGAAGGCATTCCTTACATTGGCCGGGTTCCGGGTTTTGACGGTCTGTGGCTGAACTGCGGTCATTACCGCAACGGACTGGTGCTGGCGCCGGCGTCCTGTCAGTTGTTTGCCGATGTGATGCTGGGGCGTGCGCCGATCATTGATCCGGCGCCGTATGCACCGGCCGGACGGATCTAGTCAGTTTTTCTTCCGATGACTGACAAATCGCCTTCGCGGGCTTGCCCGCGAAGGGGCCCTTAATCCAGACCCAGTTTCTTGAGCCTGTAGCGCATCGACCGAAATGACAGGCTCAACCGCTGCGCCGCCGCCGTGCGATTCCAGCGGGTTTCTTCCAGCGCCTGCAGAATCAGTTTGCGCTCGACGCTTTCCAGATAGTCTTCCAGGTTGTCGATCTGTGTGAGATCCGCAATGCCGCTTTCAGCGGTGCCATTACCTTCACTCAGGCGTAAATCCTCGGCCTCGATCGTGCGGTTTTCACACAGGGTGTGCGCCCGCTCGAGCACGTTCTCCAGCTCCCGCACGTTGCCCGGAAAACGGTAGTTTTTCAGCGCCTCTAGGGCATGAGGATGAAGACGTGCAGCCGGCTGCCCGGTGCCATTGGCCAGGCGCTTGAGCATATGGCCGGCCAGTGCTTCGATGTCCTCGCGACGTTCGCGCAGGGACGGCACACGCAGTTCGATCACGTTCAGCCGGTAATACAGATCCTGACGAAAACGCTCGGCAGCCACTTCCGCATCGAGGTCCTTGTGCGTTGCGCAGAGGATGCGCACATCGACCACGGTTTCCTGTTGGCCGCCAACGCTGCGCACGGCTTTTTCCTGAATCGCCCGCAGCAGCTTGACCTGCATCGGCAGTGGCAGGTCCGCCACTTCATCGAGAAACAGCGTGCCGCCGTGGGCCGCCTGAAACAGCCCCGGTTTATCCTCCACCGCGCCACTGAAACTGCCTTTGCGGTGGCCGAAGAACTCGCTTTCCATCAACTCGGACGGAATCGCCCCGCAGTTCACCGGCACGAATGGCTGGCTGGCGCGCGGGCCCTGTTCATGAATCAGCCGGGCCACCAGTTCCTTGCCGCTGCCGGATTCGCCGCTGATGTAAACCGGTGCCTGGCTGCGGGCCAGTTTGTCGATCTGCTTGCGCAGATTGCGCATCGGTGGTGAATCGCCGAGAAGCAGCCGGTCGATCGAAGTGCAGACATTGCCCGGCGCCGGCATGCGCAACGCCGAGCCGACCAGTTCGCGAAGGCGTGTCAGGTCCACCGGTTTGGTCAGGAAGTCGAAAGCCCCGGCTTTCAGGGCGTTGATCGCCGTTTCCAGGCTGCCATAGGCGGTGATCATCGCCACCGGCAGTTGTGGATAACGTTGCTGAATGTGCTGCACCAATTCCAGGCCGGTGCCGTCGGGCAGGCGCATGTCGGTCAGGCACAGGTCGAAGGTCTCGCGGTGCAGCAGCGCCTGGGCTTCTGCGAGATTGCGTGCGCTGAAGGTGTCGAGTTTCATCCGTCCCAGGGTGATTTCCAGGAGTTCGCGGATATCCGGCTCGTCGTCGACGATGAGGATTTTTTGCCGTGGGCTCGTGTTCAACTTTGTTTCCGTCCGTGAGCAAAGGTGATGCGAAAGCAGCCGCCGCCTTGGCGTGATTTGAAGTCTAGGCGCGCTTGATTGCTTTCGCACAGCTCACGGGACAGATAAAGCCCAAGGCCGGTGCCCTGGCTGCTGGTGGTAAAGAACGGTTCGAACAGGTGAGCCTGTTGATCCAGCGGCACGCCGGGGCCGTTGTCCTGCACTTCGAGCACGGCCAGCGTGCTTTCGGGGTCGATCGACAGCGTCAGCCAGACCTCGGCCGGATCGTGCAAAAGGGCACTGTGGCGCCAGCCGTTGCGTAACAGATTGTCGAGAATCTGCGTGAGCTGGCCGGGATCCATCAACGTACGGAAATCCCCCGGGCCAATGTGCAGATGAATGTGCTGGCGCTCGCCGGCCTGTTCGCGGCTCTCGCTGACGAACTGCTCCAGCCACGGTTTGAGATCCAGCCGTTGCGGTGCGCTCTGCTGACGGCGGGACAGTTGCAGGACGTTTTCGATGACTCGGTTCATGCGCTGGGAGTGGTCTTGAATGATCTGCGTCAGACGCCGATCCGCGCCGTCGAGTTCCTCGGATTCCTGCAACAGCTGCGCGGCATGACTGATGGCTCCCAGCGGATTGCGGATTTCATGGGCGATACCGGCAGTCAGCCGGCCCAGTGCGGCGAGTTTCAATTGCTGGGCCTGCTGGGCGATCTGGGCGAGGTCTTCGAGAAACACCAGGGTCTGGCGGTTCGGGCTCAGTTCCAGGGCAATGAAGCTCGGCTGCAGCTCCAGGCCATTGCCGGCGATTTTCAGGCTTTGTGGGCGCAGGGTCGGGTTGTTCAGCCACAGTTGCAGGCGTTCGACCAACGCGCTCGAGTGCTCGTCGATCAAGTCGCCTTCAAGGTGTGTCTGGCCCAGCAGGGTTTTGGCGCTGTGATTGGCCAGTTGCACCCGGCGCTGTTCGTCGAGCACCAGAATGCCGGTGCGCATGCGTTGCAGGATCAGCGCGTTGAGGGCTTCGAGCCCCACCACCTCGCTGGCTCGCAGCTCGGCCAGGTTCTCACTGACTTCGAGACGACGGATCAACCCTTGCACCAGCAGAGAGGCAGCGAAGCACAAGGCGCCGAGGGTGCCGGCCTGCAGATAGTCGTTGGCGCTCAGGGGATGGCTGAAACTCAGCAGAAAGCTGAGTCCGACGATGCCGAGGGTGGCGACGGCGGCGATCAGCAGGCCGATGCGTCGTCGCAGCAAGGTGTTGCTGATGGCCACCGAAACGATCAGCAGGTTGCCGATCGCACTGGCCACGCCGCCCGCCGCGTAGAACACGCCGCACAGCAGCAGAATGTCGACCAGTGCCAGGCCGAACAACTGGGCCGGGCGGCGGATATTCTCGAGGAACACCACCAGCAGGATGTTCAGCACCAGGTACAACCAGCTGCCATTGCGCAGCAACTCGTCGTTGGCCGAGGTCAGCAGGCGGTTGTCCATGTTGCTGGAGATCAGCAACACCAGGG
>NZ_JAIHBA010000025.1:42249-127291 GCF_019718735.1 Pseudomonas sp. RIT778 | reverse complement strand
AGTGAAACGATGCATCGCCGATGGTAGTGTGGGGTTTCCCCATGTGAGAGTAGGTCATCGTCAAGATTAAATTCCGAAACCCCAATTGCGAAAGCAGTTGGGGTTTTGTTTTGCCCGCAGGAAAGTTTTTGCTCGCGTCAGCGAACAAATTTGCACAGTTATTTTCGAATCAGAACACTAGAATAGATCCCAACTTTTTCGGAGCCAGAGCCCTTATGTCAGATTCGGTTGACGCCCCCGGGCTGTCAGATTTACCGCTGGATGACTTGGTGGCCTGCCATGAGTGCGATCTGCTGATGCGCAAGCCCAAACTTGCTCTCGGCGAAAAAGCCCTCTGCCCACGCTGCGGTTACGAACTGTACGCTCACCGCCATAACGTGGTGCAGCGCAGCCTCGCCCTGGTCATTGCCGCGCTGTTGCTCTACGTGCCGGCGAACTTTTTACCCATCATGCAGCTCAATGTTCTCGGGCAATCGTCGCAGGACACGGTCTGGAGCGGTGTGATCGGTCTGTTCAACACCGACATGCGCGGTGTTTCGGTCGTCGTATTCCTTTGCAGCATGGCGATTCCACTGCTGAAACTGCTGTGTCAGTTGATCGTATTGCTGACTATCCGTTTCAACATCGGACGCAGTTATGGCCTGCTGCTCTACCGCATTTATCACCACCTCAAAGACTGGGGCATGCTCGAGGTCTACCTCATGGGCGTCCTGGTCGCGATCGTCAAACTGGCGGACATGGCGGCTATCACCGTGGGCCTCGGTCTGGCGTGTTTCATCGGCTTGTTACTGGTTCAGGTCTGGCTCGAAGTGGTGATGTCGCCGCACCAGATCTGGCAGGCGTTATCAGGAGAAGATGCCCATGCGGGCGATTGATGCAGGCATTCTGATCTGTACCGAATGCCACGAACTGAACAGGCAGGATACCGACAGCGATGTGCAGACTTGCACCCGATGCGGCGCGCTGGTCCACGCCCGGCGCCCCAATAGCCTCGCGCGAACCTGGGCGCTGCTGATCACGGCCGCGATTATCTACATCCCGGCCAACGTACTGCCGATCATGACCGTCAGCTCTCTGGGCCAGGGTGACCCGAGCACGATCATGTCCGGCGTCATTCAGTTGGTGCAGCACGGCATGATTCCAATCGCCGCCGTGGTGTTCATCGCCAGCATCCTGGTGCCGACCTTCAAACTGGTGGGCATCGCGCTGTTGCTGTTTTCTGTACAGCGCCGCCAGCCGTTGTCCGCCCGTCAGCGGATCTGGATGTATCGTTTCATCGAGTTCATCGGCCGCTGGTCGATGCTCGATATTTTCGTGATCGCCATTCTGGTGGCGGTCGTCAACTTCGGCCGGCTTGCCAGTGTCGAAGCCAATCTTGGCGCCATCGCCTTCGCCAGTGTGGTGATTCTGACGATGCTCGCCGCTGTCACTTTCGATCCCCGACTGATTTGGGATAACACGGAGTCGGACGCCGACCATGACTGATTTGCCTGTAGCGAAAACCCGACCGGCTTCGAACTGGTCTGCCATCTGGGTGCTGCCCCTGATCGCCCTGATTATCGGCGGCTGGCTCGGCTGGCGTGCCTACAACGAAACCGGCATCGAGATTCAGGTGCGGTTTGAAAGCGGTGAAGGCATTCAGGCCAACAAGACCGAAGTGGTCTACAAAGGCATGCCGGTCGGCAAGGTGAAAGCTCTCAAGCTCGATGATGAAGGCAACTCCAAAGGTGTCATCGCGACCATCGAGATGAACAAGGATGTCGATCAGTACCTGAAGACCAGCACCCGTTTCTGGCTGGTCAAGCCGAGCGTGACCCTGGCCGGGATCACCGGCCTGGAAACCCTGGTATCGGGTAACTACGTGGCCATCAGTCCCGGTGAAGGCGAGCCGACCCGCAAGTTCAAGGCCTTGGCCGAAGAGCCGCCGCTATCGGATTCGAAGCCCGGTCTGCACTTGACGATCAAGGCCGATCGCCTCGGTTCGCTGAATCGCGGCAGCCCGGTGTTCTACAAGCAGATCAAAGTCGGGCAGATCAAAAGTTACGTGCTGTCGGAAGACCAGAGCACGGTCGAGCTCAAGGTGTTCATCGAACCGACCTACGCCAAACTGGTGCGCAAACACACACGATTCTGGAACGCCAGCGGCATCAGCATCGACGCCAACCTGTCCGGCGTGAAAGTGCGCAGCGAATCCCTGGCCAGTATCGTCGCTGGCGGTATCGCCTTCGCCACGCCGGAGAACCGCAAAGACAGCCCGCCCACCGATCCAAGCCTGCCGTTCCGTCTCTACGAAGACTTCGATGCGGCCGCCGCCGGCATCCGGGTGAAGGTCAAACTCAGCGATTTCGAAGGCCTGCAAGCCGGGCGTACCCCGGTGATGTACAAAGGCATTCAGGTCGGTAACCTGAAAGCGCTGAAGATCGATCCGGACCTGTCCAGCGCCACCGCCGAACTGACCCTTGATCCGCTGGCCGAAGACTATCTCGTCACCGGCACGCAATTCTGGGTGGTCAAACCTTCGATCTCCCTGGCCGGCATCACCGGTCTGGAAGCGTTGGTAAAAGGTAACTACATCGCCGTGCGCCCGGGCGACAAGGGCGGTGCGCCACAGCGTGAATTCGAAGCCCGACCCAAAGCGCCGCCGCTCGATCTGCGTGCACCCGGCCTGCACCTGGTGCTGTTCACCGATACCTTAGGCTCGATCGACGTCGGCAGTCCGATCCTCTACAAGCAGGTCAAGGTCGGTTCGGTGCAGAGCTATCAGTTCTCCAAGACACGCAAGCAACTGGTGATCGGCGTCCACATCGAGAAGGAATACGAAAACCTGGTCAACGCCTCGACCCGGTTCTGGAACGTCAGTGGCGTCACGCTGACCGGCGGTTTGACCGGCGGCATTCAGGTCAAGAGTGAATCGTTGCAGACCCTGATGGCCGGTGGCATCGCCTTCGAAACGCCGCAGGCCAAGGCGCCGCTGCAAAAGCGCATTCCGCGTTTCCGTCTGTTCGCCAACCATGATGAAGCGAATCAGAAAGGCGCCGTCGTCACCATCAAGGTCGATCGCGCGGACGGTCTGCGCAGCGGCACCCCGGTTCGCTTCAAGGGCCTGGATGTCGGCAAGATTGAAAGTGTGGACCTGACCGATGATCTGCAATCGGTAATCCTCACCGCGCGCATCACTGAAGTGCCGGAGAAGATTGCTCGAGTCGGCAGTCAGTTCTGGGTGGTCAAACCGGAGTTGGGTCTGATCAAGACCTCGAACCTGGAGACCCTGGTCACCGGGCAGTACATCGAAGTGCAACCGGCGGCCAAGAACCTCGGCCCGCAGAAGAACTTCGTGGCCCTGGCCAATGCGCCAGAGGTGACCAAGCAAGAGGCTGGCTTGAGTCTGGTACTGAGCGCTGCCCGTCGTGGCTCGCTGAAACCGGGCGTGCCGGTCACCTATCGTGAGATCACCGTAGGCAAAGTCACCGGTTACGAACTGGGCCAGACCGCGGATCGCGTCCTGGTGCACATCCTGATCGAACCGAAGTACGCGCCACTGGTGCGCAGCGGCAGCCGTTTCTGGAACACCAGCGGCGTCGGTTTCGATATCGGCCTGTTCAAAGGCGTGACCGTACGCACAGAGTCGCTTGAGACAGTGATTCAGGGCGGTATCGCCTTCGCCACACCGGACGGCGAGAAGATGGGCAATCCGGCTCGCGCCGAACAAACCTTCCCGCTGTTCGACAAGTTCGAAGACGAGTGGCTGAACTGGGCACCGAAAATCCCTCTCGGCAAATAATCCAGAGCCCATGAAAAAGGGCCGCGATCCAATGGATCGCGGCCCTTTTTTGTGCCCGTCAGTTACGCATCAAACCGCATCCAGCTCCGGCTCGTCCGCTTCGACATTGACGGTGGCTTTCACCACGTCGTGGCGACGGATGTACTTCCAGTCCGCCTCGTCGATGTAGATGCCGGCCGGGCCGCTGCCGCCTTCCAGGTCGATGGCGACACTGGCGCAGACCTGCGGCTTCACACTCGCCAGGATCGGCACGAAGCCCAGTTGCAGGCTGGTTTCCAGCAGAGCGGCCTGGTTCTTCTCGTCGATGTCCGCTGCCTCGTCGAGGTAGTACGGCAGACGTACGCGACCGGCCAGGTCGCGGTCCATCAAGTGCAGCAACAAGTACATGTTGGTCAGCGCCTTGATGGTCATCGTGGTGCCGTTGGACGCCGCGCCATCGATGTCGGTGTGGATTACCGGCTGGCCATTGACCTTGGTGATCTCGAACGCCAGTTCGAACAAGTCCTTGAGGCCGAGCTGGTTGTGGTTCGCCGCCACCAGCCGCGCCAGGTATTCCTTGGCCTCTTCGTTCTTGTTGTCCTGTTCCGCACTTTGGCTCAGATCGAACACCGACAGGGTTTCGCCTTCTTCGTACTGACCGGCGCTGTGGATGATCTGATCGATGTGCTTGAGCGCTTCCTTGTTCGGCGCAAGGACGATGCGGAAGCTCTGCAGGTTGGACACCTGACGCTTGTTGATCTCGCGGTTGAACAGCGCCAGTTGGTGCTCGAGGCTGTCGTAGTCGCTGCGGATGTTGCGCAGGGTCCGCGCGATATCGGTCACGGCTGCGCGACGGGCCTTGCCCAGGGTCAGGGCTTCGTCGGTGCGGTGCGCGTAAGCGTTGATCAGCAACGACAGACGGCGCTCCATGTCGTCTTCACTGTCGAACTTGGCCACGCCTTTCAGGCGCACCTGCGCGTACAGCGCTTCGATTTGACCATCGGCGCGCAGCAGGCCTTGCCAGCTGTCTTGATAGTCGTTGAGCAGCGGCAGCAGGTTGTCCATCGAATCGTCGACCGGATCCATGAATGGCGTACCGAACGGCAGATCCGCCGGCAGCAGCTGACGGCGACGCAGGGCATCGTCGAGGGTGCGTTGCTTGGCTTCCATGTCGGCGATCTGCCGGCCGACCAGTTGCAGCTTGGCCGACAGTTGCTGGACACGCTCGGTGAACGCATCGCTGGAACGCTTGAGTTCGTCCTGCGCGGCTTCCATCTGCGCCAGTTGCTCGAGCTTGTCGCCTTCTTCGGCGCTTAGGGTCTGGGTGCGACGGAAGTCTTCCAGCGCCTTCTGCGCATCCAGCACCTGCTGGTACAGCGCTTCGGTCTGGGTCTTGCTCGCGGCGCGGTCGGCGGCCACGGCTTGTTGGGTCTTGAGTTGCTTGAGCTCTTTTTCCAAACGCTCTTTCTGATCGCGCAACGCGGCACGGTCGGCCAAGGCCTGCAGAGCCGGCGGCTCGATGTGCGAGATGTCGATCGACAGGCCAGGCACTTCGAAACGCTCGCCCTTGAAGCCGTCGAGGATCAGCTCGACCGATTTCACCCATTCGCCATCGTCGTCGAGGGTGATGCCGTGTTCACCCAGTGGCAGGCTGAACAGCGCACTGTTGAACAGGCGCATCAGGCGCTCGACATCCTGCTGCGAGAACTCTTCGCGCAGACGGGCGTAGCTGTTGTTGTCGGCGTGATCGAGTTGCTGCTTCACCGACTTCAGGCGTTTTTCCAGATCGCGAAGACGTTCTTCGAGATCCTCGGCGCTGAATTGACGGGACTGCGCCAATGCGCCGGCCAGTTCGTCGTGAGCGTCCTTGGCTGCCAGCAATTGCTGCTCCAGAACCTTGACGTCATCGACCAGCGCGAAGCGGTTCTTCAGAACGGACAACTCGCCGAGCCAGCGCTGGATGCCGGAGATTTCCCGCTCCAGACGCATCAATTCCTGAGTGCCACCGCGCTGATCGTTTTGCAGATCGTCCTGCTCGCGACGGTAGTGTTCGGCCTGAATCGTCAGCTCCTCCTTGCGCGCCGTGGCGTAGTCCGACCAGGTGCCGAGCAACGAGTCGAGCAACGGCGACAGGCGATGCAGTTTGCCGCGCAGCACATCGCGCTGTTTCACACCGTTGGCCAAGGCTTCGACCAACGGGCCGGCAGCCACCAGCGAGTTGTAGTCCTGTTCCATACGACGCACGTCGCGGAAGGCTTCTTCGCACGCGGCGATGTAATCGACGCTGCCGGAACGCAGGCTGTGTTCGAACGCATCGAGGAACAATTGCTTGAGCTTGGCTGCGGTGATTTCGCGCATGTGCAGCAGGTTGATGAACAGTGCACGGAAAGTCTTCAGGCTCTGCTCGCTGGTGGAGCGCAGCGGGATCAGGGTCAGATCCAGCGGGATCGACGTGTGACCGCCAACCAGCAAGCGACGCAGCTCATCGGGCTTGAGTTCGTAGGCTTTCAGGCCTTCTTTCTCAAGGTTGCTGAACAGCTCTTTCTGCCGCAGGCAGGTGTCGTTCTTCTGGTAGTGCGCCAGGTCGAGCTTGCCGGCATAGGCAAAGAACTGGTGACCGAAACCGCCACCCGGGCCGCGACCGACCACACCGATCACGTGTGGGCCGTGGGGCAGGTTCACTTCGACGAGGATGTAGCTGGTGTCGGAGGCAAAGTAGAAACGCCGGGATTGTTCCAGGCTGTACTTGCCGAAACTCATGTCCGACATGCGCGCCAGGATCGGGAACTGCAAGGCGTTGATCGAGGCGGATTTACCGAGGTTGTTCGCGCCGTAGACCGACAGCGGTTCTTCCAGCGGGAACAGACCGAGGCTGTAACCGGCGGTGTTCAAAAGGGCAAAGCGGCGGATGCCGTAGCGTTCCTGGCTCATGCGTCGGACTCCTGTTCTTCGGCAATGGCGCGGGCCAGTGCGTCTTCTTCGCTCTCTTCTTCAAACTCGGAAAGATCGAGCGGGTCGTCAGTGGCGAGGAATTTCGCCTCGGCGGCTTCGTCGATCAGCACCGGCGCCGGCAGCGGCAGAACGCTGTGCACGCTGGCCGCCAGGTCGCGGTCCTGTTGAACCGACAGGCAGACGTCGAGGAAACGGTGCATCGGCGGCAGGAAGCGGTACACGCCGTTTTCCTCGCTGGCGAAGCCGAGCTGAGTCATGCGGCGCATGATTTTTTCTTCGAGCTCTTCAACGGTCTGCACTTCGGCCTGGATGAACAGGTCGCGGTATTTTTCCAGCAGCGACGGCAGTTCTTCGCGGCCGAGGCTGCCGCCATCGAGCACGGCGATCGGATCGCGGCCCTGATCGGCCAGATGCTCGACGAGGATGAAGGTGAACAGCGCCAGACGCTGGGCAGTCTTGTTCACCGCCGCAGCGGCCATGTCGGGCACGAAATAATAGAAACCACGGGTGTCGCAGACCAGTTCGAAGCCCAGCGCCTTGAACAGCGTGCGGTACTGGTCCTGGAAGTTCGACAGTTGCGCGTACAGCTCCGGGTCGCGGCGGCTGACGTGGTAGCCCTTGAACAGCTCGCGGAAGATCGGCGCCAGCTGAGACAGTTCGGATAGATCAAGATGCATTGGGGATGCTCGCAGAATCCTCGGCGGCGGTGTCGCCGGCCGAGAGCAGGGCGAAGGAGCGCAGGCTGACCTGATGCTCGTGAGTGTGGTATTCGCGGCGTTCCAGACGCTCGCGCTTGAAGCGTTTTTCCCGCGACAGGCGCGAGAACCAGTAAAGCAATTCGTCGGTCGCGCCGTCCGGCTCCTGCTCCAGCAACCAGGTCATCAGATCCGGCATCGGCAGGGATTCTTCGCAACGGTCGACCATCTCGCGCACGGTGCGCGGTGCACGCGGGGCATCGCCGGTCTTCTGCGACTTGTGCGCCTTGGGGAAACGCGCCGGTTTCGGCTCGAAACGGGCCAGGGCGTAGACGTAGGCTTCAACCTGACTGGCGCTGCCGAGGAAGGTACTTTGCGGCCGGGTGAACAGCGGCATCGCCGCTTGTGGCACGGCGTCGATGCCTTTGCGGCGGATCGCGGCCAGCGCCAGCGCAGCACCACGGGTCACGGCGTTGTGCCGGCGTGCTTCTTCGCGCAGCGGCAGCAGCAGCTCGCGGGCGTGACGCAGGGTCAGCTGGGCGCTGGTCTGCATTTCGAGGATGCGCGCGTGGGTGCGCAGCAGCATGTCGTCATCGACCAGATGGCCGAGGCGCTGCTGTTCGCTGAGCATCTTCAGCAGCACGGTTTCGACCTTGCGCACGCCTTGCTCGAAAGCGCCATCGGCGTTCACCAGATCGATCATCGGCTCGACGTATTCGTCCCAGGTCGCCAGCACTTCCGCATAACGCTGACGCAGCGGAATCTGCCGGTCGCTGGTCTTGGCCCGTTCGGCCACGGCCACCAGCGCCTGTTCGTCGTTGTCGAGTTTTTTCAGAACGTCGCGCACGCGCATGTCGAGCAAACGCAGCTGACGCGCCAGATCATTGCCGTCGCGAACGTCGAACGCATCCTGGATATAACCGGCCAGACGCTCGAGGTGACGCAGATAGGCTTCGATCTCCAGACACAGGCCCAGACGGTGTTCCCGACGCAGGTAGGCGAGGAAGTCGTGGATCTGCGCATTGAGCTCGAAACGGTTCGGGCTTTTCGCCACGGGAACCAGAATGTCGAGGCGGATCCACACGTCGAGCAGGCTGGTGATGTCCTGCGGCGTGCTGTCCAGTTGCTGGGCGGCCAGTTGCGTGCGCAGTTCGTTGAGGCTCAGGGTGCCCTGGTCGAAGTGCTCGCACAGTGGCTCCAGAAGTGCCCAGTGTTCAGCGAGGGCGCGCAAGACGCGCTTGGGTTCGATCATCGGAATGGCCGGCTGGTTGGCGATTAAAAGCCGCGATTGTACTGCATCACGAAGGATGCGATTCACTCTCGGGACGGGCTGTCGCTTTTCTTTGCGTCAAGGTATCGGTCAAGACTATCGATCAACAGCGCGCGATCTTGAGCGAAGGGCGGTAGAATCAGCGCACTTCAGTTATCCACAAGTGGCCGACCCTTGCTAATCGAGTCCCGCCGCCGCGCCTATTTGAACGCCATGCAGGTGGTCAACTGGCTGCCGCGCACCGAACTGCCCTTTGCCGCGCCGTCGCGGCCCGAGCTGCTGGACATGCCCGAGCCCGAGATTGCCGCCCCGGTGATCCCGGCATCTCCGGCCGAAGCGCCGGAGCAGCCGGCCGCGCGTCCGGTCGAACGGCCGAAGATCGAGGTTCCGCGACCTTCGCTGGCCAGCACCCGCACGGGCGCCAAACCGGTCGAAGAAGTCGACGAAACCCCTGTGGTGGCCAAGCCGGCGCCGGTGCCGCCACCGCGTTTTGCCCTGCAATTGCTGCGCGCCGGCCGTTGCCTGCTGCTGGTGGAGTTACCCACAGGCGAAGCCTTCCAGTCCCGCGATCCTGCTTATCTGTTGCTCAAGGACATGCTGCGTGCCGCCGGCCTCCCGGACGCGCCGCAGATTGTCGGTGAGCCGGTGCGCTGGCCATGGCTGAATCGCGGCACGATGGATCAGGGCCCGGAAGCGGCCCGGGATTTCGTCCAGGGTTTCCTCTCGGTGCAGATGGAGGCGGCGCCGTGCGCCTGCCTGTGGCTGATCGGCCTGCCGGCGGTGCGCTTTGCCGGTGAGGCGGATGCCGAAGCGTTCAACCGTGAATTGCAAATCGAGGGTCTTGGCCTGGCGTGGGCCGTGCCGGGGCTGGAATTGTTGATGGAAGAGCCACAGCGCAAGGCCGCCGTGTGGCAAGCCATGCGTCGGCTGATGGCGCGCTGGAAAGAATCGAATGAGTGACGCTGTATCGTTTCGCCCGATGACCGAGGCGGATCTGGACGCTGTGCTGAAGATTGAATTCGCCGCGTACAGCCATCCGTGGACCCGCGGGATTTTTCTCGACGGCCTGGGCAAGTACCAGATCTGGCTGATGTTCGAAGGTGAGCAGCAAGTGGGCCACGGGGTGGTGCAGATCATTCTCGATGAGGCGCACCTGCTCAACATCACGGTCAAGCCGGAAAACCAGGGCCGCGGGCTGGGGCTGACCCTGCTCGAATACCTGATGTCCCGCGCCTACGCCGCCGATGCCCGGGAATGTTTCCTGGAAGTGCGCGACAGCAACACGTCGGCTTTTCGCCTGTACGAGCGCTATGGCTTCAACGAGATCGGCCGGCGCCGGGATTACTACCCGGCGGTCGGCGGGCGTGAAGATGCCGTGGTCATGGCCTGCACGCTCGTCGACTGATCGCGGCAGGTGTCCTCAGCGCTTGCGATCCAGCGGATCGCGGCGCGCCAGTTCCGCTTCATCCAGCCCGTTGCCGCCGCCGATATCGTCCTCGTCGACCACGCTCAGATCCCAGTCGGCCTGATTGCCTTCTCCGAGTTCGTGGGCATCCCGGGCACCGTCCTCACGGATCAGGGTTTCCGGACTCAGGTCATCGTCGGTGGGCTCGTGATCGGCGGTCGAGGCTCCGGTGAAACCGGCTTCGCGCACGCGGTCACGGGGCATCAACTGTTCGCGCTCGCGCTCGGGCAGTTCATCGCCGATCTTCGCACTGGGCTGTTCGTCGTCGAAATCCAGCTCATGCACCGAACCCATGCGGTCTTCGTTATCATCGATGGGCTCCGGTTGCACCGCATCGTACGGACGTCGTGAATCAGTCATGGCAATTCCTCATACTGTGGGCCTTACTGGATGGACTCACCGGGCACACGAGAAATTCAAAGCAAATCACCCACGATCCCAGCGTGACCCCGACGGGCGGTCGACAGTCATACCAGCGCATCTTTCTTGAGGCCTTACAGCATGCACGACTTACAAGACCTGATTGATAACAACGAGCGTTGGGCTGACGCGATCACCAAGGAAGACCCGGATTTCTTCGCCAAGCTGGCCCGCCAGCAGACGCCTGAATATCTGTGGATCGGCTGCTCCGACGCACGGGTGCCGGCCAATGAAATCGTCGGCATGCTGCCGGGCGATCTGTTTGTTCACCGCAACGTCGCCAACGTGGTGCTGCACACCGACCTCAACTGCCTGTCGGTGATCCAGTACGCGGTGGACGTGCTCAAGGTCAAACATATCCTGGTGACCGGGCACTACGGTTGCGGCGGTGTACGCGCGTCCATGCAGGATCGTCAGTTCGGCCTGATCGACGGCTGGCTGCGTTCGATCCGCGACCTGTATTACGAAAAACGCGAAGAACTGGCCAAGCTGCCGACCGAGGAAGAGCAGGTCGACCGTCTGTGCGAGCTCAACGTGATCCAGCAAGTCGCCAATGTCGCCCACACCAGCATCATCCAGAACGCCTGGCATCGCGGGCAAAGCCTGTCGATCCACGGCTGCATCTACGGCATCAAGGATGGTCGCTGGAAGAGCCTGAACACCACGATCAGCGGTTTCGAGCAGTTGCCGCCGCAGTACCGCTTGCGTCCGGTCGGCGCGCCCTGATCGGTCGTTCAGCGTAAACCTTGCCGTCGCCGCCAGCTCAATAGATAGCGCTGGCCTTCGAGATTGGGTGATTCATCGTAACCGGTGATCCACCCTCGGCAGCGCGAGGATCCGCAACCGCAGGCGAACTGCCGCAGCAGTTTGTCTTCGGTGGCGGTGTAATCGATAGTCAGCCTTTCACCCTCCAGAATATCGCGCAGGGCCCACACCCATAACTCGCTCATGTCGAGAAAGGTGTTCGGGTCGCAGCAATGCTCGAACGCACCGCAAAAACGCGGATCGTAGAGGTGGATACCTGCCAGCAGTTGCCGGGTCTGCCGGCATCGATAGGGCAACAACTGGCCTGAAATCCGGCACATTCGGGTGATACGCAGGAATGCCCGGCACGCTACGACAGCGGTGGCTACGCCCTCGGAATCGTGAACAATCTCGAAGTCCTGCTTTGACGGAAATCCCAGGCGGACGGGGAGTCCGGCAAAAGGATAAATGCCCTCGGTATCGCGTGCCGGTTTACCCGGTAGTGCGTAAGTGTTCATAACGGTCCCTGTTGGCTCGTTGTCGCAATTTCCATCGACTGACGTCCTGCCAGTTCTGCAACACGATCATTGGATCCAAGATCCCGCAAATCACACTAACGGTCTACTGTCAGATCTGACAGGCGAAATAGACGTTTTCCCGGGTCAGCCAAGGCTGACACGGGAAGAATGTCCGATTGATCAGAGGTGGGCAGCGGGCGCAGCCATGTCCGGCAATGGGCTTTTCAGCTGTTGCAGCTGGGATTTGACCGGTGTCGTCGAGCAGGTCTTGTCCGCCTGTGCCACGGTCTCGTTGCGGATCGTGGTGTAGAACAGCTCGCAGGTCTTGGCTTTCTGCGTCACTTGCCAGGTCTGGGTGCAGCTGTTGAGCAGTGTCTTCGGATCGGTGCCCGGTTTGCTGCCCATCCCGGCCTGCCAGCAGGCCGCGCTCAGGTCTTGTCCCATTACCTTCAGACCCGCGGCATCGGCCTTGGCCTGGGCATCGTCGCCGGTGTAGTTGCTCGGGTCGGCGGCGTACCAGATGTAGCTCGGGTGGTTGGATCCCAGCACCGGCACGTTCACCCCCGCGCTCGGGCTGATGGTCGCCAGGCCCAGTACATTCACGGTCGCGCCGTATTGCTGCTTGATCCAGTTACGCACCGGCGCACCAAAGGCAACCATCGGCAGCACGGCGCCGCTGGCGTTCTGGCTGACCTGCTTGACCATGGTGGTCTGGTAATCCTTGAAGTAGTCGTACACGCCTTCCAGATCCTTGCCGGCGCTGGCGGGCGCGGCAATCGGGGCGATGTCGATGATGGTCTGGTAGGCCGGCGTCTGGTCGGCGGGGATGCCATTGTCGGTCAGCAGCGCGGCCCAGCGGTCGGTGGTGTTCGAGCGCAGGTAATCCTGGGCCTGGGTCAGCGAGTAATCCGGCGGGAAGTGCAGCAGCTCGACACTTTTGCGGTTTTCCAGGGCCATGCCCAGTGGCAGGAACAGGTACCAGCTATAGGCCCATTTGCCGTCGGCATTGAGGTTGCTGGCGCCGTTGTAGGCCAGGTCGCCGGCGTCCAGCAGCGCGGTCAGCGGCTTGTCGTAGCCCGTCGGTACGCCGCTGATTTCGGCGTAAAGCTGATCGTTGTCGTTTTTCACCAGCACCTTGGCGTTGGTGTAGCCGTCGCGCTGCACGCTCTGGCTCAGGTAATGGGCGACGGTCTGCTCCAGCGTCCAGTTGCGAAAGCAGATCACGCTGCAATTGTTGGGGTAGGCGAAGAGGCGGGTGACGCGTTCGGTGCTGCCCAGTTTCAGGTCGACATCGGCGTGGGCCGCGGCGCTCAACGTGAGCGCCGCGAGGGTGAGGCCTGCGATTTTCAACATGCTCAGATCCTTTTCAGCGAGGGTAAAACCTTGGTGGAGGGCAATCCGGCCCGCGTCTAGCCTAGCCGGGGAACAGGTGTTTCAGCGAATAACCAAGCTGACTGGCGAGAGTCACGCCGGTCATGACCACCAGAAACAGCAGCTGCAACGGGCTGAAATGCGCCCAGTGCAGTGCGGTCAGCCACGGGTGCTTGTCGCTGAACTCCGGGTCGAGCTTACCGATGCGCCGCTTGTGCCAGAGCCCGATCAGGATCACCCCGATATAGGTGAAGGCCCCCAGGCCACCGAGCATGACCGAGAACAGCAGGATCATGACGGCTTGCGGTACGCCATGGCGCAGCACGAGCCAGCGGGTATCAGGGTTCCATCGGCGCGGAATGATCCTTTCAGTCAACCACAGGTCCTGAACGATCAAATGGGCGCTGATCAGAAACCAGTAACTCAAGCCGATCCGGAAAAACCAGACAGGAACGCAGGCGAAGGCCAGGGGAATGACGATGCTCATCGCCGTGGTTTTGTGCTCGGCAGGCAGATAGAACAGCCACAGCGCCAACGCAATCGCGGCCCATGAGCGCAACCAGGTTTCGGCGGCGATGTAGCGCGGCAGAAACCGTCGCCAGTAGAAAACATCGGCGTAGGGCAGGCGGGCGAGCAGGTCGGGGAAGCGCCACTTGAGGGTTTCCGACAGCTGCTGGCAAGCCTGCCAGTCAGCCGGAATGAACCGGTCGGTCATGTCTTTCTGTTGCCGCGGCTTCATCGGGCTGATCAGCATCCGCGCGGCAAGCGCGTCGGGCGACCCGTTGCGCTGATCTTCGGCCCGGGCACACAGGTTGTCGTAGAGGCTTTCCTGGTTGCAGCGCTCGATCAGCGCCTGCCAGAGCCAGTCCGGTTGCGGATGAATGCCCTTGGTGTCGTCCCAGCCAAATAATTGGGAGATACGGTCGAACAGCGCCACGCTCCACTCTGTGTCCTGCAGCAGTTGCAGGATGATCTGCTGCCAGTGTTCCCGACGGTCGAACACCTGGAGCCAGGGTTGGGCCGTGTAAGACTTGAGCAGCGCGAGAAATTCGCGCTCGTTTTGCGATGCGAGTAGCGTTTCCAGCGATTGCCGGTAATCCGTCAGCAGCTCGTTGGCGAGAATGCTGCGCTGGCCGTCGCCGATGACGATCTCCTGCCATGGGCCCAGCCAACCCAGATGCTGCACCGCCCAACGGGCAATCGAAAGGCGCAGCGCGGGATGATCGAAGCACAACGTCAGCAACAGTGTCTGGAACGCTTGCGCACAATCCTGCTGGCACGCTTGATCCCAGCGCTGCTCCAGATTTGAGTCCGAGAGGCCGTTCAGCAATTGCGATGCGGCTTCAACGGCCGGGTCGGCAGTCGGCTGCTCGGGCTCCAGGTTAAGAGGCTCCGGATTCAGGGGCTGTACCCGCAAGATCGGCGATTCGAGAGGTGCTTCGGGCGCGGCCGGCGTCACCGGTTCAAATAGCGCCGCAGGGTAATCCCACGCATCGGTCCCGGTCTTCTGCAGCGGCTGAGCCATGGACTGCTCTTGTACCGCCAACGCAGCGATCCCCGGAGCCAGAATGACGTCGCCGTGCTCCTCGCTCTCCTCGTTTTCAAGGCGCCACTGGGCAATCGACAGTGCCCGCTCATAAGCCTCGCGCAGGCGCTGGAAGCCTGCGGCATCTTCATCGGGCCGGAAGACTTTCAGCAGGCGCGCGTAACTGCGCTTGATATCACGTAGCCCGGCGTCTTCGGGCAGTTGCAGGACAGACCAGCATTCCATGTCGTGCTTCCTTACTGCCAGGGGTTACGGTCGAGTGCGCTCAACTGCTTGCTCAGTTCGGTACGGGTTTCACGGATCTGCCGCTCGTCCTGGGAATCCAGCGCCTGCTGGAATTGCTTGGCCCAGTAGCCGATCTGATCGCGCAGGTCGCCCAGGCTTTCCTGATACAGACGTTCCAGACGCGCACTGAGCAGGGTGTTCACCTGTTGCTCGCGCGGATGGATCTTCAATTGCGCCAGGGCTTGCAGACGTTGCTGGATTTCCTCGGGCGTCAGCACGCCGGGGTTGTTTTCGATGACCAGCGAATGTTGCTGACCGGTCAGGGGAATGCTGACCTGGGCTTCCAGCAAACCGTTGTTGTCATAGGTGAAGCGCACATCCAGCTCGACTTCGCCGGCCTTGCGCTTGGGTACCTTGATGTCCAGTTGGCCGAGCGCCACGTTGTCTTTGACCAGGCGGCTTTCGCCCTGAAAGATTTTCACGACCACCTGTTCCTGGTTGTCGTGAAGGGTCTGCACGGTTTTGACCCGGCTGACCGGGACGATGCTGTTGCGTTCGATGATCGGCAGGTAGTGGCCGCTTTCATACTGGCGACCGACCTGGGTGGAGGTCTCGATCCCCAGGGTGTAGGAGCAGACATCGGTGAGCACCACTTCTTCCAGCGCGGCCGAACGGGCCTTGAGCGCCGCCTGAATCGCGGCGCCTTGTGCCACGACCTGATCCGGATCGAGGCTGATCGACGGGAAGCGGCCGAACAGCCCGGCAGCCAGTTTGCGCACCAGCGGCATGCGGGTGGTGCCGCCGACCAGCAGGATTTCATCGAGGTCGCTGACGCGGATGCGTGCGTCACGCAGGGCCCGTTCGATCGGCGCGCGCAGGCGTTCGAGCAGCGGCATGTATAACGTCGCCATTTGCGCCTGGGTGATGGTCTGGGTCCATTGCTTTTCGCCGACCTGCAATCTGAATTCGGCGCTGGCGTCCTGGCCCAGTGCACGGCGCACACGCTCGGCTTCGCGGCGCAGCGGCTGGAGGATGGTGGAGCGCTCGGGGAAGTCCGACACGTTGCGATGCTGATCGATAAAGTGCTCGAGCAGCACGTTGTCGAAATCCTCGCCGCCGAGGAAGTTGTCACCGGCGCTGGCGCGCACTTCCATGACGCCTTCGAAGAGTTCGAGAATCGACACGTCGAACGTACCGCCGCCCAGGTCGAACACCAGGAACGACGTTTCCTTGTCCCGTTGTTGCAGACCGTAGGCGAGTGCGGCGGCGGTGGGTTCGTTGATCAGCTTTTCGACTTTGAGGCCCGCCAGTTCACCGGCGATGCGCGTGGCCTTGCGCTGGGCGTCGCTGAAATAGGCCGGAACGCTGATCACGGCTTCCGTGACGGTCTGGCCGTAAGTGCGCTCGACGTCTTCTTTCAGGCTCTTGAGTACCAGCGCCGAAAGCTCTTCAGGACGGAATTTTTTATCCCCGAGGTAGACCTCCGTCGCACTGCCCATATGGCGCTTGAACAGCGACGCGGTCAGACGCGGATGCGTGTGCAGGCGTTCGCGGGCAGCTTGCCCGACCAGAATCCGGCCCTGATCGTCCAGACCCACCACGCTGGGTGTCAGGAACTGCCCCAGGGCGTTAGGCACCAACTCAGTGGCATCGCCGCGCCATACGGCAACAAGGCTGTTGGTGGTTCCCAGGTCAATCCCGACGATCATTGCAACGAACTCCCTTTGCGCTCAGACAAAAAATGAAACAGATATTGGGCGCGCAAGAATATTACCGAGGCAGTGGCGCGGTAAAGAAAGATGATGGCTCTGAGCCATTATTTAAGACAGGCAACCGCAGGAAGGATCGTTCGGGTCGCTTTTTGTCGAAGGGGTCGAAGGGAAAGACAGGGCGCCGGAGCCGGCGCCCTGTCGTCATCGTTTAAGGCATGACGGGCGGCAGATACGAGAGCGTCGTACCCAGCGCCCACAGCAGTACCAGCACCAGCGGCGTGTGCACCAGCAATTGCACGAACGAGAAACCGATCAGATCCCGCGCCTTCAGCCCTAGCACGCCCAGCAGCGGCAGCATGTAGAACGGGTTGATCAGGTTCGGCAGGGCTTCGGCGGCGTTGTAGATCTGCACCGCCCAACCGAGGTGGTAGTTGAGGTCATTGGCCACTTGCATCACGTACGGCGCTTCGATGATCCACTTGCCGCCGCCGGACGGAATGAAGAAGCCGAGAATCGCCGAGTACACACCCATCAGCAGCGCATAGGTGTCGTGGGAGGCGATGCTGACGAAGAACGTCGAGATGTGATGGGCCAGGGTCTGGGCATCGGTGCCCTTGACCGTGGTCATCAGCGCGGCGATCGAGCCGTACAGCGGGAACTGGATCAGCACTCCGGTGGTGGTCGGCACGGCGCGCGACACCGCATCGAGGAAACTGCGCGGGCGCCAGTGCAGCAACGCGCCGAGCATGATGAACAGGAAGTTGTAGGTGTTGAGCCCGGAAATCGCGGTGATCGCCGGTTTGGTCGAGAACTCGTGGAACAGCCATCCGGCCGCCAGCAGCACCAGCAGGATGATCAGCAGCGGGCTGTGTTCCAGCCATTCGCCTGGACGGGTGCGCGGTTGCAGCGGTGGCAGGTTGAAGGCCGGGTCGATGCCGCAGGCCTTGGCGTCACGCGCCGAGTTCGGGCCGGGCGCGGTGGCGTAGGCGATGATGATCGAAATCACGATCAGCGCCAGCAGCATCACCCCCGACTGCCAGAGGAAAATCGTCTGGGTGAACGGAATCACCCCGGTGATCGACAGAATCGACGGCGGCAGGCTGGCCGGGTTGGCCTGCAACTGCGCGGCGGACGACGACAGGCCCAGTGCCCACACGGCGCCGAGGCCAAGGTAGGCGGCGGCACCGGCGGCGCGATAGTCCATTTTCAGATCGGTGCGGCGGGCGAGGGCGCGCACCAACAGACCGCCGAACACCAGCGACAGGCCCCAGTTGAGCAAGGACGCGACCATCGAGATCAGCGCGACCCACGCCACGGCAGAACGACCGTTCTTCGGGATTCGCGCCAAGCGGTCGATCAGCTTTACGGCGGGCGGCGAACTGGCCACGACATAACCACCGATCACCACGAACGCCATCTGCATGGTGAACGGGATCAGGCTCCAGAATCCGTCACCGAAGGCCATGGCGGCGTCGGTGGGTTTGGCGCCCATGGCCAGGGTCGCCAGCGCGACGATGATCACCGCCAGCGCGGCGAATACCCAAGAGTCGGGAAACCAGCGTTCGGCGAAACTTGAACAGCGCAAGGCAAAGCGCGCAGAGCGGCTATCTTCGATATCAACGGCCACGGGAGTACCTCGGATTTTTATGTTTATTGTGGTCTTCGGGGCTTGGCCGGCCCCTCTGGACAGGTGCCAACAGTAAATCAACCGGCGGATTTTTGTGACCGTGTTTTGCCGAATCAGACTATGGTCTAACGGGTTGTCCGGCGGCCCGTTTGCGTAGACCATGGGCGCCTTGGTTTTTTGCCTGCCAGAGTTCTTTGCCATGACTGCCCATTCCACTGCCCGACCGGCGCCGTTCAGCCGTTCCGACTACAAGACCCTCGGCCTTGCGGCCCTGGGCGGGGCGCTGGAGATCTACGATTTCATCATTTTCGTGTTCTTCGCCCTGACCCTCAGCCAGCTGTTCTTCCCGCCGGAAATGCCCGAGTGGCTGCGCCTGCTGCAAAGCTTCGGGATCTTCGTCACCGGCTATCTGGCGCGCCCGCTGGGCGGAATCCTGATGGCGCATTTCGCCGACCGGCTGGGGCGCAAGAAGGTTTTCAGCCTGAGCATCCTGATGATGGCGCTGCCGTGTCTGCTGATCGGGATCATGCCGACCTACGCACAGATCGGCTATTTCGCACCGTTGCTGCTGCTGGCGCTGCGCATCCTGCAAGGCGCGGCGGTGGGCGGTGAAGTGCCGAGCGCCTGGGTATTCGTGGCCGAGCACGCGCCGGCCGGGCATCGCGGTTATGCCCTGGGCTTTCTGCAGGCCGGGCTGACCTTCGGTTATCTGATCGGCGCGTTGACCGCGACTTTTCTGGCGCAAGTGTTCACCCCGGCCGAAGTGCTCGATTACGCGTGGCGTTATCCGTTCCTGCTCGGCGGTGTGTTCGGCGTGATCGGTGTCTGGCTGCGCCGCTGGCTGAGCGAAACCCCGGTGTTCATGGCCATGGAAGCGCAGCGCGAGGCGCGGGTCGAGCTGCCGCTGCGCACTGTGCTGCGCGATCATCGGCTGGCCATGTTGCCGGCGATGCTTCTGACCTGCGTGCTGACCTCGGCGGTGGTGGTGTTCGTGGTTATCACCCCGACCATGATGCAAAAAACCTTCGGCATGACTGCCGGCCACACCTTCGCGTTGAGCGCGCTGGGCATTGTTTTCCTGAACATCGGCTGCGTGATCGCCGGCCGACTGGTCGATCGCATCGGCGCCTGGCGTACGGTCATGCTCTACAGCCTGCTGCTGCCGCTGGGCATCGGTCTGCTTTATACCTGCCTGATCAGCGGCGGGGATTGGGTCGGTCTGGCCTACGCCATCGCCGGGTTGTGCTGTGGCGTGGTCGGTGCGGTGCCGTCGGTGATGGTCAGCCTGTTCCCGGCGCGGATCCGCGTTTCCGGGATCTCCTTCACCTACAACATTGCCTACGCCGCCTGGGCGAGTGTCACACCGTTGCTGCTGATCGGTCTGATGCCGTGGAGTCCGTGGATCTGCGTGATGTTCTGCGCGGTGATGGGAGCGGTGGGCGTCGTCAGCGCGGCGTATTTCGGCTCGCGCATGCCGCGCGCAGAACAGTGTCCGGTGGCCGGCACCGCCTGAATTGTCGAGGCGTAACTATTTTTTGTAGGACACGCCTCAAGCGCTCTTCAGAAAAGATTTCCAAGGCCGATGGTTAGGCTGCATACCCGCTCTCCATCCAGTCCATCGGTGCTTTCCCATGTTCAACAAACGCCTGAAGCAAGAGCTGGCGGCTCTTCGTGAAGAACTCTCCAGCCTTCTGCAAGTGAAGGAGAGCCTGGAAAGCGAGATGCTGGTGCTCACCCTTGAGCCCGACGGACGGATTCAGTCGGTCAACCAGAATTTCCTCAGCGAAATGCTCTACAAGAACCACGACCTGATCGGCCGCGCCATCGAAGACATCGTGCCGGCCCATGTGAAGTCCGACGAGTTTCATCACCGCTTCAAGGCCGCTCTGACCCGTGGCGAGCATTTCGCTGGCGCAGTGCGCCTTTCCCGCGGTAACGGCGAAGAGGCGTGGTTGCGTTCGATCGTGCAGCCGATTCGTTCATCGGATGGCCGGATCAAGCATTTCTCGATTTTCTCCAGCGACCTGACCCGCACCATCGAGGCCTCCCGCGAACACGAAAACCTGATCGGCGCGCTGGTGCGTTCGACTGCCGTGATCGAGTTCGACCTCAGCGGCAACGTATTGAGTGCCAACGACCGGTTCCTGCAGGGCATGGGTTACAGCCTGGCGCAGATCAAGGGCAAACATCACCGCCAGTTCTGCGAGCCGGAGGAGTACAACAGCGCCGAGTACCAGAACTTCTGGCGTCGCCTGAACAACGGCGAATTCGTCGCCGGCCGTTTCAAGCGGGTCGACAGCCATGGTCGGACCGTCTGGCTGGAGGCGTCCTATAACCCGGTGCTCGACGCCAACGAAAAGCTCTACAAAGTGGTGAAGTTCGCCACGGTGATCACCGATCAGGTCAATCAGGAACAGGCCGTCGCCGACGCCGCCAACATCGCCTACAGCACGTCCCTGCAAACCGACAGCACCGCCCAGCGCGGCACTCGTGTGGTGACCGAAGCGGTCAACGTGATGCGCGATCTGTCGAAGCACATGCAGACCGCCGGCGAAGGCATCGAGGCGCTGAACGAGCAATCCCAGGTGATCGGCACCATCGTCAAGACCATCAGCGGCATTGCCGAACAAACCAACCTGCTGGCGCTCAACGCCGCCATCGAAGCCGCTCGCGCGGGTGAGCAGGGCCGAGGCTTTGCGGTGGTGGCCGACGAAGTGCGGCAACTGGCCTCGCGCACCAGCCAGGCGACCGAAGAAATCGTCGGTGTGGTGCGCCAGAACCAGGACATGGCGCGCAACGCCGTGGCCCTGATGACCGACGGCAAGCAACAGGCCGAGCAAGGTCTGGCGCTGGCGGCGGAGGCCGGTACGGTGATCGTCGAGATCCAGGACGGCGCGCAGAAAGTGGTGGATGTAGTCGGCCAGTTCGCCAACCAGTTATCCAGCTGATGCCTGCCAGGCGAAGGGAGGGTCGACGGCCATCCCTTCGTTGTTTTTATCCCGCTACAATCGGCTCTTTTTCCCGGAGCAGATCCCATGAGCGAGTCCTTCCGTCGCCCGGTTCCCCTGAACAAAGCCTACCGCCTGCTCAATCACGGGCCGACCGTGCTGGTCAGCGCCGCCCATGACGGGCAGCGCAACATCATGGCCGCTGCGTGGGCCATGCCGCTGGATTTCGAACCGCCGAAAGTCGCGGTGGTCCTCGACAAATCCACCTGGACCCGGCAACTGCTCGAGGCCTCGGGCACTTTTGTTCTCAACGTTCCTTGTGTGAGTCAGGCAGACATCGTGCAGACCGTCGGCTCGACGTCGGGCCTGGAAATCAATCGCGATCAAGGTCAGGACAAGTTTCAGGCGTTCGGCTTGCAGAGCTTCGCTGGCGAGCAGGTCGAGGCACCGATGCTGGACGGTTGCGTGGCCTGGCTCGAATGCCGGTTGCTGCCGGAGCCGCGCAATCACGAGCAATACGATCTGTTTCTCGCCGAGGTGATCGCGGCGCAGGCTGATTCGCGGGTGTTCAGCGATGGACGCTGGCATTTTGAAGGGCACGATGAGCTGCGCACACTGCATCATGTGGCCGGTGGCAACTTTCTGAAGATCGGTGATCCGGTGGTCGGTAAAAGTCTGGATGCCTGACAGTTATTAATGTTTTGCAGCAATTAATTATTGTTATTCGATAATTTTAATCGTTAGGGTGGCGCTCACATTCATTCTTGTGAGGCTTTCCCATGACCACCCACGGGCTCGTGCAATTCAGTCGGCGCATGGCGACGATAACGTTGATCCTGATCGTCGTGATGCTGCTGCTCAATGCTGTCATATGGGTTTACCCACCGTTGGCGGAAAAGGAAGGCTGGGGATTGGGGTTTGCGCTGACCGAGCGCCAGCTGTCACAAATGGCCGACACCGCCACGCTGTTTCCGTGGTGGCAGAAGCTGGGCGGGATCTTGCTGTCGAGCATTCCCCTGCTGGCGCTGGCGTCGGGCCTGAACCATTTGCGCCGGCTGTTTCAGAGTTACGCGCGAGGTGAGTATTTCGCCCGGGAAACGGCGGAGCATCTGGGCAAGGTCGGGCGAGCCGTGGCGATCTGGGTGCTGCTGGATTTCCTCTGTGAGCCGATGCTCAGCCTGTGGGTCACCCAGAATGCGCCGGTCGGTGAGCGGCTGTTGACCCTGAGCATCACGGCTGCCTCATTCGTCGCGTTGTTTCTGGCCGCGTGCATTTCGATCATCGCGCGGATTCTGGCGCAGGCCAGTGAAGTCGATCGGGAAAACCGTACGTTTATTTGAGGTCCTCATGCCTATCGTGATTCAACTGGATGTGATGCTCGCGCTGCGCAAGGTCAAATCCAAAGACCTTGCAGCCGCCATCGGCATCACCGAGGCCAACCTGTCGCTGCTCAAACAGGGCAAGGTCAAAGGGCTGCGACTGGCGACCCTGGATGCCATCTGCGAGTACCTCAACTGTCAGCCCGGGGATCTGCTGGTTCGGGTGGCGGAGGAGGAGGGTGACGCCTGAGGGGGTCGGTTGCTGGCGAATTGGATTCATGGACCTACAAAAAAGGCTTACCTCTCGGTAAGCCTTCTTCATTGGGTGGGTGCGGAATTCAGGGTAGGCAATACATGTTGAGGTGCCTGCACGATTGTTTTTTATCAGACCGATTTCATGGGTTTGATCAGACTCTCTGCCGGGATACCGAACAATTCGTGAAGCTTCCAGATCATGGGAAGCGTCAGCGCGCGTTTGCCATTCAGAACTTCATAAACGCGGTTTGTCCGGCCAATTGCTGGAGCGAGATCGGCGGCTGACAGCCCGGACTGCTCCATCCGAAACCTTATGGCGTCAATCGGGTTGGGCAGGTCGAGTGGGAAGTGTCTGGCCTCATAGGCCTCGATAAGGGTGATCATGATGTCGAAGTAATCACCTTCAGGCGTGCCGGGCTCTGGCTCATTCTCGAAAAGAGCGGACACGTCTTTGAGCGCCGCACGGTAGTCTTCTTCGGTATGAATCGGACGTATGTTCATGGGTTACTCCATTTCGACGGTATCAGCGTCGATTGCGTCGTACTGTTTGTGAGTGCCGACAAATTTTATGTACACCGCGCCAAAGCGGTACGCCACGGCGACAATCAGGCGATAGGAATTGCCTTTGATATTGAATACAACTCTTCGGCTTTTCAGAATGCTGGCGCAAGCAAACTGTGACTTGATATCCACAGGTGTTTTCCAGCTTGCCTTTCTTGCTTCGTCTATCCATGCCAGCAATGGCTGCTCTGCTTCCGGATATCGTTCCCAAAAGACTTTTAGCTGACTGATGGCGATGATTCTCATGGCGTGATCCTAGTCCCGCTGTGGGACTGCTGCAAGTCTGTCGGTGGATACTGGACAAATGGTTGGTGTCAATTGATGACTTTTACCGATGCTGTCGGCAGTGGAGGGAAAGGGGGGAGTGAATTCAGTGGAGGAAAACTCTATCCCGGACAGCATTTTTCCGGTGTAGGAAAAGGCAGCGTGATTTAGCCGAATTGGATTCATGGACCTACAAAAAAGGCTTACCTCTCGGTAAGCCTTTTTCAGTTGGCAGTGTTGATTCAATCCCCCAACGCTACCCCTTCACGCCGAGGATCCGCCCCACCTGCCAGCGTTGTCTTCCCCTGAGCATCCTTGACTCGCACGATTGCCTGGGTGCCGCTGGTCATGTCGATTTCGTTGACGGTGTGGCCCTTGTCCTTGAGTGCCTGGATCAGCGTCGGGCTGAACTGGCCCTGTTCCAGTTCCGTCGGGCCGTTGCGGCTGCCGAAGTTGGGCAGGCTGATCGCGCTTTGCGGGTCGAGGTTCCAGTCGAGCAGGCCGACGGTGGTTTTGGCCACGTATTCGATGATCTGCGAGCCGCCGGGAGAACCGACGGTGGCGACGAACTCGCCGCTGTTGCGGTCGAAGATCAAGGTCGGCGCCATCGATGAGCGCGGGCGTTTGCCGGGCTCTACGCGGTTGGCGACTTTCTGTCCGTTCTCTTCGGGGATGAACGAGAAGTCGGTCATCTGGTTGTTGAGCAGGAAACCCTGAACCATCAGGTGCGAGCCGAACGCTGCTTCGATGGTGGTGGTCATCGAGACGGCGCCACCGAAGTCATCCACGGCCACCACTTGCGAGGTGGAAATGCGCAGCGGCGAGCGATCCGGCGCGTAGGCGACCTGCACGCCCGGCGGTGTGCCGGGTTTGGCTGTGCCCATGCTGCGTTCGCCGATCAGGCTGGCGCGGCTGGCCAGGTAACCCGGATCGACCAGGCCCTTGGCCGGCACCGGCACAAAGTCGGTATCGGCTACGTATTGCGCGCGGTCGGCGTAGGCCAGGCGCTCGGCTTCGGCGATCAGGTGCACGGCTTGCGGCGCAGGTTCGATGCCGGCGGGTTTATCGGTCTTCACAGGTTTGAGCGGCGTCAGGGACAGGCGCGGATCGCGGGTTTCCAGCGCCTGCAAGGTGCCGAGAATCTGCGCCACTGCAATTCCGCCCGATGATGGCGGCGGCATCCCGCAAACCTGCCAGCGTTTGTAGTCGGTGCACAGGGGCGCGCGCTCCTTGGCCTGATAGTGCTGAAGGTCGTTCAGCGACAGGCTGCCGGGGTTGGCGTGGCCCTGAACCTTGGCCACGATCTCTTCGGCGATCGGGCCTTTGTACAGTGCGTCCGCACCTTCGTTGGCGATGCGTTTGAGCACGGCGGCCAGCGCCGGATTCTGCAAGCGAGTGCCGACGGCTTTGACGCTGCCATCGCTGTTCAGAAAGTACTTGGCCATGTCCGGCGAGCGGCGAATCACCGGGTCGGATTCCAGCAGCGAATGCAGGCGCGGGGAGATCGCAAAACCCTGCTCGGCCAGTTTGATCGCCGGTTCGAACAATGTCGCCCACGGCAAGCGGCCGTGCTTTTTGTGCGCCAGCTCTAATGCACGCATTACCCCCGGGGTGCCGACGGAGCGTCCACCGATCTGCGCCTGCGGGAACGGCATCGGTTTTCCATCGGCCTGCAGGAACAGCTTCTCGGTCGCACCGGCCGGTGCGGTTTCGCGACCGTCGTAGGTGCGCACTTGTTTGCCGTCCCACAGCACGATCATCGCGCCACCACCGATCCCGGAGGATTGCGGTTCGACCAGGGTCAACACGGCTTGCATCGCGATGGCGGCATCGATGGCGGAACCACCCTGACGCAACATCTCGCGACCGGCCTCGGCGGCCAGCGGATTGGCAGCGGCGGCCATGTGTTTTTCGGCGTGGCTGGCTTGCAGGCCGGTGCGGTAACCGGAGGCGGCTTCCGGTGCCAGCGGCAGGGTCGAGGAGGGCGGTGCGTTGCAGGCCGTGAGGGCGATGGCGCTGACGATCAGCGTCAGGGCGGGCAGGCGAAAACGGTTCAGGGGCAGGGCTGGAAACACGCGGGCTCTCCGTCCGTGGGATAAAAGTCTGACGGACTGTATCGGCCGACCGTGTACGACGCAAACCGGAGGTATCTTTGTCCTTCATGCCTTGGCGGATTTTCTGTAGGGTCATGGGCAAACGTGAAGCCAGAACAATCAACAAGAGGCCGCCATGCACAACGAGTTTCCGACCCAGCCCAGCTATCGCGAACAACGCGAGCGCTTTCTAGCCGCCGCAAAGGTTGCGGGTGCAACGCTCTCTTCGTACGCGCATCCGCTCAATGGGCCGTTTGGCGAGTCTTTGAGTACCGATGTCGCGGTGCTGGGGGATCCAGCGGCCAAACGGCGCCTGGTGGCGCTCAGCGGCACCCACGGGGTTGAGGGTTATTACGGATCGGAGTGCCAGATCGACTGGTTCGAGCATTTCACGCCGGACTCGCTGCCGAAGGATGTCGCGGTCGTGATGGTTCACCTGATCAACCCGTGGGGCACGACGTGGCTGCGGCGGGTCAACGAAGACAATATCGACCTCAACCGCAATCACCTGGATTTCAACCGACCGCTTCCGGACAACCGCGCTTACGCAGCGCTGCATGAAATTTACGCCTGCACCGATTTGAATGGCCCCGAGCGGCAAAAGGCTGATGCCTTGCTGGATGCGCAAATTGCCGAGCACGGCTGGCCGGCTGTCATGTCGATTGTCGAGGGCGGTCAGCACAGTCATCCCGACGGATTGTTCTTTGGCGGACTCGCGCCGAGTTGGTCGAATCGCACGCTGCACTCAATCATCGAGAATCATCTGGCCGGTGCTGAAACCGTGATGTGTTTCGACCTGCACACCGGCGCAGGCGAGTACGGGCATCCGATGCTGCTGACGATTACCCAGGCGCCGTATCCAGCGCTGGCCAAGGCGCAGTCGATTTACGGCCCGTGGCTCTACACGCTGCACACTGGAGCCGAAACCCTGAGTGAAACCGGCGTTGCGGCAACCGCCACCGGCTACACCTCGCAGGCACTGCTCAATGCGCTGCCGAATGTGCAACTGATGCCGTTCGTGATCGAGTGCGGGACTTATCCGGGGCCGGACGTGCATCGTTACCTGCGCGACGATCACTGGCTGCATCTGCATGGCGATCCGCTGGATGCGACGGGGCGCGAGATCAAATTGAATCTGCTGGAGCAGTTCTATCCCGCCGATCCGGACTGGCGAGCGATGGTCGGTTTGCGCACGCGGCAGATCTGGACGAAAGGGCTGGCGGCACTGGCCGGATAAAAGAAAATGCCGGCTGACGATGGCCGGCACTTTTCTCGAGGCATAAAAAAACGGCCTACCTTTCGGTAAGCCGTTTTTAGTACTTGGTGGCTACACAGGGACTTGAACCCCGGACCCCAGCATTATGAATGCTATGCTCTAACCAACTGAGCTATGTAGCCAAGTGGCGCGCATTATTCCCCTGAAATGGAAAAGCGTCAAGCGTAAATTCAAAATATTTCTTCTTATTTTCAACCGCTTATCCTCCCGCGCCGAAAATCGGGGCGGGAGGGGCTTTCAACGCAGCTGAAATCTTCCGGTGTTGGCACTCAAGGCATGGCTGCCCTGGCTCAAGGTATCCGCCGCGAGGTTCACGGCCCGCGCGCCTTCGAGCAGACGAACCGCCGCTTGATCGACCTGCTGGATATTGCCGCTGACCTCATCGGCAGTGTTCGCCTGTTCTTCTACCGCTGTGGCGATCTGGGCGAGGGTGTCGGTGACACTCTGCACGGCGCTGGCGATTTCCCCCAGGCGTTCGCCAAGTCCCGTGACCGCTTCCGCGTCCGATTGCGCCTGGCCGCAGGCAGCCTCCATCAGGCTCACGGCTTCATTGACCGTATTGCGCAGGCTGTCGACCGTGCCGGCGATCTGCGCCGTGGACGATTGCGTACGTTGCGACAGGCTGCGCACCTCGTCGGCCACCACGGCAAAACCGCGACCTTGCTCCCCGGCCCGCGCGGCTTCGATGGCGGCGTTGAGCGCCAGCAAGTTGGTCTGTTCGGCGACGCCGCGAATGGTGTCGACCACCAGTTGAATCTGCTGCCCTTGCTCGCTGACCCGGCCGAGCGCTGCGGCAGTTTCGTTCAGGCGCTGATTGAGCTGCTGAATGCTCGCCGTGGTCCGTTGACTGTCACGGCTGCTGTCGGCAGCGATGCGCCGGGTGTGCTGGGCGCTGCCGGAAGCCTGTTCGCAACTCTGCGCCACGCCTTGAGACGTCGCCGCCAGTTGCGTGGCCGCTGCGGCGATCTGGCTGATCTGCAATTGCTGGGCCTCGACTTCGCTGAGAGCGCCGCTGGAGTGATCGTTGAGGCTGCGCACCGCGTAGCTCAGTTGCGAAGTCTCGTGATCGACACCCAGCAGGCTGGTACGCAATTGCACCACCGCCACGTTGAGTGCGGTGCTGATCGAAGCCAATTCATCGCGGCCCACGACCGGCACTTGCAGGCTCAGATTACCGTCGCGCAGAGCCTCGGCCAGCAGCGTGATGCCGCTGGCGCTACGACGGATGGAGGCTTGCAGGCAGACGAACAGATACAGCGCCGCCAGCAACAGGAAACCGAACACAGCGGCGACAACGATGAACTGACGAATCGCCGATCCGTGGTAGTCATCCAGGCGCTGATCCAGCGAAACCAGCGATTGCTGGCGCAGCGTGGCGAGGTTGCCGAGCAGGGCATCGAGAGTGCGCTCGAACTCTTCAGGCTTGAGATTGATGCTGCCGCCGAACACGCCGTCATCCAGCACTTTCAGACCGGCATCCAGTTGTTTGAGGCTGTCGTGATATTGCCCGGCCCAGCCTTGCAGGGCCGGCGGCAGACGCGCTTCGAGCAGGCCCGCAGTTTTCACCAACTGCTCACGGGCATCGCCGATGCGGCTGCGCAGGTCACGCAGTTGCAGACGGCTTTGCAGGGTGAACTGGCCGGATACCACCGACGCCTGGCCGACGGCTGCCAGTCGGCCGACACGTTCGATCAGGTCCGGTGCGTGCTGGGTGGAAATCTGCGTCAGCAGATAGGTTTCCAGCCAAGGCGCGAGGATCAGGCGATTGTCCATCGCGATCTGCTCACGCAACGCTTGCAGGGCGCTGAGGGCGTTGGTGAATCGGTCGTAACCGTCCGGCCACCAACCGACACCGGAAAGGCTTTTCGAGTCCAGACCATTGAGCGCGGCTTGCAGCGCCTGATAGCGAGTCAGGGTTTCTCCTTCCGCGCCTTCGGCTTGCAAGGCATTGCCCAAGTCCAGCGTCGCCTGGGCAACAGCAGGTTGTACGCTATCGAAGGCGGCCATGGCCGCAAGGGTGGCGGGCGTCGGCTGGCGGTTGGTTTCCGTGGCGCGCCAACGGGCGGCGCGGTCGCGCTGGGCGGCGAGCAGATTGTCGAGTGCATCGAGGGCGAGCAACTGCCGCACACCGGCACGTTCGCCGGCAATCAGGTTGAGTTTTTCGCGATAGTCCTGGCCGATCATCAACAGGCTGCCGGCCAATGGCAGGATAAACAGCAGAAACAACAACTGGAATTTACGCGCGAAGCCAAACCGCCCCAGCAACCTGATCCCCGGTGATAAAAAAGCCTGCATGCCCCATGACTCCTCTGGACACCACGCACCATCGGCGTGCATCGCGGTCGTTGCGACCGGGATTGGTGCCCTGCTAAAAGGCCTCGAAAGTTCACCCTTGCCCGCTCTGTAGGCCGGCTCTGTAGCGAAACTTCCCATTCTCGATGCCCTTTGTAAGGGCGCCGCGTTCAAGCGGATAAGCAAGGCAAGATTCAGACCATGGCGTTGCGCTATCACTTGTGGCGCGACGACTGAATAGTTCGTTAGCTGGCTAAGGGGATGGCGCTGGCGCACCGAAAAATGGCACATTGACGCACCTGCCCGCGTGCACCCATCTGCAGTCCGGAAACTCCCATGGCTATCAGCAACGTTCAGACCGCCGCTGCCTCGGCGTCCGCTCCTCCCCAGAACAGTCCACTGGTGATGCGCATCATCGGCGCGGTGGCGCTGGCGCATTTGATCAATGACCTGATCCAGTCAGTGCTGCCGTCGATCTATCCGATGCTCAAGGCCAACTATGGCCTGAGTTTCACCCAGGTCGGCCTGATCACTTTGACCTTCCAATTGACCGCTTCGCTGTTGCAGCCGTGGGTCGGTTATCACACCGACCGGCATCCGAAACCGTGGCTGCTGCCGGCAGGTTCCGTGTGCACGCTGATCGGCATTGTGATGATGTCGATGGTTGGCAGTTTCCCGTTGATTCTGTTGGCAGCGGCGCTGATCGGTATCGGCTCTTCGACTTTCCACCCTGAAGCTTCTCGTATCGCGCGTCTGGCGTCGGGCGGGCGCTTCGGTCTGGCGCAATCGACGTTTCAGGTCGGTGGTAACGCCGGTTCGGCGTTCGGCCCGTTGCTGGCGGCGGCGATCATCATTCCTTTCGGGCAGGGCAATGTGGCCTGGTTCGGACTGTTCGCGGTGTTTGCGCTGTTCGTGCTCTATCGCATCAGCCGCTGGTACGCCCATCACCTGAACCTGTTCAAGCTCAAGGCCGGCCAGGCCGCCACTCACGGACTGTCGAAGAGCAGGGTGATCAGCGCGCTGGTGGTGCTCGGGTTGCTGGTGTTCTCCAAGTACTTCTACATGGCCAGCCTGACCAGCTACTTCACGTTCTACCTGATCGAGAAGTTCGACCTGTCGGTGGCCAGTTCACAGCTGCATCTGTTCCTGTTCCTCGGCGCGGTGGCGGCGGGCACGTTCTTCGGCGGGCCGATTGGCGATAAGATCGGGCGCAAGGCGGTGATCTGGTTCTCGATCCTTGGCGTGGCGCCGTTCACGCTGCTGATGCCGCATGTCGACCTGTTCTGGACCAGCGTTCTGAGCGTGGTGATCGGTTTCATCCTCGCTTCGGCGTTCTCGGCGATCGTGGTGTACGCGCAGGAACTGGTGCCGGGCAATGTCGGAATGATTGCCGGGGTGTTTTTCGGTCTGATGTTCGGATTTGGCGGGATCGGTGCGGCGTTGCTCGGGCATCTGGCGGACATTCACGGCATTGAGTACGTGTACTTCCTGTGCTCGTTCCTGCCGCTGTTCGGGGTGCTGGCGATCTTCCTGCCGAGAACCCAAAAGGCCTGACGGGCCGAATTTCAGGCACAAAAAAGCCGCGTATCAAACGCGGCTTTTTCTTGGGTGCAGCTTTTACACGTTGAAGCGGAAGTGCATCACGTCGCCATCTTTGACGATGTAATCCTTGCCTTCCAGACGCCATTTGCCGGCTTCCTTGGTGCCCGCTTCGCCCTTGTACTGGATGAAGTCGTTGTAGGCGATCACTTCGGCGCGGATGAAGCCTTTCTCGAAGTCGGTGTGGATCACGCCGGCGGCTTGTGGTGCGGTGGCACCGACGCGGACGGTCCAGGCGCGGACTTCTTCGACACCGGCGGTGAAGTAGGTCTGCAGGTGCAGCATTTCGTAGCCGGCGCGGATCACGCGGTTCAGGCCAGGCTCTTCCAGGCCCAGGGCCTCAAGGAACATGTCTTTCTCTTCACCGTCGTCCAGCTCGGCGATTTCCGCTTCGATCTTGTTGCAGACCGGAACAACCATCGCGCCTTCTTCTTCGGCGATGGCCTTGACCACGTCCAGGTGCGGGTTGTTCTCGAAACCGTCTTCAGCGACGTTGGCGATGTACATGACCGGCTTGGTGGTCAGCAGGTGGAAGCCCTTGATGATCGCTTTTTCGTCGGCGCTCATGTTCTTCATCAGGCTGCGTGCAGGCTTGCCTTCAGTGAAGTGCGGGATCAGTTGTTCGAGCAGGGCCTTCTGGGCCACTGCGTCCTTGTCACCGCCCTTGGCGTTGCGCGCGACTTTCTGCAGTTGCTTCTCGCAGCTGTCGAGGTCGGCGAAAATCAGTTCCAGGTCGATGATTTCGATGTCGCGCTTCGGGTCGACGCTGTTGGAAACGTGGATCACGTTCTCGTCTTCGAAGCAGCGCACGACGTGAGCGATCGCGTCGGTTTCGCGGATGTTGGCCAGGAACTTGTTGCCCAGGCCTTCACCTTTCGAGGCGCCGGCAACCAGGCCCGCGATGTCGACGAATTCCATGGTGGTCGGCAGGATGCGCTTCGGATTGACGATGGCCGCCAGAGCGTCCAGACGCGGATCCGGCATCGGCACGATGCCGCTGTTCGGCTCGATGGTGCAGAAGGGGAAGTTCTCGGCCGCGATCCCGGATTTGGTCAGGGCGTTGAACAGGGTGGACTTGCCGACGTTAGGCAGGCCGACGATGCCGCAATTGAATCCCATGGTGTTTCCCCTCGGATTAGAGTCAGGCCTTCTGGCTGTGCAGGTTTTTCATCGCGCGGTTCCATTCACCGGCGAGGATATCCGGCAGCACGCCGAGGGCAAAGTCGATGCTGGCATCGAGTTTTTCCTGTTCGGCGCGTGGCGCACGACCCAGGACGAAATTTGAAACCATACTGGCGACACCCGGGTGGCCGATGCCGAGCCGCAGGCGGTGGAACGTATTCTGATTGCCCAATTGCGCAATGATGTCGCGCAACCCGTTGTGACCGCCATGGCCGCCGCCGACTTTGAGTTTGGCGACGCCCGGAGGCAGATCGAGTTCGTCGTGCGCCACCAGGATTTCTTCAGGCTTGATGCGGAAGAAACCGGCGAGTGCCGCCACGGCCTGGCCGCTGCGGTTCATGTAGGTGGTGGGAATCAGCAGACGAACATCCTGACCCTGATGCGAGAAGCGCCCGGTCAGGCCGAAATACTTGCGATCGGCCACGAGATTCACGTTCTGTGCGTGGGCGATGCGCTCAACAAAAAGGGCCCCTGCGTTATGCCGGGTCTGCTCGTATTCAGCGCCTGGATTTCCCAGGCCAACGATCAGTTTGATGGCAGTCACGATAGGGGCCCTTCCTTTGAGTGGTGGATAACATCGCCGCGATCAGGGAAGGCGGCGAAAGTGGACGAAAAATGCTCATTTACCATGGATGTAAACTCCGCGTTCCCGCCCGCTTTCTCGCTACGTTCCAGTCCGCGATGTTACCTGCTCACTCAGGCATGACAGAGTGAATTACTCTGCTGCGCCTTCTTCGGTAGCTTCTGGAGCAACACGTGGAGCGTGGACGTTGGCAACAGCCTTGTCATCGCCGTGTGCCAGAGCCACGAACTCGACACCTTTAGGAGCTTTGAGGTCCGACAGGTGAACGATGGTGCCGATTTCAGCGTTAGCCAGGTCGACTTCGATGAACTCAGGCAGATCTTTTGGCAGGCAGGAAACTTCGATCTCGGCAACAACGTGCGAGATTTCGCCGCCTTTCTTCACTGGAGCAGCTTCGTTGATGAAGTGCACAGGAACGATAGCGGTCAGTTTCTGGCCAGCTACAACGCGTACGAAGTCAGCGTGCATCACGTGGCCTTTGGCCGGGTGACGCTGCAGAGCCTTGATGATCACGTTTTGCTTGGTGCCACCAACGTTCAGTTCGATAACGTGGCTGTAGGCAGCTTCGTTTTCGAGCAGTTTGGCAACTTCTTTGGCCAGCATGCTGATGGATTCAGGGGCTTTGTCGCCACCGTAAACAACAGCTGGAACCAGGGCGGCGAGACGACGCAGGCGGCGGCTCGCACCTTTCCCCAGGTCGGAACGCGCTTCAGCATTCAGAGTAAAATCGTTCATTTTGTATCTCCAAAATAGCCATGACCGAGTGGCGTTTGCGACCAGCGCCGAACACGGTATGGGCAAAAAAGCCCCGCCCCGGCAGGAATGCCGGGGCGGGGCGCTTTTCGTCAACGAGACATTTCGAGAAGGGCAGGGCCCTTAACGGAACATCGCGCTGATCGATTCTTCGTTGCTGATGCGGCGAACCGCTTCGGCAACAACCGGTGCGATATCCAGTTGACGGATACGTGCACAGGCTTGTGCTGCAGCGGACAGCGGGATGGTGTTAGTGACCACCAGCTCGTCCAGCACGGAATTTTCGATATTCTCGATGGCCCGACCCGACAGCACAGGGTGTGTGCAGTAAGCAAAGACCTTGGCTGCGCCATGCTCTTTCAGGGCCTTGGCCGCGTGGCACAGAGTGCCGGCGGTATCGACCATGTCATCGACCAGGATGCAGGTACGCCCTTCGACATCACCGATGATATGCATCACTTCAGAGTGATTGGCTTTCTCACGGCGTTTGTCGATGATCCCGAGATCCACGCCCAGGGATTTGGCAACGGCACGTGCACGCACGACGCCACCAATGTCCGGGGACACGATCATCAGGTTCTCGAAGCGCTGATCTTCGATGTCATCCACCAGAACAGGGGAGCCGTAGATGTTATCTACCGGAATATCGAAGAAACCCTGAATCTGGTCAGCATGCAGATCAACCGTGAGAACACGGTCGATGCCGACTACGGTGAGCATGTCAGCAACGACTTTCGCGCTGATAGCCACACGTGCGGAACGCGGACGGCGATCCTGACGGGCATAACCAAAATAAGGAATAACAGCAGTGATACGAGTAGCCGAGGAGCGGCGGAAGGCATCAGCCATCACTACCAGTTCCATCAGGTTATCGTTGGTCGGAGCGCAAGTCGGCTGAATAATGAAGACGTCTTTACCACGAACGTTTTCATTGATCTCGGCTGTAATTTCGCCGTCGGAGAATTTACCGACAGAGATGTCACCGAGAGGGATATGCAGCTGACGTACGACACGCCGAGCCAGATCGGGGTTAGCGTTCCCCGTAAAGACCATCATCTTGGACACGCGCAGTACCTGAAGGCTGAGGGTATACCTGGATGAGTATAGGAAAATGGCAGGGGCGGCTGGATTCGAACCAACGCATGGCAGGATCAAAACCTGCTGCCTTACCGCTTGGCGACGCCCCTGTATCTGTTGCTTGCAAGTGCCGGGCACTTGGTTCCTTTAGAGCAGACTTTGCAGCTTGCGATGCAACATCGAAACGTTGCTTCCTTTCGCTACAAACCCTGTAAGGGTCTCTGTCAGAAGGGCCGAGACTTTATCAGCTTCAGCTTTGCTTGGGAAGCCCCCAAACACACAACTTCCAGTTCCGGTGAGTTTTGCTTCGGTAAAATTACCTAACAAATTCAATGCGTTACGTACTTCTGGATAACGCCTTGATACCACCGGCAAGCAGTCATTTCGACTGTTTCCCTCGGGAACGGGGCGCACTTTAATGGGCGGCGTGTTACGTGTCAACAATGGATCTGAAAAAATTTCTGCCGTACTAACAGAGACTTGCGGAACGAGCACGACATACCACGGTTCGGCGGGCTCGACCGGGGTCAGTTTCTCACCGACACCTTCGGCGAAAGCCGCATGGCCCCGCACGAACACCGGCACGTCGGCGCCCAGTGTCAGGCCCAGTGCAGCCAGTCGATCTTCATCCCAACCCAGTTGCCACAAGTGATTGAGGCCGAGCAGGGTGGTGGCCGCGTTCGAACTGCCGCCACCGATGCCGCCGCCCATCGGCAGGATCTTGTCGATCCAGATATCGATGCCGAGCGAGCAGCCGGATTGTTCCTGCAGTTTCTTCGCCGCGCGCACGATCAGGTTGCTGTCGTGGGGCACGCCGTCGAATTCGGTGTGCAGGTGGATCACGCCATCGTCACGCACGGCGAAAGTGATTTCGTCGCCGTAGTCGAGGAACTGAAAAAGCGTCTGCAACTCGTGATAACCGTCTTCACGGCGACCGAGAATATGCAGCATCAGGTTGAGTTTGGCCGGCGATGGCAGCGTCAGGCGTGGAGCGGTCATGCGTTATTGCCCCAATTTGCGCGGTTGCCAGGTCTTGATGACCAGCGTCACGTCCAGATCGGTGCCGTGCAGTTTGATCCGCTCGGGCAGCCAGTAACCGTTCTGTTCGGCATAGCTGAGGTATTCGACCTGCCAGCCATCCTGATCCAGATTGGCCAAACGGCTGTTGCCGTCCAGGGTCAGACGGCTTTTGCTGTCCGGTGCCGGGAGGCCGCGAACCCACCAGGCCAGATGCGAGACCGGCAGTTTCCAGCCCAGTTGCTCTTCGACCAGTGCTTCCGGAGTCGGCGCTTCATAACGGCCCTGATTCGCCACTTCCAGCGACACCGCGCCCGGGCGACCGGTCAGTCGCGCCGCGCCACGACCCAGCGGGCCGGACAGACGGATGTCGTAGTAATCCTGACGTTGCAGCCAGAACAGCGTGCCGCTGCCCGAGTCTTTCGGGGCGCGAATGCCGATCTTGCCGTCGATCTGCCAGCCGTCGAGGCCGGTCAGGTGTTGTTTGTTCGCGGCCCACTGTGCCGGATTGCCGTGGCCTTCGACCGATTCACGGGCGCCGAAACCCGCGCAACCGGCGAGCAGGGCGATGAAGCTGAAAACTATGACGTGGCGCAAAAACATGAGTTAAAGAGTCTCGGATCCGGTCAGGCGCTTGATGGTGCTGCGCAGGATGGTGCTGTCAGGCTGGTCCTTGAGGAACTTGCCCCAGATTTGTTTCGCTTCGCGCTGCTTGCCCTTGGCCCACAGCACTTCGCCCAGATGCGCGGCGACTTCGTGATCGGGGAAGCGCTCGAGGGCCTGACGCAGGTATTTCTCGGCGTCTTCCAGATTGCCCATGCGAAAGTTCACCCAGCCGAGGCTGTCGAGCACCGCCGGGTCTTCCGGGTTGATCTGGTGCGCCTGCTCGATCAGCGCCTTGGCTTCCGCGTAGCGAGTAGTGCGGTCGGACAAGGTATAGCCGAGGGCGTTGAGGGCCATGGCGTTGTCCGGATCGCGCTTGATGATCAGACGCAGGTCTTTTTCCATCTGCGCCAGGTCATTGCGTTTTTCCGCCTGCATCGCGCGGGTATAAAGCAGGTTCAGATCGTCCGGGTACTGCTGCAACGCTTGTTGCAGGACTTTCCAGGCCTTGTCGCCCTGATTGTTGGCGGACAGGGTTTCGGCTTCGATCAGGTACAGCTGGATCGCGTAATCCGGCTGCTCGTCACGCTCGGCGGCGAGTTTGCTCTGGGCTTCGGCGGTCTTGCCGTTGTTCATCAGAATATCGGCCTGACGCAGTTGCGCCGGCAGATAGTCGTTGCCCGGGCCGACCTGGGCATACTCGATGAGCGCGCCTTGCGGGTCGTTGCGCTCTTCGGCGATGCGCCCCAGGTTCAGGTGCGCCGAATCGACATGGCTTTCCCGGGCGATCAGGTCTTCCAGATAGCCCTTGGCCTCGTCCCAGGCCTTGGCTTCCAGGCAGACCAGCGCCAGGGAATAACGCAGTTCGTCGTCTTCCGGGTATTGCTGAACCAGGGTGGAGAACTCGACCTTGGCGTCGTCCATCCGGTCCTGTTCCACCAGCATCCGCGCGTAGGTCAGGCGCAGGCGCTTGTCGTCCGGGTATTTCTTGATGCTTTTCTGCAACAGCGGCAAGGCTTCGTCGCCACGGTTCAGACCTTGCAGAAGACGTGCGCGCAGCAGGATCGGGGCGATTTCGCCGTCTTCCGGCGGATTGTCTTCAAGCAGGGTCAGCGCACCTTTGGTGTCGCCGTCCTGCTGCATCAGCAAGGCCTTGCCGAAAATCAGCTGATTGTTGTTCGGGTGACGCTGCAACAGGCGGTCGAAGCTTTTCATCAGGCCGTTGCGGGTTTCCTGGTCGGTGTCGGCGGCCGACAGCGCGAGGAAGTCGAAATGGGTGTCGCCCTTGCCCTGCAGGACTTTCTCCATGTAGACCATCGAGTCGTCATAGCGCCCGGCGCGAGCCAGTTGCACGGCGGCGGCGCGTTGCGCTTCGAGGTCGTCCGGGGCGTTTTTCGCCCAGATCAGCGCGGTATCGAGGGCCGGCTGATCGGCGCCCAGGTACTCGGCGATGCGGAAGGCGCGCTCGGAAACGCCCGGATCCTGGGTGTTGATGGCCTGGGTCACGTAGTTGTCCAGGGCAATGTCGAAACGATTGCGCTGGCCAGCGAGTTCGGCGCTCAGCAGGCTGAACACCGTTTCCTGGCTGAACGAGCTGTAAACCTTGGGCTTTTCAGGAGCCGGCGTGGTGTCTTCGACCGGTGAGGCACCGTCCTGCGAAACGGGGGCCAAGGCCTGGCAGCCGCTGAGGAAGACAAAAGCGAGGAGCAACGCGGAAGATCTATTCATATAGGAAGAGGACGACTAACCTGCGGTCGGATCATCATGACACAAGCCTTCGGCCAAACATAACCGAGTCTCGATTGTGGCCATTATAGGGGCCGACAATTGGGACAATAGTAAGCGGTAGTTGTTCTGAATCTGACGAAGTAGGACAATTGCCGGCTTCACGTCACCATCAGCGACCTTGAATGGCCTTCCTTGCACTCGGTATCAACCACAAGACTGCTTCAGTAGACGTCCGCGAGCGCGTGGCCTTTACCCCTGAGCAGCTGGTGGAGGCCTTGCAGCAGCTCTGCCGACTCACCGACAGCCGCGAAGCTGCGATCCTCTCCACCTGCAATCGCAGTGAGCTGTATATAGAACAGGATCAGCTTTCGGCCGATATCGTGCTGCGCTGGCTGGCCGACTATCACCATTTAAGCCTCGATGAGCTGCGCGCGAGCGCTTATGTGCATGAAGATGATGCGGCAGTTCGTCACATGATGCGCGTCGCCTCCGGGCTCGACTCGCTGGTGTTGGGCGAACCGCAGATTCTCGGCCAGATGAAATCGGCCTACGCCGTGGCCCGCGAGGCCGGCACCATCGGGCCGCTGCTCGGGCGACTGTTCCAGGCGACCTTCAATGCCGCCAAGCAAGTCCGTACCGACACCGCCATCGGCGAAAACCCGGTGTCCGTGGCATTTGCCGCCGTCAGCCTGGCCAAACAGATTTTCAGTGACCTGCAACGCAGCCAGGCCCTGCTGATCGGTGCCGGCGAGACCATCACTCTGGTCGCCCGTCATTTGCATGAACTCGGGGTCAAGAGAATCGTGGTCGCCAACCGGACGCTGGAGCGCGCCAGCCTGCTGGCCGAGCAGTTCGGTGCCCACGCAGTGTTGCTCTCGGATATTCCTGCCGAACTGGTACGCAGCGACATCGTCATCAGTTCTACCGCCAGTCAGTTGCCGATCCTCGGCAAGGGCGCAGTGGAAAGCGCGCTGAAGCTGCGCAAGCACAAGCCGATCTTCATGGTCGACATCGCCGTTCCCCGTGACATCGAGCCAGAAGTCGGCGAACTCGACGACGTTTACCTCTATAGCGTCGACGATCTGCACGAAGTGGTCGCCGAAAACCTCAAGAGCCGTCAGGGTGCAGCGCAGGCGGCCGAAGAGATGGTTTCGGTCGGCGCCGACGATTTCATGGTGCGCCTGCGCGAGCTGGCGGCGGTCGATGTGCTCAAGGCCTATCGTCAACAGAGCGAACGCCTGCGCGACGAAGAACTGCAAAAGGCCCTGCGCCTGCTGGCCAACGGCGGCAACGCCGAAGACGTGCTCGGGCAACTGGCCCGTGGCCTGACCAACAAACTCCTGCACGCTCCGAGCGTGCAGTTGAAAAAGCTTTCTGCCGAAGGCCGCCTCGATGCGCTGGCCATGGCTCAGGAACTCTTTGCCCTCGAGGGCTCACCGGATAGCTTTTCGGATAAAAAACCGCAATGAAAGCGTCACTGCTCAATAAGCTGGACATTCTCCAGGACCGTTTCGAGGAACTGACCGCGCTGCTCGGCGACGGCGAAGTCATTTCCGACCAGACCAAATTCCGCGCCTATTCCAAGGAATACGCCGAACTTGAGCCGGTGGTACAAGGCTATAAAAAGCTGCTCGGCGTACAAAGTGATCTTGAAGGCGCGCAGGCGCTGCTCAAGGACAGCGACCCGGACATGCGTGAAATGGCCGTGGAAGAAGTCCGCGAAGCCAAGGAGTTGCTGATCACGCTGGAATCCGACCTGCAGCGCATGTTGCTGCCCAAGGATCCCAACGACGGGCGCAACGTGTTTCTCGAAATCCGCGCCGGCACCGGTGGCGACGAGGCGGCGATCTTCTCCGGCGACCTGTTACGCATGTACTCGCGTTACGCCGAGCGGCGTGGCTGGCGCGTGGAGATCCTCTCGGAAAACGAAGGCGAACACGGCGGCTATAAAGAAGTCATCGCCCGCATCGAAGGCGACAACGTTTACGGCAAGCTGAAATTCGAATCCGGCGCGCACCGCGTACAGCGTGTACCCGCCACCGAATCCCAGGGCCGTATCCACACCTCGGCCTGCACCGTGGCGGTATTGCCCGAGCCGGACGAGCGTGAAGCCATCGAGATCAACCCGGCGGATTTGCGCGTCGACACTTACCGCTCCTCCGGGGCCGGTGGTCAGCACGTCAACACCACCGATTCGGCGATCCGCATCACCCACATACCGACCGGCACCGTTGTCGAGTGCCAGGAAGAACGTTCCCAGCACAAGAACCGTGCCCGGGCGATGGCCTGGCTGGCGGCCAAGCTCAACGACCAGCAGACGGCTGCAGCGGCCAACGCCATCGCCAGCGAACGTAAATTGCTGGTGGGTTCCGGTGACCGCTCCGAGCGTATCCGCACCTACAACTTTGCCCAGGGCCGGGTCACCGACCACCGCGTCAACCTGACCCTGTATTCCCTCGACGAAATCCTCGCCGGTGGCGTCGAAGCGGTGATCGAGCCGTTGCTGGCCGAATACCAGGCCGACCAGCTCGCAGCGATAGGTGAGTAAATGACCATCATCGCCAGCCTGTTGCGCGCCGCCGAATTGCCGGATTCGCCCACCGCGCGTCTGGACGCCGAATTGCTTCTGGCCGCCGCGCTGGGCAAGTCGCGCAGTTTTCTCCACACCTGGCCCGAGCGCATCGTGCCCAGCGAAGCCGCACTGGTCTTCGCCGAGTACCTGCAACGTCGTCGCAGCGGCGAGCCGGTGGCCTACATTCTGGGTCAGCAGGGTTTCTGGAAGCTGGATCTGGAAGTCGCGCCGCACACGCTAATCCCGCGCCCGGACACCGAACTGCTGGTGGAAGCCGCACTGGAATTGTTGCCGGCGACCCCGGCCAAAGTTCTCGACCTCGGCACCGGCAGCGGGGCGATTGCCCTGGCCCTGGCCAGCGAGCGCCCGGCGTGGAAAGTCACCGCCGTGGATTGCGTGCTGGAAGCCGTGGCCCTGGCCGAACGCAATCGCCAGCGCCTGCACTTGAACAACGCCACGGTGCTGAGCAGTCACTGGTTCAGCGCCCTCGAAGGCAAGCGTTTCGAGCTGATCATCAGCAACCCGCCGTACATTCGCGCTGCCGATCCGCATCTGGTGGAAGGCGATGTGCGTTTCGAGCCGGAAAGCGCCTTGGTGGCCGGCATCGACGGGCTCGATGATCTGCGCCTGATCATCGCCCAGGCGCCGGCCCATCTGGAAGCCGGCGGCTGGCTGATGCTCGAACACGGCTATGATCAAGCCGAAGCCGTGCGCGATCTGCTGCTGACGCAAGGTTTCGAAGAAGTCCACAGCCGCACCGATCTGGGCGGCCATCAACGGATCAGCCTGGGGCGCCTGCCGTGCTGAATGATCAGGAATTGTTGCGCTACAGTCGGCAGATCCTGCTGCAACACATCGACATCGATGGCCAGTTGAAGCTCAAGGACAGCCGGGTATTGATCGTCGGCCTCGGTGGTCTCGGTGCGCCAGTGGCCTTGTACCTGGCGGCGGCGGGTGTCGGTGAATTGCACCTGGCGGATTTCGACACGGTCGATTTGACCAACCTGCAACGCCAGATCATCCACGACACCGACAGCGTCGGCATGACCAAGGTCGACTCGGCGCTCAAGCGCCTGAGCGCGATCAATCCTGAAATCAAGCTGGTGCCCCATCGTCAGGCACTGGACGAGGATTCTCTCGCCGCAGCCGTGGCGGCGGTGGATCTGGTGCTCGACTGCTCGGACAATTTCTCCACCCGCGAAGCGGTCAATGCCGCGTGCGTGGCGGCGCGCAAGCCCTTGGTCAGCGGCGCCGCGATCCGCCTCGAAGGACAGCTTTCGGTGTTCGACCCGCGTCGTGCCGAGAGCCCGTGTTACCACTGCCTGTACGGTCACGGCAGCGAAGCCGAATTGACTTGCAGCGAAGCCGGCGTGGTCGGGCCGCTGGTCGGTCTGGTCGGCAGCCTGCAAGCGCTGGAAGCCCTGAAGTTATTGGCGGGTTTCGGCGAACCGCTGGTGGGCCGTCTGTTGTTGATCGATGCGCTGGGCTCGCGATTCCGTGAGCTGAGGGTCAAGCGCGACCCGGGTTGCAGCATCTGTGGTTCGCAGCATGCGTGAAGCGCCGATTGCCGTCTTCGATTCCGGCGTCGGCGGCCTGTCGGTGCTGGCGGAAATCCAGCAACTGCTACCGAATGAATCGCTGCTGTACCTCGGCGATTGCGGCCATATTCCTTATGGCGAGAAAACCCCGGAATTCATCCGCCAGCGTTGCAGCGTGATGGCCGGGTTTTTCCGCGAACAGGGTGCCAAGGCGCTGGTGATCGCGTGCAATACCGCGACCGTGGCCGGGGTCGCCGATCTGCGCCGGGACTTTCCCGAGTGGCCGATTGTCGGCATGGAGCCGGCGGTCAAACCGGCCGCCGCCGCCACCCGCAGCGGCGTGGTGGGGGTACTCGCCACCACCGGCACTTTGCAGAGTGCGAAATTTGCGGCGCTGCTCGATCGTTTTGCCACCGATGTGCGGGTCATCACGCAGCCGTGCCCCGGACTTGTCGAGCGGATTGAAAGCGGCGATCTGCATAGCGCCGAGCTGCGTGCATTGCTCAAGCACTACGTCGATCCGCTGCTGGCCAACGGTTGCGACACGATCATTCTGGGCTGCACCCACTATCCGTTTCTCAAGCCGATGCTGAAGTCGATGATCCCCGAGAGCATCAGCCTGATCGATACGGGCGCGGCGGTAGCACGTCAATTGCAGCGGCTGCTGGCCGAGCGTGATCTGCTCGCCGAAGGGCCGAACCGGCCGGTCAGATTCTGGACCAGCGCCGATCCCGCGTCTTTGCGCAAGACCCTCGCCCTGCTGGGTCAAGTCGATGGCGACGTCGAAAAATTCACCTTGTAAAAAAAATGTGAAATAACTAAAAATTCAGCTGAACTTCTGACCAAGCGCGGATTTCTATAGCGCAGAGTGACCTAGAAAAACCAAACGATCGTTCCGGAAAAGGAAGTTTCAACGTGAAGCGACTATTCTGCTTGGCCGCGATTGCGGCTGCACTGATGGGGCAAAGTTTTACCGCACAAGCTGCTGGCGTCGAGTTTGCAGTGGGTGCCACCAGCGATTCGACGATGACTTATCGCCTGGGCATGAATTTCGATTGGGACAAGAGCTGGCTGCAAAGTGACGTTGGTCGTCTGACCGGTTACTGGAGTGGCGCCTACACCTACTGGGAAGGCGACAAGACCTCCAGCAACAACAGCCTGTCGTTCTCGCCGGTGTTTGTTTACGAGTTTGCCGGTCAGTCGGTCAAACCGTATGTCGAGGCGGGGATCGGCGTAGCGCTGTTCTCCAACACCGAATACGAAGACAACAAGCTCGGCGGCGCCTTCCAGTTTGAAGACCGCTTTGGTTTCGGCCTGCGCTTCAATGGCGGGCATGAAGTCGGTATCCGTGCGACGCACTATTCCAACGCCGGTCTGAGCAGCGACAACGATGGGGTCGAAAGCTACGCATTGCATTACACGATGCCGCTATAAGCCCCCAGAAAGTCAGCCCCGTAAAAAAGGAGCGCCTAGCGCTCCTTTTTTTATTCAGCGATACGCCGTGGCAATCCCCTGGCGTTCGTCGATGCATTCCGGTGCGCCCATTTCGAACTCGCGGCAGATCAGCGGACGCTTCTCGTAGATCGTGCACATCATCGTGTCGCGATCCAGCGCCGCGCACCAGCCGTCGTCCAGACGCAGCATCACCTCACCACCCCAATCGTCGGTATCGATAAAACGCTCGGGTACGCCGGTGTCGGTGATCAGCATCACTTCGAGCTGGCAGCAGCAGGCTGCACAGGTCGAGCAGGTGACCTCGGGCTCGGCGATTTGCCGATGGGGAATGGTTTTCATGGCGCCAGTGTACGGCAGTGGCCGGTGAGCGTGTGAAAGGCCTGACAGGCGTTTAACGCGTCAGCCGCCGGGACAACTGGTGCAGCAGCGGAAACAGCAACGCCCACAGCAGCGCGATGCCGATCAGGGTCGCAAGCTCTCCGAACGGAAATTGCACACCGGCCAGTCGTCCGCCGGCGCCATAAGACAGCGCGCCACCTGCCGCGCCAAGCAGGCTGGCCAGCCACCACGGACTCGCGCTCCATTGCAGGCAATGACGCAATGTCGTGGCAAATAACGCCCACAACAACATCAGCCACAGCGGAATCAGCGGCGACAGATCCTTGAACTCGAAAACCCCGAGGCCGCGCAACAGGCTGTCCACCGCCGTGCCGATGATCACCACACTGAGGATCAACCGGCCTTCCTGCGCCCAACTGCTGATCCAGCGCAGATGAATCACCAGCACCGCCAGCGCCAGCAACAACCACAAACTGTTACCGCCGAGCACGCAGGCCAACCAGCCGATCTGGAACAGCACCGCGTTGGCCAACCGCTCAAGCATCGAAACGGCCCAGCAAAGGCGCGGTCATCGCCGCCGGTTTGGCCAGCACCAGTTGTGCGGTGCCGATGGTGCGCTCGAGGAATCCGCCCTCGCAATAACACAGGTAGAACTCCCACAGCCTGAGGAAGTAATCGTCATAGCCCAATTCGGTCAGACGGCCGTGAGCATGGCGAAAGTTCTCGTGCCACAGACGCAGGGTGCGGGCGTAGTGCAGGCCGAAATCTTCCATGTGCAACAGGTTCATGTCGGTGTCGCGGCTGACGATCTCGAGCATTTTCTGCACGCAGGGCAGGGCGCCGCCGGGGAAAATGTAACGCTGGATGAAGTCCACGCCACGACGCGCCTGCTCGTAGCGTTGTTCGCGGATGGTGATCGCTTGCAGCAGCATCAGGCCGTTGCTCTTGAGCAAGTGCGCGCACTGTTTGAAGTAGGTCGGCAGGAAACGGTGGCCGACTGCTTCGATCATTTCGATCGACACCAGTTTGTCGTACTGGCCGGTGAGGTCACGGTAATCCTTGAGCAGCAGCGTCACCTGATCCTGCAGGCCGAGGCGTTCGATGCGGGCGGCGGTGAAGGCGAACTGCTCCTTCGACAGTGTGGTGGTGGTGACTTTGCAGCCGTAGTGCTGCGCTGCGTAAAGCGCCATGCTGCCCCAGCCGGTGCCGATTTCCAGCAGGTGGTCGTCGGGCTTGAGCGCGAGTTTCTGGCAGATCCGCTCCAGTTTGTTCAGTTGCGCCTGCTCCAGGCTGTCGTCGGGACTGAGAAACTGCGCGGCCGAATACATCATGGTCGGGTCGAGAAACTGTTCGAACAGGTCATTGCCGAGGTCGTAGTGGGCGGCGATGTTTTTCTGCGAGCCCTTGCGCGTATTGCGGTTGAGCCAGTGCAGCCCGCGCACCAGCGGGCGACCAAGCCGGGCCAGGCCACCTTCCATTCCGTCGAGCACTTCAAGGTTGCTGACGAAGACCCGCACCACGGCCGTCAGATCCGGCGAGCGCCAGTAACCATGAATGAAAGCCTCACCGGCGCCGATCGAGCCATTGCCCGCGACCAGGCCCCAGGCAGCCGGATCCATGACCTGAATTTCCCCCACCAACGCGCTGCCCGGTGTGCCGAAGACGTGGCGTTCGCCGTCCTCGATGACGATCAGTTGACCCTGCTTGAGCTGCTCCAGCTGGCGCAGTACTCCCCGGCGCAGCAGCGAGCCGCTCAGGCCGTGGGGGCTGAGCAGGCTGGCTTTGGCCGAGACGCTAGTGGATTTCATGGTGGCGTTCCTCGGTCGGTACGGTGGCGGTTCGAAAACGGTCGTCGGCGCGCTGGTGGGCAAATATCGGGGTGCGCTTGAGCAACAGGCGCAACGCCTGCCAATAGATCGCCAGCGCGGTCTTGGCGGTCATCCAGGGAAAGCGCCACAGGTGCCGGTGCAAGTGGTGTCGATCAAGGGGTTCACGTCGCAGGTCGAGGGTGGCGTCGAACAGTTTTTGCTCGCCTTGCCAGTCGGCCATGTGCACACCCAGGACCTGCGCGGCAGGGCTGAAGCTCATGCGGTATTCCAGGTCCGGCGGCAGGAATGGCGAGACATGAAACGCCTTGGCCACGGCAAAGTGCTGGTGAAAGTCCTGCAGATTGCTGGGCGCTCTGGCCGGCAACACGTAGTGAAAACGCTCGCGCCACGGGGTATTGCTGACTTCGCAGAGAATCGCCGCCAGTTGGCCGTCGGCCTCGTGGCAATAGAAAAAACTCACCGGGTTGAACGACAGGCCCCAGCTGCGTGGCTGGGTCAACAGGCAGATCGAACCTTGCGGCGCATGGCCCAGAGCTTCGCCAACCAACTGGCGCACCGCATCGCTCAGGCGCACGCCGCTGCCGGTGAAGGTTTTCAGGTAGTCGGTTTCGCGAAATGAAAACGGCGCAAAGCGGCCGGCGCCTGCCAGTCGGGACAGGCCCAGCACCGCCTCCTGTTCAGCCAGATCGAGGTACAGCATGCCGATCCGGTAACGGAACTCATGACGGCGCGGGGCGAATCGCCGATGGGCGATCCAGCCACTGTAGAGTGCGCTGTTCACAGGCTTTCTCCGAAGGACGCGGCCACGCGCAAAGCGCTGACCACCCCGTCCTCATGGAAACCGTTGGCCCAATAGGCGCCGCAATAATGCGTGTGCTGCTCGCCGTCGATTTCGGCCCAGCGCTGTTGCGCCGCCACCGCCGCGAGGCTGAATTGCGGGTGAGCGTAGGTGAAGCGCGCGAGCACTTTGGACGGGCTGATGCCGGCGCTCTGGTTGAGGCTGACGCAGAACGTGGTATCGCTCTGGATCCCTTGCAGGATGTTCATGTCGTAGGTCACGGCGGCCTGGGTATGACCGGCGCCGCCGAGGCGATAATTCCAGCTGGCCCAGGCCCGTTTGCGTGTGGGCAGCAGGCGGGTGTCGGTGTGCAGCACCACTTCGTTGTCGGCGTAGGGCAGAGCGCCGAGGATTTCCCGTTCTTTATCGTCAGGATTTCCCAGCAGTCGCAACGCCTGATCGCTATGGCAGGCCAGCACCACTTTATCGAAACGTTCGATGCCGGCCGGGCTGTGGATAACCACGCCGTGTGCGTCGCGATCGATCCGCCCCACCGGGCAGTTCAGGCGGATGCGCTCCTTGAACGACGTCGTCAGCGGCGCGATGTAGGCGCTGGAGCCACCCTTGATGACCTGCCACTGCGGGCGATTGCTGATCGACAGCAACCCGTGGTTCTCGAAAAAGCGCACGAAGAACTGCAATGGAAAATTGAGCATCTCGGCCATCGGCATCGACCAGATCGCCGCGCCCATCGGCACGATGTAATGCAGGATGAAACGCTCGCCGTAACCGCCGGCCTTGAGGTAATCGTCGAGGGTGGTGTCGGTGGCGATCCGCTGTTCGGCAAGGTCGCGCCGGGCTTCTTTGTTGAACCGCAGGATGTCGCGCAACATGCCCCAGAATCCGGGGGACAACAGGTTGCTGCGCTGGGCGAACAGGCTGTTCAGATTATTGCCGTTGTATTCCAGACCGGTGTCCGGATCGTTGACCGAAAAACTCATCTCGGTGGGTTTGAAGGCCACGCCCAATTGGCCGAGCAAACGAATGAAGTTCGGATACGTCCAGTCGTTGAACACGATGAAACCGGTGTCCACTGCGTAGTCGCGCCCTTCCACGGTGACCGGTACCGTGTGCGTATGACCGCCGACCCGGGCGTCGGCTTCGAACACGGTGATGTCATGTCGGCGAGCGAGCAGATACGCGCAGGTCAAACCGGCGATGCCGCTGCCTACGATGGCGATTTTCATGTTGCATCCCTGAGCGGCGGATTGCTGCGCACCATGCGTTTGCCAATCGCCAGTTGTACGCGCGCGGGCATTTTCGACAAGGGCCACAGGACCGCCATGAACAGCGCCGGAAAGGCGATCTCCAGCGGCCGGTCTTTCAGCTTGGCGAAGATATGCCGCGCGGCTTTATCCACAGGCCAGCTGAGCGGCATCGGAAAATCATTTTTGGCGGTCAGCGGCGTGTCGACGAAACCGGGGCTGATCACCGTGACTTCAATGCCTTCGTCCGCCAGGTCGATGCGCAGGGATTCGAACAGATAACGCAGACCGGCCTTCGACGCACCATAAGCTTCGGCGCGAGGCAACGGCACATAGGTCACCGAGCTGGCCATGCCCACCAGATGCGGTGCCGTGCCTTTGCGCAACAAGGGCAGGGCGGCTTCGATGCAATAGCTGCTGGCGAGCAGGTTGGTGCGTACTACGTGTTCGATGATCGACGCGTCGAATTGACGGGCGTCGACGTATTCGCAGGTGCCCGCGTTGAGGATTACCGTATCGAGCGAGCCCCAGTCCGCAGCGATCTGTTCGCCGATTTCACGCACGGTCTGACTGTTGGTCAGATCACCGGGCACCACCAGCACCTGTCCCGGATAACGTTGCGACAGCACTTTGAGCGGTGCAACCTGGCGGGAACTGACCGCCAGATGTGCACCGGTCTTGAGGATTTCTTCTGCCAATGCTGCACCGATGCCACTACTGGCACCGGTCAGCCAATAACGCCGTGGAGCTGTACGACTCATCCCAATCTCCTTTTCAGCCAGGCAATCACTCGGCCCAATACGGGTAAATGTTCATAAAGCAGCGCTCCGGCATCGAAGTAATCCCGGTGGCGGTAAACCTTGTCGCTCCAGAGCAGGTGCGAGCAGCCGGCGACGCGGATCAGTTGCCCACCGCTCAGACGCGGGTGGCGGTAGCTCATGACCCAACGCAGATAGCCTTCGCCGTCGCTGATCTGGTCGAAGCCGTGGAAATCGAAGCGCAGTTCGTTGACGTTGGCGTACAACTCACTGAAGTAAGCGCGCAGGTTCGTCAGCCCCTGCACTTCGTGTAGCGGGTCGGTGAAATGAATGTCCTCGCTGTACAGCTCATCCAGGGTGCGCAAGTTGTCCTTGTTCAACTGTGCGAACCGCTGGGCGAAACTGCGCAGAAATTCACTCATCGCTCACTCCTTGAGATGCGCGTGACGGCAGGTTTTTGAACGCTGTCAGCGCCCGTTCCCGTGATGCGCTCAGATTGACGATCGGCGCCGGATAGTCCGCCACGCCGAACAACCCGCCGGCACTGGCCGGGTTGTGGACTTCTTTCTTGTTCAGCCCGGCCAGTTCCGGCAACCAGTGCTTGATGAACAGGCCTTCGCTGTCGAATTTTTCCGACTGGCTGACCGGGTTGAAAATGCGAAAGTACGGCGCCGAATCGGTGCCGGTCGAGGAACTCCACTGCCAGCCGCCGTTGTTCGCGGCCAGGTCGCCGTCGATCAGGTGGCGCATGAAGAAACGCTCGCCTTCGCGCCAGTCGATCAACAGGTTTTTGGTCAGAAACATCGCCACCACCATCCGCAGGCGGTTGTGCATCCAGCCGGTTTCCAGCAGTTGGCGCATGGCCGCGTCGATGATCGGCAAGCCGGTGCGGGCTTCCTGCCAGGCGGCCAGATCCGCAGGCGCATCGCGCCAGGCCAGGGCTTCGGTTTCCGGGCGGAATGCGCGATGGCGTGAAACCCGCGGATACCCGACGAGGATGTGTTTGTAGAACTCGCGCCACAGCAGTTCGTTGATCCAGGTGACAGCGCCGACCTTGCCGCTTTCGAATTCACCCTGATTGCTTTGCAGGGCGGCGTGCAGGCATTGGCGCGGCGAGATCACGCCGGCGGCCAGATAGGCCGAGAGCTGGCTGGTGCCGGGTTTGGCCGGGAAGTCGCGTTCGCTCTTGTAGTAGTCGATATGCGCATCGGCGAACGTGTCGAGACGGCGCCGGGCCTCGGCTTCACCGGCGGGCCACAGGGCGCGCAGGGATTCGCCCGGTGTCGGGAACCCTTCGATGGCTTCTGGAACGGGATCGCTGGCGATGTTCAGCGCCGATTGTTTGCCCGGTGCCTGTTTCAGCGACGGCATCGAGCGGTGCAGGCGTTCGTAGCAGACCTTGCGGAACTGGCTGAACACCTGAAAGTAAGTGCCGGTTTTGGTCAGTACGCTGCCGGGTTTGAACAGCAATTGGTCCAGGTAGCTGTGGAAGGTGATGCCTTCGGCTCGCAACGCCTCGGCAACGGCCTCGTCGCGACGGCTTTCGTTGATGCCGTATTCCTCGTTGACGTGCACGGCCTCGATCTTCAGTTGCCGGCACAGTTCGAGCAGCACGGCGGGTGCCTGATCCCAGTGAGGCGCGGTGCGGATCAGGAGCGGGATGTTCAGGGCACCCAGGCTTTTGCTCAACTCGCGCAAATTGCGCAGCCAGAAATCGATCTTGCACGGCGCGTCGTCATGTTCCTGCCATTGCAGCGGGCTCAACAGGTACACAGCCACGGTCGGGCCACGCTCGGCGGCGGCCGCGAGGGCGGTGTTGTCATGTTGGCGCAGGTCGCTGCGCAGCCAGATCAATTGCATGTCGGTCTCTGTCTGAATCATTAAATCAATCCACGCTGAATGAGCACCCGATGCGCCGAAAGAGGGTCTTCGGCCAGGAGCAGATCAGCGAAATCGGAAGTCTTTGCGGACAACTCGGCGTGGTGAATGCACACCGTGGGTCCGGCAATCAGTTTTGGGCAGCTGACGCCATTCAACAGTTTCGGTAGCTGCGCAAGGCTCAGGGCTTTGCTGGAATACAGCAGTACGCCACGGGCTTGCAGGGTATCGGTTGCCAGTGCCAGCTCTCCGGCCGGCAGCGGCCAGTCGAACACCTGCACCGGGCAGTCGGCGCTGCTGATCAGCCAGGCGCAGAGCCACAGGTGCGGCTCCAGCGGTAAATCCGACTGATTGACCAGCAGCAGCGGCGCGGTGCGCAACTGACGGTTGTTATGGTAGATGCGTGCGCCAAATTTGCTGCGCAACCAGGCAAAAAAGAACACGCGCTCCATCTGCGCGCCGAACTGGCCCTGCCAGCGCTGTTCGAGATCGCTCAGCAGCGGCAGCAGCAATTGCTCGCAGAGTGTGCGTGGCGGATACAGCGCCATCGCCTGGTTGATGCTGTCGTCGAGGCTGCGCTCGTTCAGGTGAGTAACCGCCAGCAGGGCGGCCTGGCGCAACGGATGCCATTCGTCCTCCACCGGTTCGTTTAAAGCTTGCGCCGTGTCGAGCAGCGGTTTGACCTGGCTGACCGCAACGCCCCGATTGAGCCAGGTGAGGATGTTCTGGATGCGCTGCACATGTTCGGCGCTGTAAAGACGATGGCCCTTGGGCGTGCGCTGCGGAACGATCAGCCCGTAGCGTCTTTCCCAGGCGCGCAGGGTTACGGCATTCACGCCGGTCTGGCGCGCGACTTCGCGAATCGGCAGCCAGCCTTCGTCGAGGGCTTTCTTGAAGTCGGCGCCGAGGTCTTCACGGGCGCTGGTGTCGGGTGAGTCGTTCATCAAATGGCGTTTCGCAGACTGAGGTTTTCCGGATGCGGTTGCAGGTACACCTGCTGCGCAATGTAGGGATCCGGGTGGAGGCGAAAGTGATGCTTGAGCAGCGTCAGCGGCACCACCAGCGGCACGATGCCGTGCCGGTACTGGCCGATGATGTGCTGCACTTCCTGTTTGTCTTCGGGGGTGATGACCTGTTTCAGGTAGCCACTGATGTGCTGCAGGACATTGCTGTGGGTGCGGCGGGTGGCGCATTTCTTCAGCGCCGCCATCAGTTCACTGAAATAGCGCGGGCCGAGTTCGTCCGGCGCTGTCTGGCCCATGTTGCCCAGCAGATTGCCCAGCGTCTTGTATTGCACCGGGTTGTGGGCCATCAGCAGGTATTTGTAGCGCGAGTGAAATTCGGTCAGTGCGCGGCGGCTCAAGCCCTGCTTGAGCACCTGCTGCCATTCGCGGTAGGCGAGCACGCGGGTGATGAAGTTTTCCCGCAGCACCGGATCGTTCAGGCGCCCGGCTTCCTCCACCGGCAGATTCGGATGCTGCGCACAGAACGCCTCGGCGTAAATGCCACGCCCGCCACCATTCACCGGTGCACCGTTGGCGTGGTAGACCTTGACGCGCTCCAGACCGCAGGAGGGCGATTGCTGCATGAAGATGTAGCCGCAGATGTCACTGAGTTCCCCCGCCATTTTCTCGCCGTAAGCGGCCAGTGGCTGGGTGACGTTAATCGACGGATTGACGGTGCCGACCGCTTCAGGCTTGGCCGGGTCGCCCACAAGTCGAATCGGCTCGCGGGGAATTCCCAGACCGATCGCTACTTCAGGACAGACGGGAACGAATTCAAAATGCTCGGCCAGGGTGCGGCTGCACAGCCGCGATTCCTTGTGTCCGCCGTTGTAGCGGACCTCGGCGCCCATCAGGCAGGCGCTGATGGCGATTTTCGGTAGGGACGTCGATGAGTCGGACATGCAGCAACCTCGAATCTAAACCTGTACAGACAAACTGATCTGTACAACATGACTTCAGCATAGATTCATGGGTGTACAAGTCAAATTGTTTGTATAAGTTTTTTGAGGTTTTCAGCGCCAGCCCATTTTCCAGCGTGAGTCATCCTGCAGGACCTGCCAGTCGCATTGCTCGGTACGCCGGGTCAGCACCGCCTGCAATTCGATCGTCAGCACCGTACCTTCTTCGTCGCGGAACAGTTCGGTCACCAGAAAATGCTTTTCACGGTTTTGCGGGTGGGCTGCTGTCCATTTCGACAGCAGCAATTTGCGCGGATTGATGCGGTTCACTGCAGGTGTTCGTGCAAGCGTCTTGCAGCCTCCTGACCACTGAGCCACGCCCCTTCGACCCGACCCGACAGGCACCAGTCGCCACAGGCATACAGGCCCAGATCGGCATCGGCCAGGGTGCCCCATTCATGGCTGCTGGCCGGCCGGGCATAGAGCCAGCGGTGGGCGAGGCTGAAAGTCGGGGCCGGCATGGCGCTGTGCAGCAATTCGGCGAAGGCGCCGTGCAATTGTTCGATCACCGCTTCCTTGGGCAAGTCGATGTGCTGCCGGCTCCAGGCGCTGGTGGCGTGCAGGACCCAGGTGTCGCACGTGGTGTCGCGTCCCGGTTTGCTGCGGTTGCGGGCCAGCCAGTCGAGGGCGCTGTCCTGGACGAAGCAGCCTTCGATCGGCGTATCCAGTGGCGTGTCGAAGGCGAGGGCGACGGCCCAGGTCGGGTCCATTTTCACCCCGGCGGCGGCACCGGCGAGTTTCGGCGCGGCGGCCAGCAGGGCGGTGGCCTGAGGCGCCGGCGTGGCGATCACGACGTGGCTGAACGGCCCGTGGGTGAAGCCTTCGGCGTCCTGCAGGTGCCAGTGTTCTTCGCCGCGATAGACCTCGGTGATCCGGCAGGCGAAGTGCACTTCCAGACCGTCGAGCAGGCCTCGGGTGATGGCGCTCATGCGCGGCGTGCCGACCCAGCGGGTCTGTTCGTCCGGCGACAGGTTTAACTGCCCGCCATGAAAGGTGTAGAGCTGCGGTGCCCATTCGGCGACCCAGCCTTTGCTTTGCCAGCGCTGGACTTCGGTCACGAAGCGTCGGTCACGGGCGGTGAAATATTGCGCGCCCATGTCCAGCGAGCCGGCGTCGCTGCGCTTGCTCGACATGCGCCCGCCGCTGCCGCGGCTTTTATCGAACAACTGAACGGTATGCCCGGCATCCGTCAGGGCCTGGGCGGCGGAGAGTCCGGCGATGCCGGTGCCAATGATTGCGATAGGTACAGTCATAGGGGCCTCGTTTACCTTTCTGTACAGACTACGCCGTGGATGAAACCTGTACAATTTTGTTTTTTGGTATAACTTCCAGCGTTCTCGTTCTGACAGCTTGGCCTATGGTTAAACAATAGAGCCTGCCCGATAGAAAAGATCCCTGTTTATAAAAATAGACTAGTGATCGGGGTAAAACGCCACGCGAGGTAGAAGTCATGCACATATTGCTGACCGGCGGTACTGGATTGATCGGACGTCAGCTTTGCCGGCACTGGTCCGGGCAGAGGCATCGCCTGACGGTCTGGAGTCGTCGTCCGGAAAAAGTCGCGAAAATCTGTGGCGCCCAGGTGCGTGGAATCGCGCGTCTGGAGGACCTTGGCGACGAGCCGGTCGACGTGATCGTCAACCTTGCCGGCGCGCCGATTGCCGACCGGCCGTGGACCCATCGGCGCAAGGCGCTGTTGTGGAGCAGCCGGATCACGCTGACCGAATCGTTGCTGGCGTGGCTGGAACATCGCGGGCAGAAACCGTCGCTGCTGATCTCGGGCTCGGCGGTGGGTTGGTACGGTGACGGCGGCGAGCGTGAGTTGACCGAAGATTCGCCGCCGGTGATCGACGATTTCGCCAGCCAGTTATGCATCGCCTGGGAGGAAACCGCGCAACGCGCCGAAGCGATGGATATTCGTGTGGTGCTGGTGCGCACCGGGCTGGTGCTGTCGGCCGAGGGCGGCTTTTTGTCGCGCCTGCTGCTGCCGTTCAAGCTCGGGCTGGGTGGGCCTTTGGGCAATGGTCGGCAGTGGATGCCGTGGATTCATATCGATGACCAAATCGCCCTGATTGATTTTCTTCTGCACCGCAATCAGGCGAGCGGTCCTTATAATGCGTGCGCGCCGAAACCTGTGCGCAATCGCGAATTCGCCAAGACGCTGGGCAGCGTGCTGCACCGTCCGGCGTTCATGCCGATGCCGGCCCTCGCATTGAAGGTCGGGCTCGGCGAGATGTCATTGCTGTTGCTGGGTGGCCAACGGGCCACGCCGAAACGCTTGCTGGAAGCGGGATTCACTTTCCGGTTCACGGATTTACGCGCGGCCCTGGACGATCTTTCCGGCCGCCTCTGAAATAGGACGTTGCATGACCGATCACGCCTTGCTTCTGGTCAACCTGGGTTCGCCGGCCTCCACTTCGGTGGCCGACGTGCGCAGCTACCTCAATCAATTCCTGATGGACCCGTACGTGATCGACCTGCCGTGGCCGGTGCGGCGTCTGCTGGTGTCGCTGATCCTGATCAAGCGCCCGGAGCAGTCGGCCCATGCCTACGCCTCGATCTGGTGGGACGAAGGTTCGCCGCTGGTGGTGCTCAGCCGTCGCCTGCAACAGCAGATGAAGGCGCAGTGGACTCACGGCCCGGTTGAGCTGGCCATGCGTTACGGCGAGCCGTCGATCGAGACAAGCCTGTTGAAGCTGGTCGCGGCGGGGCACAAACGAATCACCCTCGCGCCGCTTTATCCACAGTTCGCCGACAGCACCACCACCACGGTGATTGAAGAGGCCAAGCGTGTGGTGCGCGAGAAAAAGCTCGATGTGCAGCTGTCGGTGTTGCAGCCGTTCTACGATCAGCCGGAATACCTCGACGCGCTGGTGGCGAGCGCCAAGCCGCACTTGCAGCAGGATTACGATCACCTGTTGCTGAGCTTTCACGGTTTGCCGGAGCGGCATCTGACCAAGCTCGACCCGACTGGCAATCATTGCTTCAAAAATGAAGATTGCTGCAAGAACGCCTCGGCGGCCGTACTGGCCACCTGTTATCGCGCCCAATGCCTGCGCACAGCGGCGCTGTTCGCTGAGCGCATGGGGCTACCGGACGGCAAGTGGTCGGTGTCGTTTCAGTCGCGACTGGGCCGGGCGAAGTGGATCGAACCCTACACCGAAGCGCGGCTGGATGAACTGGCCAAAAGCGGCGTGAAGAAGATTCTGGTGATGTGCCCTGCGTTTGTTGCCGATTGCATCGAGACCCTGGAAGAGATCGGCGATCGCGGCAAGGAACAGTTCCGCGAAGCGGGGGGAGAGGAGCTGGTGCTGGTGCCGTGCCTGAATGATGACCCGCAATGGGCGAAGGCGTTGGCAACGTTGTGTGAACGGGCGCCACTGGCCCTTTGATGATCGTCGATGATTGATCGTTCCCACGCTCCGCGTGGGAATGCAGCCCGTGACGCTCCGCGTCACTGGACGCGGAGCGTCCCCAGAGGCATTCCCACGCAGAGCGTGGGAACGATCAGTGTGGGGTGATCCGCGTGGGAACGATCTTGAAGCCAAGGCTTAGATCAGCGGCTCATCCGCCTTCTTGTGTTTCCAGCTGTCATTGCCCGGCAGGATCAGGTTCAGCGCAATCGCCACCACCGCGCACAGCGCGATGCCTTTGAGGCCGAAGTCGTCGGGACCGGTGCCGGTGCCGACCAGCACACCGCCGATACCGAACACCAGGGTCACCGAAACGATCACCAGATTGCGTGCCTCGCCCAGGTCGATCTTGTGACGGATCAGGGTGTTCATCCCCACCGCCGCGATCGAACCGAACAGCAGGCACAGAATCCCGCCCATCACCGGCACCGGAATGCTTTGCAGCAAGGCGCCGAACTTGCCGATGAACGCCAGGGTGATGGCGAAGATCGCCGCCCAGGTCATGATTTTCGGGTTGTAGTTCTTGGTCAGCATCACTGCGCCAGTCACTTCGGCGTAGGTGGTGTTGGGCGGGCCGCCGAACAGGCCGGCTGCGGTGGTGGCGATGCCGTCACCGAGCAGGGTGCGATGCAGGCCAGGCTTTTTCAGGTAGTCGCGACCGGTCACGCTGCCGACCGCAATCACGCCGCCGATGTGTTCGATCGCCGGGGCCAGCGCCACCGGGACGATGAACAAAATCGCCTGCCAGTTGAACTCCGGCGCGGTGAAATGAGGAAGTGCAAACCATGGGGCTGCCGCAATCTTCGCGGTGTCGACGACACCGAAATAGAAGGACATGGCGAAACCCACCAGCACGCCGGAAATGATCGGCACCAGACGGAAAATGCCTTTGCCGAACACCGCCACGATCAACGTGGTCAACAGCGCCGGCATCGAGATCATCATCGCGGTCTGGTAATGGATCAGCTCGGAACCGTCACCGGCCTTGCCCATCGCCATGTTCGCGGCAATCGGCGCCATGGCCAGGCCGATGGAGATGATCACCGGACCAATCACCACTGGCGGCAGCAGACGGTCAATGAAGCCGGTGCCTTTGATCTTCACGGCCAGGCCAAGGAAGGTGTAGACGAAACCGGCCGCCATCACGCCGCCCATGGTCGCCGCCAGACCGAACTGGCCCTTGGCGAGAATGATCGGGGTGATGAAGGCGAAGCTCGACGCCAGGAACACCGGCACCTGACGCCCGGTGACGATCTGGAACAGAATCGTCCCAAGACCTGCGGTAAACAGTGCCACGTTCGGGTCCAGGCCCGTGATCAGTGGCATCAGCACCAGGGCGCCGAAAGCCACGAACAGCATCTGTGCGCCGGACAGCACCGTGCGCCAGAGCGGATCGTTGAACTCTTGCTGCATGCTTACGCGTCCTTCTGCTTGGTGCCGAAGATCTTGTCACCGGCATCGCCAAGCCCAGGAATGATGTAACCGTGCTCATTGAGTTTCTGATCGATGGACGCGGTGTAGATGATCACGTCCGGGTGAGCTTTCTCGACAGCGGCGATGCCTTCCGGCGCGGCAACCAGCACCATCGCGCGGATGTCCTTGCAACCGGCCTTCTTCAGCAGGTCGATGGTCGCAACCATGGAGCTGCCAGTGGCGAGCATCGGGTCGATGATCATCGCCAGGCGTTCGTCGATTTCCGGAACCAGTTTTTCCAGATAGGTGTGGGCCTGCAGGGTTTCTTCGTTACGGGCAACACCGACGGCGCTGACCTTGGCGCCCGGGATCAGGCTCAGCACGCCTTCGAGCATGCCGATGCCGGCGCGCAGGATCGGCACGACGGTAATTTTCTTGCCGGCGATTTTCTCGACCGACACAGTGCCGCACCAACCTTCGATATCGTAGGTTTCCAGCGGCAGGTCTTTGGTAGCTTCATAGGTCAACAGGGCACCGACTTCCTGAGCGAGCTCGCGGAAATTCTTGGTGCTGATGTCTGCACGGCGCATAAGGCCAAGTTTGTGACGGATCAGCGGATGGCGGATCTCTTGGATGGACATGGGGAAAGGCTCCGGCGGCGGGCAAAAAAACCGGCCTAGATTAATCTATCCGAGGGTGATGTCCTATAGGACATACAGTACGTTAGTCCACAAATGCTTGATTCGGCCGTGCGGGATGCGTACCTTTGCCCGCTTTTCCGAAACAGACCCCCCTTGGAGAGCGCCATGTCCGCTGATCTCGAGCATATCCGTCAAATCATGCGAGAGGCTGACTGCCTGTACACCGAAGCTGAAGTCGAGGCTGCCATTGCCCGCGTCGGTGCACAAATCAACGAACAACTGGCCGACAGCAACCCGGTGGTGTTCTGCGTGATGAACGGCGGCCTGATCTTCTCCGGCAAACTGCTGACCCATCTGCAGTTCCCGCTGGAAGCGTCCTACCTGCACGCCACCCGCTATCGCAACGAAACCAGCGGCGGCGACCTGTTCTGGAAAGCCAAGCCGGAAGTCTCGTTCATCGACCGCGACGTGCTGATCATCGACGACATCCTCGACGAAGGTCACACCCTGGGCGCGATCATCGACTTCTGCCGTCACGCCGGCGCACGCAAAGTGCACACCGCCGTGCTGATCGACAAGGATCACGACCGCAAGGCCCGTCCTGACCTGAAAGCCGACTTCGTCGGTCTGCCGTGCATCGACCGTTACATCTTCGGCTACGGCATGGACTACAAAGGCTACTGGCGCAACGCCAACGGGATCTTCGCCGTCAAAGGCATGTAAGAACCCCTGAAAGATCGCAGCCCCAGGCTGCGATCTTTTGCTTTTAAAGACTGCTAAAGTGCTCGGCCCCGCCCCCCCGGAGCCTGTCATGAGCCTCTTGATCCGCAGCTGCGCCGCCCTGTTGCTGACCCTCAGCCTGCCCCTGGCCGCCGCCCCGATGCACAGTCAATTCCTGCCGCCGGACGACCTGACCCTGCGTGATGCCGAACCCGAGCAGCAGCAACTGTTGCAGGTCACCGATTATTCAGTGGTGGTGGGGGCCCAGCGCCAGTCCAATCAGCAGCCGATCCCGGTCACCTCGCCATTGATGATCCGCCTCAAGGGCAAATCCCTGAACAAGGGCGCAACGATCAATCAGGTGCTGGTCAACTTCGATGGCGAAAGCAAAAGCCTGAAAAAACCGGTGTATGACGACAAGAGCAAGACCCTGACGCTGTTCTACCCGCTGGCCCAGTACCGGGTGGTGATCGATCTGTTGCGCAACGACACCGTGTATTGCCAGTTCCTGACCTACGCCAACGGCCACATCTGGGCCGATTTGCACACCGGCAGCACGCGCTCGCGTTGAGCCTTGTGCCTGCGCAGGGGTAAACTGCCCGCCCCGTGAAATGTCTGCGAGCTGGAGTCGGCAATGCGTAAAGATAAGAAGCAAGTGATTGGTGACGAGATCGGCGATGAGCAGATCAAGCTGTTCCTCGATTTTGAGCCGGTCGACGCCACCTCGCCGTCGCTGCACAAACTGGTCAAGGCCTACCGTGGCCTGCGCATCGACGATTTCGAGCGTTTCCTGACGTTCTTCGTTGCAGCCGGTTATGACGTGGACGGCAAGGACGAGCACGGCAAGACCTTCGTCGACCAGATCCGCGATCAGCGCAACGCCCCGGAATACATCGAGTTGATCGAGAAAGCACGCGGCTGATCGCCCGAAGTTTTCCACAGGCATAAAAAAACGCCCCGCACTCACCGAGTGCGGGGCGTTTTTCATGGAGCCGAATCAGGCGTAGCTTTCGGTCTCGTTGCTGGCTTCAACCAGTTCCAGCGCGACGTTGTTCTGCGTGTTGATCTTGCGATACAGCGCAGCGTCGGTTTCCAGGACCTTTTCACGGGCCGGGAAGATTTCCGCCAGTTTGGCAGCCCACTCACCCTTGGCCTTGGTCGGGAAGCACTTCTCGATCAGTTCCAGCATGATCGAAACGGTCACCGAAGCGCCTGGCGAAGCGCCGAGCAGGGCGGCGAGGGAGCCGTCCTTCGCAGCGACCAGTTCGGTACCGAACTGCAGGATGCCGCCTTTTTTCGGGTCTTTCTTGATGATCTGTACCCGTTGGCCGGCCACTTCCAGGCGCCAGTCTTCGGCTTTCGCCTCGGGGTAGAAACGGCGCAGGGATTCCAGACGCTGTTCCATCGACTGCATCACTTCGCTGACCAGGTACTTGGTCAGGTCCATGTTGTTTTTCGCCACGGCCAGCATCGGGCCGATGTTGCCGGCGCGAACCGACATCGGCAGGTCCATGAAGGAGCCGTGCTTGAGGAACTTGGTGGTGAAACCGGCGTATGGCCCGAACAGCAGGGATTTCTTGCCATCGACCACGCGGGTGTCCAGGTGCGGCACGGACATCGGAGGTGAACCCACGGCGGCCTGGCTGTAAACCTTGGCCTGGTGATGCTTGACCACTTCCGGGTTGTCGCAACGCAGCCACTGGCCACTGATCGGGAAGCCGCCAAAGCCTTTGCTCTCTTCGATGCCCGAGGCTTGCAGCAGCGGCAGGGCCGCGCCACCGGCGCCGAGGAACACGAATTTGGCGTCGACTTCACGGCTGCTGCCGCTGTTGACGTCCTTGATGCTGACGGTCCAGCCGTTGCCATTACGCTTGAGGCCGGTCACGCGCTTGCAGTACTTGACCTGGGCATCGGGTGCGCTGGTCAGGTGCTTGAGCAACTGATTGGTCAGGGCGCCGAAGTTGACGTCGGTGCCGTTGATCACGCGGGTGGCGGCGAGCACCTGGTCTTTCGGACGACCCGGCATCATCAATGGCATCCACTCGGCCATCTTCGCCTTGTCTTCGGTGTATTCCATGTCGGCGAAGGCGTGGTGCTTGTGCAGCACGTTGAAGCGTTCCTTGAGGAATGAAACGCCTTTTTCGCCTTCGACGTAGCTCAGGTGCGGCACCGGGCTGATGAAGGATTTGCACGAGCCGAACGTGCCCTTCTTGGTCAGGTACGACCAGAACTGCTTCGACACCTCGAACTGGGTGTTGATGTGCACGGCTTTCTTGATGTCGACGGTGCCGTCGGCAGCCTGCGGCGTGTAGTTCAGCTCGCACAGGCCGGCGTGGCCGGTACCGGCGTTGTTCCATGGGTTGGAACTCTCCGCGGCACCGGAATCCATCAGCTCGACGACTTCCAGCTTGATCGCCGGGTCGAGCTCTTTGAGCAGTACTGCGAGGGTGGCACTCATGATGCCGGCCCCAACCAGAACTACGTCGACTGCTTCGTTATGCGCCATTTAACGCGTCTCCAAAATCTGCAGCACCAAATTGTCGGCATGGCTGCCAGGCGTCCAGGGCAGGTCAGTTGAGCCCCGGGTATCCTTGGTCAGGTGTGCCATGTCCGAATCTTCGCAATTTTTCGCAACTTCGACGGATGCGTGCGGCCTGGCTTTCAAGAGTCCCATGAACTCATTTCGGCACGGGGCTGGCAATTCGACTTATGGTCGAGACATCCGTTTGTGCAACCAAATCCGTAGCGGACAGGCTTCAGGCTCCGGTATTCGAGGCGTTCCCGTTCCTGTGTCGTTGGGCTGTTTCAGACGCTAATGGTGCATGTTCAGACGCAAAACTATTCATTTGCTCGCCACACTCTTGTGAAGTTGTGAAAACCCGTTTTTTTCACGCTCTTTTGAAGACGTGAACCTCAAAAAGGGCTGTCCGGGGCTGGCACCGTGCCCGAAGGGGCAAACAACTCAGTGGCCGAGCGTCATGACAGCTCTGCAGATTCGCGAAAAGCGGGATTTGCCAGGGAAACAGCAAGCACGCCAGCTTCACTCGATCTGTGTGGGCGGCTCTCTGTGGGCGATTTGGATGCCAATGCAAGCGCATTGACGCTGTTGCGGGGCCCGATCAGGAGACGTCCTTATAATCGGGGGGAGATTGTATCGAAGAAATGCGGGGAGTTGGTCGAGTTTAATGACTTTTATTAGGCATCCGGTCAGATGCTCAACATTGCCTGAGCACGTGCGCGTGGGCGCTGCTGTTCGACCCGGGCGCTGACTGGCAGAGGCTGGTGCAACCAGTTGAGGCGGATTTCCTCGATTTCGACCCAGCCGTCACCCATCGGTTGCAGGCTGCATTGCTTGAAGGCCTGGCAATGGCCGTTGCGGTCGAGCAGGGCGAAGCTGCGGTGCAGCGGGCGTGGGGCGAACAACGAGATCAGATAGCGCATGGCGGTGTTCCTTTTTGGGATCTGTGGCGAGATTGTCAAAGGAACGTGAACTGAACGTGTATGGGGGGTGAAGAATGTGTGACAGGAACCGCTGGCGGCGGGTTTTGTCTGAGATTTCAGTGCTGGTGACCCACAGTGGCCCACCGCTATACTGCCGGCCTGTCTGTGCCTGATTCTGGAGAGAAGAGCATGTTGCAACGCCTGTTGTTCGGTTTGATCACTGTGACCAGTTTGACCCTGGTTGGCTGCGCCCACAGCCCGCAACAACTGAGCCCGGAACCGAAGCTGACCACTCAGCTGGCACCGGTCGGCCATGGCCAGCCTGTCGTGGTCCGCGTGGTTGACGGTCGTCCGTCGCCAACCCTCGGCACCCGTGGCGGCCTGTACCCGGAAACCAGCGCCATCACCGTGCAGCGCGAGCAGATCCTGCCGAAGTTGCAGGCCCAGGCCGAAGCGGCCGTGCGTCTGCTCGGGTTCACCCCGACCAACAACGCCCCCAATGCACCGCAGTTGACCGTGACGTTGGCCGAACTGAAATACCAGTCGCCCAAAGAAGGCATGTACGTGACCGAGGCCACCATCGGCGCGACCTTCCGCTCCGACGTGCAGAACGCTAACCGTCGCTACAGCGGTCGTTACGGTGCCTCGCTGGACCAGCGTTTCGGCATGGCGCCGAACCAGGAAACCAACACCAAACTGGTCAGCGACGTGCTGAGCGATGCGCTGACCCGTCTGTTCAAGGATCCGACCGTGGGTCAGGTCCTCGCCGAGTAAGTATTCGGTTGATGTGAAAAAGCCCGGGGCCAGTGATGGCTCCGGGCTTTTTTCGTTCAGGCGGCCTGGGAATAGAAGTCGAGGACGCTGACACCGGTCAGCAGATCGGTCTCGGGCAAGTCCGCATGCTGGTGCCCGCCGAGGGCGCAATACACCAGCCAGTGACGGTCCTGAACATTGAAGGCCAGGCTGCCGACGAGGTTCTGCTGTTCGTCGGACGGGGAGATGAGGTACAGGCGATCCTGGTTTTCAGCGTGAAGCATGTCGCGTTCCGTGTCGGTTTCGAGGCGCGCAGGGTGACTGAAACAAATGACGATGCCGTGACACAGGACAGCCATCGGTCGATTGATGGGTTATTTGTCGCAAAGGCTAGGGCAGTGGGGGAGGGTTTCGGTAGAATCCGCGCCGCGGTCGTCGGTCTGGCGTTCGCCATGCCCGGTTTAGATTGAGGTCTGTGATGTCGCTGCACTTGATGACGCTGTTTACCGCCCATCCCGCCAAATTGATCAACCTGCTGGCCCTGCTGTTGGCCTTCCCCGGCAGTTGGCTGCTGCACGCGACCCGTCGCCGTGAACAACGGGCGATGGCCAGTATCGCGGCCCAGCGTCAGAGTCAGCCGAATCAGGAGCCGGTGCTCGATTGGGCGACCCTGCGCATGAACCGCTTCTTCTACCGCTTCGGTTTTGCCTGCCTGGGCCTGGCGCTGCTGGTGTCCTGGATCAGTACCCGCTTCTGAACGAAAAACGGCGCCCGAAGGCGCCGTTCTTGTATCTGGCTGAAACCGCTTACAGCGGCAGTCCAGCCTTGACCCGGTACTGATTGCGCACCGGCGTCGCATATTGCAGCACCAGATACGGACGATGCTCCTCGGGGCAGGCGTCCAGACGGTTCTGCCACTCTTCCTGGGCCTTGGCCAGTTCCTCGGCACCGAACACGTCGGCAGCCTTCGGCACGTTCAATTGCGGATCGGCATCGGCCCACTGCGCGTACGCCAGGTAATGCACCGGGAACAACCGGTAGCCACCGAGAATCTGCTTGTCCATCTCGACCGCCAATTGCTTGGTGTCCTCGAACAGCTCGGTGATCGGCGCGGCGAAGTTCACGTGCACCCGGCCCTTGTAGCCGGTGATGCCCTTGGCGATGCTCACGTCATCCTCGCCCGGCGCTTTGCTGTAGGTGCCGGTGGTGGCGCGGATGTACAGCTCGCGGGCCTTGGCCTGGTCGCACGGGTCGTATTCGTAGCTGATCGACACCGGGGTCAGGTTCAGCGACTGAATGACTTCGCCGAACGGCTCGTCCTTGCGGCTCATGTGGAACATCTTGAGGATCGCCGACTCGGTACGGTCGTCGCCGTCCTTCGCGCGGCCTTCGGCCTGGGCGATCCAGATCGAGGCGCAGTCATTGCGGATCGAGTGGTTGATGTACGCCGACAGCAGTTGGTAAGCGGCCATTTTCTCGCGGCGCCCGGTGATCGAGCGGTGCACGATGAAGCTCTTGTTCAAACGCATCAGGTCGCTGACGAACGGCTTTTGCAGCAGGTTGTCGCCAATCGCGATGCGCGGCGTCGGCAGGCCGGCGTGGTACACGGCGTAGTTGACGAAGGCCGGGTCCATCACGATGTCGCGGTGGTTGGCGATGAACAGATAAGCGCTGCCAGACTTGAATTGCTCGACACCGGTGTAGGTCACGCCGTCGGTGGCGCGCTCGATGGTGTGGTCGACGTAGAACTCGACCTTGTCCTGCAAAGTGGCCACGGAGGTCACGTCGGCGAACTCACGACGCAGCCGATGGGCTATAAGTGGTTTGAGCATCCAGCCGAAGGCACCGGCAAAACGCGGGAAGCGGAAGTGGGTGAGGATATCTAGAAACGCCTTGTCGCCGAGCAGTCGCGCCAGTACCGCAGGTACTTCGCTGTCGTCGTAAGGTCGGATGGCATCGAATTCGCCCATCATGCTCTCTTGTTGGAAACGGCTAGGGTAAGTAAAGGTTTTGATCGAAAACCAACGGGGCACGGTCTGAAAAAGTAGCCAGACAAAAATAGCCCTGCAAATAGACCGGCGATTATACGCACAAGTCACCCGGGAGACCGCGATGCTGGAAAGCGCAGTATATGAATGTCCGTATTGTGGTGAAGAGGTCGAGACGACCGTGGATCTCTCCGCTGGCGACCAGACCTATATTGAAGACTGTCAGGTGTGCTGTCGGCCGATCACCTTTGTGTTGCAGGTCCACGGAGAGGATTGGTTTCTGGAAGTCTTCAGCGAAAACGAGTGAGGCGCGCCCATGCAGCGAATCTACGAGCCGGAAAACCTGATGGAAGGCGAAATGCTCAAGGGCATGCTCGCCAGCGAAGGCATCGAGGCGCATCTGGTCGGGCGCGATCTGCTGGGCGGCACGGGGGAGTTGCCGATCTTCGGTCTGCTGGGCCTGTCGGTCGATAACGACCAGGCCGAATACGCCCGCGAGCTGATCAGTGCGTACAATGCCGCGCTGCCGCTGCCCGGCGATGAACCGGACAGCTATCCCGGGACGCTGGTCTGTTAGGCTGGCGTTCGTTTTATTTGTGAGTCGTGCTGCCCCATGTGTGGACGTTATGCCCTGTTTCGCTGGAACCGCGATTTCGCGAACCTGCCCGGTTTTCCTGCCGATCAGCAGGCGCAGTGGAACATTTCCCCCAACGATTCGGTATTGATGCTGCGCGCCGAACCCGACGGCCAGCGCACGCTGGCCCGTGCCCGTTGGGGGCTGACACCGCCATGGCTGACCGACATGTCGCGCACGCCGGCCCACGCCCGGGCTGAAACCGTCGCCGAACAGCCGATGTTTCGCGAAGCCCTGCGCCTGCGCCGTTGCCTGCTGCCGGCCAACGGTTTCTACGAGTGGCGCGGCAACGTGCGCAAGCGGCCGTACTGGCTGACACCGGGGGAAGGTGCTTCGTTGTTTTTTGCGGCGATCTGGGAAGCGTATCCGGTGCAGGAACAGGTGTGGCTAAGCACGGCGGTGATCACTCAGTCGGCGGCCAGTCAGCGCCGGCCTTTGATTCTCGATGAGGCGGGGCAGGCGGCGTGGCTTGATCCTGAAACGCCGATGCATGTTCTGCAAGGCCTGCTCGCCAGCGAACCCGCCGCCTTGCGCGAGCGGGTGCTGGCGAACCTGGTCAATGATCCGAAGCTCAACGGGCCGGAGTGCCTGACTCCGGCCTGATCGGTCAGACCTTGAACTGATTGATCAACCGCCGCTGTTGCTCCGCCAGTTTGGTCAGATCCGCACTCGCCGAACTCGACTCATCCGCACCACCGGCCACTTCATTCGCCACCTGACCAATGTTGATCACGTTGCGGTTGATGTCGTCGGCCACCGCGCTCTGTTCTTCGGCGGCGCTGGCGATCTGGGTGTTCATGTCGTTGATCACCGATACCGCCTGAGTAATGGTCTCCAGCGCCTCCGCTGCCTTGGCCGCGTGCTGCACGCTTTCGTCGGTACGATTCTGGCTGTCCTCCATGACCCGCACCACGTCGCGGGTGCCCTGTTGCAGTTGCTGGATCATGCTCTGGATTTCTTCGGTGGCCTTCTGGGTTTTCTGCGCCAGGTTGCGCACCTCGTCGGCCACCACCGCAAAACCACGTCCTTGTTCACCAGCGCGGGCAGCTTCAATCGCCGCGTTGAGGGCCAGCAGGTTGGTCTGCTCGGCGATCCCGCGAATGGCGATGAGGATCGCGTTGATGTTTTCGCTGTCCTTGGCCAGGGTCTGAACAACGTCCACGGCCTTGCCGATTTCCACGGCCAGCACGCCGATCGAATTGGACGTATCGCGCACGATTTGCATGCCCTGACTAGCCGCCTGATCGGCGTGGCTGGCCGCTTGTGCTGCCTGGGTCGCGTTACGCGCCACGTCTTGCGCGGTGGCGGTCATTTCCTGCACGGCGGTTGCCACCTGATCAATCTCGGCCATTTGTTTCTGAATGCCGATATTGGTACGGATCGCGATGTCCGCCGTGTGCTCCGAGGAGTCGCTGACGCTTTGTACCGACGACACCACCTGCGTGATCATCCCCTGCAATTTGGCGAGGAAGGTATTGAAACCTTTGGCGATTGAACCGAGTTCGTCTTTGCGATCACTGGTCAAACGACGGGTCAGGTCACCTTCGCCCTGGGCGATGTCATCGAGCATGGTCACCATCTGTTTGAGCGGGCGGGCGATGCCGTGGCCCACCAGCCAGATCACCAGCAGGCCGAGGCCGGCAATGATCAGGCCGACCATGGCCATGCCGAAGGTGTCGGATTTGCGCTGGGCGTCGAGGTCGCCTTGGAGCTTTTGCAGGTCGGCCATCACCGCGTCGAGCGGCAGTTGCAGCATCAGTGTCCAGCGCGCGTCGGTCTGGCCGATGCCGAACGGCAGGTACAACTCGATCCGGCCTTGCTCTTTATTGACGGTGTAGGTCACTTCGCCGCGCTTGAGATTGGCCATGTTGGCAATCTGCTGGGCGTCGAGGATGTCGCTGACTTTCTCGCCGAATTTGCTCGGGTCTTTGGTGTAGGCGACGATCCGGCCGTTGCCGCCGATCAGGGCCATTTGCCCGGCGCCGCTGTACAGCTTCTGGTTGGCGCCCAGAAGCATGTCCTGGATGAAGTTCACCGACAGGTCGGCGCCGACGATGCCCTGGAAGGCGCCGTTGAGCATGATCGGTTCGATAAAGGAGGCGAGCATGACGATCTTGTCGCCGACCTTGTACGGGGCGGGATCGATCACGCAGGATTTTTTGGTTTCTTTCGAGCACAGGTAGTACTCGCTGGCGCGCACGCCGGTGGACAGGACTTTCTGGTCGTCGACGTCTACCAGTTTGTCCAGACCGAGGGTGCCGTCGTCGTTGCGGAACCACCACGGCAGGAAACGCCCGTTGGCGGCGTCGATGCCGACCACACTGGTGCCGACGTAGGCCGAATCGTTGTGGTCCAGTGCGTTCTTTTCCCAGCCGATGTAGGTGCCGAGAATCTTCGGGTTCTTCTCGACGTTTTCCTTGATCAGGCTGATCAGTTGCTCACGGCTGACGGTCAGTCGCGGCTGGCCATCGGCGCCCGGCGTGCCGAGCAGGGCGTTGACGCGTACCAGGCCGCCGGCAATCAGCAACGGTGCTTCCAGTTCGCGCTGGATCTGGCTGACCTGGGTCTGCGCCAGCGATGTCAGGCGCTGTTCGATGACTTGCTCGAACTGGGCCTGGGTCCGTTGCTGGACCATCTCCTGGGTGCGGGCACCGGAGAACAGCGCGTACAGCACCAGCGCGGCGACTACGCTGAGTACGATGGCGCCGGCCAGGGCGGCCACGGAAAACTGGATCGACTTGAACTTCATGGGAGCTCCGCACGCGAGAGGACGTCTGCGCTGCTGTATCGGCAGCCACTATTGCGCCATGAGGTATAGAGGGAGTAATTGCAGCGCAATGTCGCAAATGGATCAGTGCGCGACGCAGTTGCAGCGGGCGTGGCGGTGGATGTGAATTTTTTCCTGCAGGGCTGGCGGGCGTGTTCTGAAAACAGGTGCAACACGTCCGTTGTATCTGGCGTCGATACAATTACCCGCCTAGGATACGCGGCAGGTTTTCAGGGAGCTTTTGAATGAACAAGACATTGGTTGTAAGTGCACTGAGCGCGGCGCTGTTGCTGGCCGGTTGTCAGTCGGTCAACACCACCAGCGGCGGTGCCGTGGGCGTGGAGCGCAAGCAGTACATGTTCAGCATGCTGTCCTCGCAAGAGGTCGACCAGATGTATGCCCAGTCCTATCAGAAGACCGTGGGCGAGGCGTCCAGCAAAGGCGTGCTGGACAAAACCAGCAATGACGCCAAACGGATTCAGGCCATCGCCAACCGGCTGATCGCCCAGGCACCGAATTTCCGTCCGGATTCGGCGCAGTGGAAATGGGAAGTGAACCTGATCAAGAGCGACGAGCTCAACGCCAACTGCGGTCCTGGCGGCAAGATCATTTTCTACACCGGGCTGATCGACAGCCTGAAACTCACCGACGATGAAATCGCCGCGGTCATGGGCCATGAAATCGCCCACGCCTTGCGCGAGCACGGACGTGAAGCCATGTCCAAGGCCTATGGCATCGAAATGGCCAAGCAGGGCGCCGGTGCGTTGCTCGGCCTGGGGCAGGACAGCCTGGCGCTGGCCGACACCGTGGCCAACTACGGCATGACGCTGCCCAACAGCCGCGCCAACGAGAACGAGGCCGACCTGATCGGTCTGGAACTGGCCGCGCGTGCCGGGTACAACCCGAACGCCGCCATCACTTTGTGGGAGAAGATGAGCAAGGCCTCTGAAGGCGCGCCGCCGGAGTTCATGAGCACTCACCCGTCTTCCAGCAGCCGCACGGCTGCCTTGCAGGCGGCGATTCCGAAGGTCATGCCGCTTTACGAGAAAGCGCCCAAGTCCTGAAACCATGATCGCTCCCGCACTCGGTGCGGGAGCGATCTGCCGGATCAAACCCAGCCGCTGCTCTGCATCGCCTTGTACACCGCGACGATCGCCAGGATCAGGAACGCCGAGGCGGCCAGTCGACGGATCAGGGTCAGCGGCAGTTTCTCTGCTGCGAAATTCCCCGCCAGTACCACCGGCACGTTGGCGATCAGCATGCCCGCCGTCGTACCGATGATTACCAGCCACAGCTCCGGGTATTGCGCCGCCAGCATTACGGTAGCGATCTGGGTCTTGTCACCGATTTCCGCGAGGAAGAACGCAATCAGGGTGGTCAGGAATGGCCCGAACTTGCGGGCGGTGCTGGCTTCATCGTCGTCCATCTTGTCCGGCACCAGCGTCCACAGGGCGGTGGCGGCAAAGCTCGCGGCGAGAATCCAGTGCAGGACCGAATCGGAGAAGAAGCTGCCGAACCAGGCGCCGACCGCACCGGCTGCCGCGTGGTTGGCCAGGGTCGCAGCCACGATACCGGCGATGATCGGCCAGGGTTTGCGGAAGCGAGCGGCGAGAATCAGCGCGAGCAGTTGCGTCTTGTCGCCGATTTCGGCCAAGGCAACGATTGCGGTGGGAACGAGTAACGAGTCCAGCATCAGGATTTCCTAAGGGGCGGGTCGACACGGCTATGACACGTACAGCCTTCCCGCCCCGGGTAAGGTGTGCGTGTCATAGGTCTTGTCAAACCCTGCGATCCGTCTGGTGCGGACGCTTGGGTCGCATACGCCATGATCTGAGGATCAAGTATGTTGACGTATGCCGGACGAGCTTGGCGCTCGTGGGAGACTACTCCCCTAGGACGGAGCGGATTCTGCCTAGGCAGAATCCATTCGGCAAGTGCTAATTTTCAGCCGCGCTTGGCCCGGTAAATCCGGAAACCGTTGCCTTCGGCCTTGATCGCGCAGACCCCGAGATGCTCTTCGATCAGCGGTTGATACTTCAGGAAGCTGTTCGCAACCAAACGCAGTTCGCCGCCGTTTTTCAGATGTTTTGCTGCTTTTCGCAGCAAGTTCTCGGTGGCGAAATAATCGGTGTGCACGCCGACATGGAACGGCGGGTTGCTCAGAATCGCGTTCAAACCCATCGGCGCGGCGTCGATGCCGTCACCGGTCAGCACCTCGGCTTCCAGACCGTTGGCGGCCAGGGTCAAACGGCTACTGGCGGCAGCGAAGGCATCAACGTCGAGCAACGTGACCTGATTGTGCGGGTAACGACGCTTGACCGCCGCGCCAAGCACACCGGCGCCGCAACCGAAGTCCAGCAAATGACCGCTCGGCAGTTTGTCCAGGTGTTCCAGCAGCAGGGCGCTGCCACGATCCAGTCGGCCATGGCTGAACACGCCCGGCAGGCTGATGACTTTCAACGGGCCTTCGGCCAGCGGCAGTTCGTAGGTCTGAGCCAAGCTTTCCAGCGGTTTGGCTTCGGGAGCGTTGGCCACGGTCACTTGCCACAGCTGGCAATGGCGCGCGCTGTCGAGCTTGCGCGGCTTGCCGAACGGGTTGAGCTGTTTGGACGCGCCTTCGATACCGCTGCGTTTTTCCCCGACCAGATACACCTCACGCCCGGCCAGGCGCGAAGCCACGGCGTTGAGGATGTAATCGGTCAGGTCCTTGGCCTTGGGCAGGAACACCACGGCGTTGGTGAATTCGCGCTCCGGCACGTTCACGCCAAAATGGCTGCGCCCTTCGAAACGCGCTTCGAGTGCGGCCTGATCGCCGGCGTGCCAGCACCAGCCAAACGCATCGGGCAGGCGCCCGAGCAGATCATCGGCAGGCAAACCGGCCAGCAACACCGACCCCTGGAATAACTCGGCCTGACGAAGCAGTACTTCACTGCGCGGATCCATAACTGCTCCTGTGAAAAAAAGTGCCGCAGTTTATCAACTGACGACCCGCAGCGCCTTACCGCTGTAGAACGCCTGGGTGTTTTCGACCAGTTGGCCAACGATTCGCTGCCGCGCTTCGCGGCTGCCCCAGGCGTTGTGCGGGGTGACGATCAGGCGCGGAATGTTGGCGGCGAGCAGCGGATTGCCGTTGGTCGGCGGCTCGACGCTCAGCACATCGGTGGCCGCGCCGCCCAGATGACCGCTGCGCAAGGCGTCGGCCAGGGCCTGTTCGTCAATCAGCCCGCCCCGGGCGGTGTTGACCACAAACGCGCCGGGTTTCATCGAGGCGAGTTCGCGGGCGCCGATGAAATGCCGGGTGTGTTCGTTGAGCGGGCAGTGCAGGGTGAGGGCGTCGATCTGCGGCAACAGATCCTCCAGCGGCAGACGATCCGGACGGGCCGGGCGCCCCGGAATCTGCCCCAGCAACACGCGCATGCCAAAGGCTTCGGCCAGTCGCGCGACTGCCCCGCCGAGTTCGCCATGACCGAGCAAACCAAGGGTTTTGCCTTCCAGTTCGACAATCGGGTAATCCAGCAGGCAGAACTGTTTCGCCTGCTGCCAGCGGCCTTCACCAACGGCTTTTTGATAGTCGGCCAGACGCGTGGCGAGATTGAGCAGCAGCATGATCGTGTGCTGCGCCACTGACGGCGTGCCGTAACCCTGGCAGTTGCACACCGTGATGCCGTGGGCGCGGGCGGCGGCCAGATCGACGTTGTTGGTGCCGGTGGCGGTGATCAGGATCAGCTTCAGCTGTGGGTTGGCGGCCATGGCGGCGGCGTCGATCAGGATCTTGTTGCTGATCGCCACGGTCGCCCCTTGCAGGCGCTCGCTCACTTGCGCAGGCAACGTCTGGGCGAACAGTTGCAGATCGCTGAAGCAGTCACGCAAAGGGCTCAGATCGAGATCGCCAAGATCCAGCGACGGGTGATCGAGGAATACGGCGCGGTGGGCGTTCGTCATCAACTGTACCTGTTGTGCTTTGAAGGGAAGGCGTAATCTGCCGAGCCTACCAGATGAAACAACTCGTTACGCTTGGCCGAAAGGAGCCCCCATGTACTGGACCGAATTCTTGACCGTTGCCCTGATCCACCTGTTGGCCGTCGCCAGCCCCGGTCCTGATTTCGCCGTGGTGGTACGCGAAAGCGTGACACATGGTCGACGCGCCGGGACTTGGACCGCGTTGGGCGTGGGCACGGCGATTTTCCTGCACGTCGGTTATTCGCTGCTGGGGATCGGGCTGATCGTTTCCCAATCGATTGTGCTGTTCAACGCCCTGAAATGGGCGGCCGCCGCGTACCTGCTGTACATCGGCTTCAAGGCCCTGCGTGCGCAACCGGCGAAAACCGTGACCGATGATCTGCACAAAGAGGCCGGTGAGCGCACCGCACGTGGCGCCTTCACCTCGGGTTTCGTGACCAATGGCCTGAACCCGAAAGCCACGCTGTTCTTCCTGTCGCTGTTCACCGTGGTGATCAACCCGCACACCCCGCTGACAGTTCAGGCCGGTTACGGCATTTATCTCGCCGTCGCGACCGCCACCTGGTTCTGTCTGGTGGCCATGCTGTTCAGCCAGCAGCGCGTGCGCGCCGGTTTCGCCCGCATGGGCCACTGGTTCGACCGCACCATGGGCGCGGTGCTGATCGCCATCGGCGTGAAACTCGCGTTCACCGAGATGCATTGATCGAGCGAAGCTGATTCAGGGCGTTGAGGTATTCCCGGGGATTGTCCCCGAGCAAGCGGCGAAACATCGCGCTGAACGCCCGCGCGCTGCCGTAACCCAGATCCCGCGCCACGCTCTGCACGCTGTCCCCGGCGAGCAGGCGGGGCAGGGCTTCCATCAGGCGCAGTTGCTGGCGCCAGGCATTGAAATTCATCTTCAGTTGTTGCTGGAACAGCCGCGCCAACGTGCGTGAGCTGGCGCCGACCTGCTGCGCCCAGTCTTCCAGGGTGTTGGGATGATCCGGCGTGCGTAACAGTGCCAGGCAAATGCCTTGCAGGCGCCGGTCAGTGGGCATCGGGATGTGCAGTGGCAGGTTTTCGAGGCTGGCGAGTTCTTCCAGCATCAGTTGCTGGATCAGCGGATTGTCGGCATGCGGCGGGCCCTGCACCGCACGCAGGATCAGCTCGCGCAGCAATGGCGTGACCGCCAGCACACAACAGTTGTGCAGGCTGGCCGGCGCCAGTTCGGGGGCGATGAACAATGAACGCATCTGCACATCGCCGGACATGAAAATCTCGTGGGCGACTTCGGGCGGAATCCACACCGCGCGACTCGGCGGAAGCACCCAGGCACCTTGCGCCGTCACCACCCGCATCACCCCGCTCACTGCATAAAGCAATTGCGCCTCGCGGTGCAGGTGCAGCGGCTGGTGCGAGCCGTCCAGATAGTCCCGGGGATAGGCACTGACCGGTCCGTGTTCGAAATGGCTGATCAACATGTCGGATTCGATGACTTGGTTGGCAGGAATGCGCTTTCCGGCCAACTTAGCATGAGCGCTCACTACAACGTAAAGCGTGCCGTCATGAACCAGTCCAGAAACGTCATTCGCTACATCAACGCCGCCCATGTGATCGATCACATGTTCATGCTGATTTTCCCCGCCGCCGTGCTCGGCATGACCCAGGCCTTCGCCCTCGACTATGCCGCGCTGATCGGCCTGTCGCTGGGCGGCTTCATCGCGTTCGGCGCGTGTTCGCTACCGGCCGGCTGGCTGGGGGACCACTGGAGCCGGCGGCAGATGATGCTGGTGTTTTTCTTCGGCATCGGTGCCTCGGCGATCTTCACCGGTCTCAGTAACAGCCCGACGATGCTGGTCATCGGCCTGACCCTGATCGGCATTTTTGCCGCGATCTATCACCCGGTCGGCACGGCGATGCTGGTGGCCTATGCGCAGAATCGCGGGCGCGAGATCGGTATCAACGGCATGTGGGGCAACCTCGGGGTGGCGTTCTCGGCACTGATCACCGGGCTGCTGGTGGCGCAGTTCGGCTGGCGTTCGGCATTCCTGATCCCGGGTGCGGTGGCGATTGTGCTGGGGATCGGTTTTGCTTTGCAGGTGCGCGAAGAACCGATTCCCAAGCGCTCGCACACCGCGCTCAAGGGCGCCGGCGGCCAGCGCATTTCGATGTTCATGGTGTTTGGCGTGCAGGCCCTGGCCACGGCCACCGGCGGGGTGGTGTTCAACGCCACCACCATGACTTATCCGAAACTGTTTCAGGATCGCTTGCATGACCTGTTCGCTTCGCCGCAAACCCTCGGTGTGGTGGTCAGCCTGGCCTATGCCTTTGGTGCGATTGCCCAGTTGAGCATCGGCCGGGTGTTGCATCGCGTCAGCCTGAAGTGGCCGTTTATCGCGCTGACGTTGTGCCAGGCGCCGTTGCTGTTCGCCCTGGCTTATGTCGATGGGTGGGCGGTGATCGCCGTCGGGGCGGCGTTCATGTTCGTGGTGTTTGGCCAGGTGACGGTGAACGATTCGATGGTCGCCAACTTCGTTGCGCCGCAATGGCAGTCGCGGGTGTTTGCCTTGCGTTACTGTTTATCGTTCGGTGCCAGTGCGACGGCGATTCCGCTGATTTCTTATGTCGAACCGCGCCATGGTTTTGTGGGGCTTTACCTGATTCTCGCGGGTTTTGGCGCTTTGACTTTCCTCGCTGCGGTGGTTTTCCCACGTACGCCTTCCGAAGCGGCTGTAGGGCAAACGGCCTGATCGGTGACGAATACCGGCAAATGCTGGCGCAAAGCTAGCATTTGTACGGCTCTGCAAATCATTCCTTTGGCTGATTTGGCTGACGTATAAGGGTTCTAGAGTACGAAACTCCAAAGCCAACACCGTGCAGTCAGAAAAGGGATTCTTATGTTGCAGACTCGCGTTATTCCGCCCGCCGAAGGGGCGTACCAGTATCCACTGCTGATCAAACGGCTGCTGATGTCGGGCGCCCGTTACGAGAAAACCCGCGAGATCATCTACCGTGACCAGCTGCGCTACAGCTACCCGACGCTGATCGAACGTGTCGCGCGACTGGCCAACGTGCTGACGGCGGCCGGGGTCAAGGCCGGTGACACCGTGGCGGTAATGGACTGGGACAGCCATCGCTACCTGGAGTGCATGTTTGCGATTCCGATGATCGGCGCGGTGATTCACACCATCAACGTGCGCCTGTCGCCGGAACAGATTCTCTACACCATGAATCACGCCGAGGACCGCTTCGTGCTGGTCAACAGCGAGTTCGTCGGGCTGTACCAGGCCATCGCGCCGCACCTGACCACGGTGGAGAAAACCCTGCTGCTGACCGATCTGCCGGTAAAAACCGCCGACCTGCCGAACCTGGTGGGTGAGTACGAGCAACTGCTGGCGGCCGCGAGTCCGCAGTACGACTTCCAGGATTTCGACGAAAACTCGGTTGCCACCACGTTCTACACCACGGGCACCACCGGCAACCCGAAAGGCGTGTATTTCACCCATCGGCAACTGGTGCTGCACACCATGGGCGTGTCGACCATCATGGGCGCCATCGACAGCGTGCGGCTGCTGGGCACCAACGACGTGTACATGCCGATCACCCCGATGTTCCACGTGCATGCGTGGGGTCTGCCGTACGTGGCGACCATGCTTGGGCTCAAGCAGGTTTATCCGGGGCGTTACGACCCGGAGTTCCTGGTCGAGCTGTGGCGCAAGGAGAAGGTCACGTTCTCCCATTGCGTGCCGACCATCCTGCAGATGGTGCTCAACGCCAAGGGCGCGCAAGGCACCGATTTCGGCGGCTGGAAAATCGTCATCGGCGGCAGTGCGCTCAATCGCACGCTGTATGAAACGGCCAAGAGCAAGGGCATTCAACTGACGGCCGCGTATGGCATGTCGGAAACCGGGCCACTGGTTTCGTGCGCGCATCTGAACGACGAATTGATGGCGGGCACCGAAGACGAGCGCACCACCTACCGGATCAAGGCCGGCGTGCCGGGGCCACTGGTCGAAGCGGCCATCGTCGATACCGAGGGCAATTTCCTCCCGGCCGACGGTGAAACCCAGGGCGAACTGGTGCTGCGCGCTCCATGGCTGACCGAGGGTTACTTCAACGAGCCGCAGAAGGGCGCCGAGTTGTGGGCCGGCGGCTGGCTGCACACCGGCGACGTCGCCACGCTGGACAGCATGGGCGTGATCGACATCCGCGACCGGATCAAGGACGTGATCAAGACCGGCGGCGAGTGGATCTCTTCGCTGGACCTCGAAGACCTGATCAGTCGTCACGTGGCGGTACGTGAAGTAGCAGTGGTGGGCATCGCCGATCCGCAGTGGGGCGAGCGTCCGTTTGCCTTGCTGGTGGTCCGCGAAGGGCATGCAATCGGGGCGCGCGAGCTCAAGGAACATCTCAAGCCGTTCGTTGAACTGGGGCACTTGAGCAAGTGGGCGATTCCGAGCCAGATCGCGCTTGTTACTGAAATTCCCAAGACCAGTGTCGGCAAGCTCGACAAGAAGCGCATCCGCCTCGACATCACCGAATGGCAGGCCAACAACAGCACCTTCCTCTCGACGCTCTGAGCGTCCTCTGGCGCGCCGAAAACGGCGCGCCAGACCCACCAAGCAAGCGCTTGGCTTGTGAAATCCGAATTTTCAGCCATCCTTGCCGTGCCGACATGTGTCGGACTGGCGAAAGGACTGTTCCAGAGTGGTTGGCAGCTGCAAATCACACTTTAGAGGGATCAAGCAGTACCACCTGCTGGCTATAGTCCGCTCAAGGATTTTTAAGAACGGGGCACACGCACAAACGGGGCGATGCAACATTGAAGCGATTTCGGGAAGCCTCTGGCGCCCGGTCCTTCAGGCGTTTTTAAAAGTACTCACTGCCATAACAATAATGCACATGGAGTAGCGTCGATGACCTCAGTAAACCAGTTCTGGCGCCGGGCAAAGCTGCCTCTGGCCGTCAGTCTTGCTTCTTCGCTCGCCGGGCCCGCATTCGGCGTCAGTTTCAACGTCGGTGAAATCGAAGGCCAGTTCGACTCCTCCCTGTCGATCGGTGCCAGTTGGTCCACCCAGAGCCCGAACAAGAACCTCATCGGCGTCAACAACGGCGGTCACGGTCTGTCCCAGACTTCCGACGACGGCCATGCCAACTTCAAGAGCGGCGAAACCTTCTCGAAGATCTTCAAGGGCATCCATGACCTTGAACTGAAATACGGCGACACCGGCGTGTTCGTCCGTGGCAAGTACTGGTACGACTTCGAACTGAAAGACGAGAGCCGCGAGTTCAAGGACATCAGCGACAGCAACCGCAAGGAAGGCGCCAAGTCCGCCGGCGGTCAGATCCTCGACGCCTTCGTCTACCACAACTACGCGATTGCCGATCAGCCTGGCTCCGTGCGTCTGGGCAAGCAGGTGGTGAGCTGGGGTGAAAGTACCTTCATCGGCGGCGGCATCAACTCGATCAACCCGATCGACGTATCCGCGTTCCGTCGTCCGGGCGCCGAGATCAAGGAAGGCCTGATCCCGGTCAACATGTTCTACGTGTCCCAGAGCCTGACCGACAACCTGTCGGCCGAAGCCTTCTACCAGCTCGAGTGGGACCAGACCGTCGTCGACAACTGCGGCACCTTCTTCTCCCAGCCGGACATCATTGCCGACGGCTGTGACAGCAACCTGCGGGTGCTGAACAAGCGTTCGACCATTCCTGCCATCGCTTTGGGGCCATTGGCGGCCAACGGCGTCAACGTCAATGAGGAGGGCGTTCTGGTCCAGCGTGGCGGTGATCGCGATGCACGCGACAGCGGCCAGTGGGGCGCTTCCCTCAAGTACATGTTCGAACCGCTCGACACTGAGTTCGGCGCTTACTTCATGAATTATCACAGCCGCGCGCCGATCTTCAGCGCCACCGGTGCGCCGCAATCGGTCTACAACACAGCGCGCGCGCTGCCAGGGCCGTTTGCCGCGCTCGCACCGCTGCTGGTGGCGGGCAACTCGAAGTACTTTGTCGAATACCCTGAAGACATCCGTCTCTATGGCCTGAGCTTTTCCACCACCCTGCCTACCGGTACGGCGTGGAGTGGCGAACTCAGCTACCGGCCGAACGCGCCGGTGCAGTTGAACTCCACTGACATCCTGTTCGCCGGTGTGCGTCCACTGGGCGGTGCGCTGACTAATGCTTCGCTGCTGACAGGTGTTCCGGGCCAGGACCTGCATGGCTATCGTCGCAAGGAAATCACCCAGTTCCAGACCACGCTTACGCACTTCTTCGATCAGGTCATGGGCGCCAGCCGTCTTACCCTGGTGGGTGAAGTGGGCGTGACTCATGTCGGCGGTCTGGAAAGCACCTCCGACGTCCGTTACGGCCGTGACCCGGTCTACGGGCCTGGCGAGTTACCGGCCACTGGCACGACCAATACCTGTGCCAACATTCTCAACGCCAGCACCATCAACGGTGCAGGCCCTGGTTCGCCACAGAACAACCGTAGCCGCAACTGCACCAATGGTGGCTTCACCACATCGACTTCGTGGGGTTATCGCGGTCGCGCCATCTGGGAATACAACGACGTGTTCGCCGGCGTGAACCTCAAGCCGAACGTGGCGTGGTCCCACGACGTCAGCGGCTACTCGCCAGGCCCTGGCGGCAACTTCGAAGAAGGTCGCAAGGCGGTGAGCCTGGGCGTCGATGCCGAGTACCAGAACACCTACACCGCGAGCCTGGCCTACACCAACTTCTTCGACGGCAAGTACACCACCGTGGATGACCGCGACTTCGTGGCGCTCAGCTTCGGCGTGAACTTCTAAGCACTGCATTTTCAGGACGAACGAATTTATGAAAATAACAAAAAGTCTGTTCCACGCCGGTGTTCTGGGCCTGTCGCTGCTGGCGACCGGTGTCATGGCGGCGGTGCCCGCCGCCGAAGCGGACAAGCTGGGCAAGAGCCTGACCCCGATGGGCGCCGAAATGGCCGGTAACGCCGACGGCTCGATCCCGGCCTGGAAACCGATGCCGAAGAATGCCGGCAGCGTCGACGCCCGTGGTTTCCTGTCTAATCCGTACGCCAGCGAACAACCACTGTTTACCATCACTGCAAAGGATGTAGACAAGTACAAGGACAAGCTCGCGCCGGGTCAGTACGCGATGTTCAAGCGTTATCCGGAAACCTTCAAGATGCCGGTTTATCCGTCGCATCGCGGCGCGACTGTGCCGGATGAAGTGTTTGCTTCCATCAAGAAAAACGCCACCACCACCACCTTGGTATCCGGCGGCAACGGTCTGGAAAAGTTCGAGACCGCAGTGCCGTTCCCGATTCCGAAAACCGGCGTCGAAGTGATCTGGAACCACATCACCCGCTATCGCGGCGGCAGCGTGACCCGTCTGGTAACCCAGGCCACGCCGCAACCGAACGGCTCCTACAGTCTGGTGTATTTCCAGGACCAGTTCGTGTTCCGCGACAAGATGAAGGATTACGATCCGGCGAACCCGGGCAACATCCTGTTCTACTTCAAGCAGAAAGTGACCGCGCCGGCGCGACTGGCCGGTGGTGTGCTGCTGGTGCACGAAACCCTCGACCAGGTGAAGGAACCGCGTTCGGCGTGGGTCTACAACGCTGGTCAGCGTCGTGTACGTCGCGCTCCGCAAGTATCCTATGATGGCCCGGGTACTGCGGCGGACGGCCTGCGTACCTCCGACAACCTGGACATGTTCAACGGTGCACCGGACCGTTACGACTGGAAGCTTGAAGGCAAGAAAGAGATGTACATCGCCTCCGACAGCTACAAGCTCGACGATCCGAAGCTGAAGTATGCCGACATCATCAAGGCCGGTCATATCAACCAGGATCTGGCCCGTTACGAGTTGCGCCGCGTCTGGCACGTCGTGGCGACGTTGAAAGAAGGTCAGCGTCACATCTACGCCAAGCGTGATTTCTACATCGACGAAGACACTTGGCAGGCCGCAGTCATTGACCATTACGACGGCCGTGGCCAACTGTGGCGAGTGGCCGAGGCGCATGCGGAGAACTACTACGACAAGCAAGTGCCGTGGTACGCCCTGGAAACCCTCTACGACCTGCAGTCCGGTCGTTATCTGGCACTGGGCATGAAGAACGAAGAAAAGCAGGCGTATGACTTCGGCTTCACCGCCACCACCAGCGACTTCACTCCAGCCGCCCTGCGTCAGGATGGTGTTCGCTAAGCTCCTGTAAACCGAGGCCGCATCCTCGTGAAAACGCCCCGACAGGTTCGGGGCGTTTTTTTGCCTTTCGCTTTTTCCGTAGCCTTTTTGTAGCCATTTGTAGCAACGACCTTCATAACCGCTCCGTTTAAGGCTAGTCTGCGGGCATCTGCTACGCCGCCAACAGCCATACAAACAAGAGCCGGCCATGACTGATCTGTCCCCACTTCCGGGCCCTGCAAGCGTTGCCGTCGCGGCACTGGACGGACGTTTTTTCCGTCCGCCGCTGCCCGACGGCTACGTGCTGCGACCCCGTTTGTGCGAGCGCTTGAGTGCCGGGCTCGGAGGGCGCCTGTTGCTGGTCAGCGCCCCGGCCGGGTTCGGCAAGAGTTCGCTGGCGGTGGAGTTCTGCCAGAGTCTGCCGGCACACTGGCAAAGCCTGTGGCTGGGGCTGAGCCCGCGGGACAACGATCCGGGGCGGTTTCTCGAACGTCTTCTCGAAGGTTTGCAGGATTACTTTCCGCAATTGGGCAGCCGGGCATTGGGGCTGCTGAAAATGCGTCAGCGCCACCAGCCCTTTGCCTTCGAAGAATGGCTCGACGGCCTGCTGGATGAACTGGCGCTGCATCTGCAACCGACGGCTCCGCTGCTGTTGGTACTGGATGATTACCATCTTGCCCAGGGGCCGGTGCTCGACCGTTGCCTGCAATTTTTCCTCAATCATTTACCGGATGGCCTGGTGGTCATGGTCACCAGTCGGCAGAGGCCGGACTGGCATCTGGCCCGTCTGCGGCTGTCGCGCCAGTTGCTGGAACTGAACGAACAGGATCTGCGCCTGACCCACGATGAAGCCCTGGCACTGCTCGATCGTCACAGCAGTTCCCTGCGTGGTGAAGCGCTGGAAAACCTGATCCAGCGCAGCGAAGGCTGGGTGGCCGGGCTGCGTTTCTGGCTGCTGGCGATTGCTGAAGCCGGTACCGAATCGGCCCTGCCGCAAGCGTTGAACGGCGGGGAAGGGCTGATCCGCGAATACCTGCTGGAAGAAGTCATCGATTGCCTGCCTGCCGAGGTTCAGGCGTTTCTTTATGACACCGCACCGCAGGAGCGCTTTTGCAGCGAACTGTGCGACGCGGTGCGCGAAGCCCATGACAGCGCGGAAATCCTGCGTTTCCTGCTGGCGCATCAGGTGTTCCTGGTGCCGCTGGACGAGCACGGGCACTGGTATCGTTATCATCACCTGTTTTCCGACCTGTTGCGCAGCCGGCCTATCACCCGGGCACTGGTGCCGGCCGCGACGCTGCATCTGCGCGCCTGCCGCTGGTTCAATGCGCAGGGGTTGCTGGATGAAGCGGTGGAACAGGCTTTGCGGGCTGGGCATCTGGACGTGGCGGCAAACCTGGTACAGAACCTCTCCGAGGAGCAACTGCTGGCCGAGCAGAACGTCGGCATGCTGCTGCGCTGGAAGATGGACTTGCCCGACAGCCTGCTGATCAGCACTCCGCGCCTGATCGTGTTGTACAGCTGGGCGCTGGGCCTGGCCTGTCAGCTCGATGCGGCAGAGGAACTCGCCAGTCATCTGAGTCGGTTTCTGCCGGCACCATCGGCCACCGCACAGAAATCCATGCTGGCCCAATGGCTGGCGCTCAAGGGCATCATCGCCCGTGGGCGAGGCCATCGCGAGCAGACCATCGAGTATTGCAGCGAGGCACTGGAAAGCCTGCCGGCCAAGCGCTACGGCCAGCGCCTGATGTGCCTGTCGACCTTGTCCAACCTGGCGATCGCCGACGGTGATCTGTGGCGCGCACGAGGTCTGAACCGCGAGTCGCTTGAGCTGGCGCAGCGGGTCGGCAATCCCTTGTTCGAGGCACTGGCGCATTACGATCGTGCGCGGGTCCTGCAGGCGCGCGGCGAAATCCTGCGTGCGCTCGATGAAGTGCGCCAGGGGCTGGAGCGCTTGCGCGGATTGTCCGCACAGCGTTTGTACGCCGTGCGTGCGCGCCTGACGCTGTATGAGGGGTTTCTGCTGGCCATGCGATTGCAGCCGCAGGCGGCAAGGGCGCGATTGCAGGCAGGCCTGACGGAAGCGCGGGCCTGCCGTGACATCAGTGTGTTGATCGGCCACTGTGTGATTGCACGACTCGACGGCAGCAGCGACGATTTCGCCAAGGCCTTCGCCGAACTGGCCGAAGCCGAACGCCTGATGCACATCTGGGACGTCCCGCCGATCTACTACCTGGCGATGATCACCCTGGTCAAATGTGAGCTGTGGCTGGCTCAGGGGCGTATCGATCTGGCCGAAGCCTGGCTGGCACGACTGGGCCAGACCTACACCGGTGAACGCGCGGCGGCTCCGCCGGAGTTTCATCCGCAGCTGCCGTTGCATGTCGAATTGCAGCAGGCGCTGCTGGATGTCATTCAGGGGCAGCCAATGCTCGCCGAAGGGCGCTTGAACGTGTTGCTGGAAAACGGCCAGCAGACCGGGCGCCAGTTATTGAGTGTGATGGCGTTGACGCAGAAAGTGGCGCTGCTGTTGGTAAACGGTCGCGAACCCGAGGCCCGCAAATCCCTGGCCCAGGCATTGGAAGCTGCCAATGGCGGGGTGTTGCAGCCATTCGACATTCTGGTCAAAGACCACGCCGATTGGTTGCGCGGGCAATTGTCGCTGAATGCGCCGGGCCTTGTCGGTCAGCAACTGCTGGAGCATTTCCCGCGGCCAGTTTTGCGCACGGCGCAGGATTCTCCGGTCACTGAACAGTTGAGCAGCCGCGAACTGGCGGTTCTGCGTCTGATCGCCCAAGGCTGCTCGAATCAGGAAATCAGCGAGCAACTGTTCATCTCTCTGCATACCGTGAAAACCCATGCCAGTCATATCAACAGCAAGCTCGGGGTGGAACGGCGGACTCAAGCCGTCGCCCGGGCCAAGGAGTTGGGTTTGATAGGCTAGTTTTTTGTATTTCCCTTCGATGTACATCAGAAAACACAACGCCCCGAACAAGTCGGGGCGTTGTGTTTTTTACGTTCGGCTTATGTTACTGGCCGGCACAGAATGCATCAGGCCACCAGGTCATTCGCGCTGAAACTGTTTACCCCTACCAGCTGGATTTCAAAATCCGCACCGGCGTTGCCGCTGACATTACCTGACAGGACATGATCGACGAAGCGAACTTGACCTGCACCGGTGAAGTTGTCCGCGCCAATGAAAGTGAAGCCATTGAAGCCGGCACTCAGCAAATTGGCATCGAAGTGAGTCAGGTCAATCTTGTCACCCTGCAAACGATTGAAGTCGGTAATGACGTCACGATTTGCGCCCAAGCCCATTTCATTCACGGCATTGAATACAAATGTATCCGCTCCGCCCCCACCGGTCAGGGTGTCGGCACCGGCGCCACCGTCAAGAATGTTGGCCTGGTCGTTACCGATTAATGTGTTGTTCAAGCTGTTACCGAGCAGGGTGAATGTCCCAGCCCCCGAGAGGGTGACATTTTCGACGTTCTGCAGATTGCTTATGCCGAGATCGACGACATTTGTCTGCGCGGTCGAAGGATATAGCAGGATCAGGGTGTCATTTCCTTCAGCTGCATTTTCCTGAATCAACGTCAGTTCGGCTGCTTGATCGAGGGCGTAAGAGTCGTCGCCCTTGCCACCAATCATTGTATCGATACCCGCGCCGCCATTGAGCTCGTTGTTACCGTCGTTGCCAGTCAGAACGTTGTTCAAGGCGTTACCGACTGCATAGGTATTCGCGGTGCCGGTCAGCGTCAGGTTTTCCAGGTTGGCACCCAGTTTCCAGCTGATCGATGATTTGACCGTGTCAATTTCGTTCGCCAGGGTACTGGTTTCACTGATGACGTCATTGACGTTGTCGACGATGTAGGTGTCATTGCCGGTACCGCCAGCCATGAAGTCGGCACCCAGGCCGCCGTCGAGGATGTTGTTTCCGCTGTTGCCGGTGATGCGGTTGTTCAATGCGTTGCCGGTGCCGTTGAGGTTGTCGCTGCCCAGCAGGTTGAGCCACTCGACATTGGCGCCCAGGGTGTAATCGATCACCGAGTTGACGGCATCGATCTGGGTTGGCGAGGCATCGCGCTCGATGACGACATCGCCGACATTGTCGACGAAGTAGCTGTCGTTGCCCGCGCCGCCGTCCATGGTGTCGGCGCCTGCCATTCCGTTCAGGGTGTTGTCCTGGGCGTTACCGATGAGCACGTTGTCCAGACTGTTGCCGGTCAGACTGGCTGCGTTGCCGATCAACTGGCCTTCTTCGATGTTGGCGCTCAAGGTGTAGTTAACGAAGCTGAGCACCGTATCGTAACCTTCGTTCGCCGCTTCGATGACGATATCGCCCGCATTGTCGACGGCGTAGGTGTCGTTACCCTTGCCACCACTCATCGTGTCGACGCCGGCACCCCCGTTGATTTCATTGTTGCCGTCGTTGCCGATCAGAACGTTGTTCAAGGCATTGCCGATTGCATAGGTGTCGCTGGTGCCGGTCAGTGTCAGGTTTTCCAGGTTGGCGCCCAGTCGCCAGTTGATCGAGGACAGAACGGTATCGATCTCGTTCGCCAGGGTACTGGTTTCACTGATGACGTCATTGACGTTGTCGACGATGTAGGTGTCATTGCCGGTACCGCCAGCCATGAAGTCGGCACCCAGGCCGCCGTCGAGGATGTTGTTTCCGCTGTTGCCGGTGATGCGGTTGTTCAATGCGTTGCCGGTGCCGTTGAGGTTGTCGCTGCCCAGCAGGTTGAGCCACTCGACATTGGCGCCCAGGGTGTAATCGATCACCGAGTTGACGGCGTCGATCTGGGTTGGCGAGGCATCGCGCTCGATGACGACATCGCCGACATTGTCGACGAAGTAGCTGTCGTTGCCCGCGCCGCCGTCCATGGTGTCGGCGCCTGCCATTCCGTTCAGGGTGTTGTCCT
>NZ_JAIHBA010000025.1:0-42149 GCF_019718735.1 Pseudomonas sp. RIT778 | reverse complement strand
TCGATCTGGGTTGGCGAGGCATCGCGCTCGATGACGACATCGCCGACATTGTCGACGAAGTAGCTGTCGTTGCCCGCGCCGCCGTCCATGGTGTCGGCGCCTGCCATTCCGTTCAGGGTGTTGTCCTGGGCGTTACCGATGAGCACGTTGTCCAGACTGTTGCCGGTCAGACTGGCTGCGTTGCCGATCAACTGGCCTTCTTCGATATTGGCGCTCAAGGTGTAGTTGACGCTGGCCTGTACTGTGTCACGGCCCTCGTTCGCGGCTTCAACGATGATGTCGCCGGTATTGTCGACGATGTAGGTGTCGTCACCCAGGCCGCCGACCATGCGGTCGCCTCCTGCACCACCGTTGATCACATCATTGCCAGCGCCGCCGAACAGGTTGTTGGCCAGGGCATTGCCGATCAACACGTTGTCCAGTTCATTGCCGGCCAGGCTGATGGCGTTGCCGATCAACTGGCCTTCTTCGATGTTGGCACTCAAGGTGTAGTTAACGAAGCTGAGCACCGTATCGTAACCTTCGTTCGCCGCTTCGATGACGATATCGCCCGCGTTGTCGACGGCGTACGTGTCGTTACCCTTGCCGCCACTCATCGTGTCGACGCCGGCACCCCCGTTGATTTCATTGTTGCCGTCGTTGCCGATCAGAACGTTGTTCAATTCGTTACCGACTGCATAGGTATTTGCGGTGCCGGTCAGCGTCAGGTTTTCCAGGTTGGCACCCAGTTTCCAGCTGATCGATGATTTGACCGTGTCAATTTCGTTCGCCAGGATACTGGTTTCACTGATGACGTCATTGACGTTGTCGACGATGTAGGTGTCATTGCCGGTACCGCCAGCCATGAAGTCGGCACCCAGGCCGCCGTCGAGGATGTTGTTTCCGCTGTTGCCGGTGATGCGGTTGTTCAATGCGTTGCCGGTGCCGTTGAGGTTGTCGCTGCCCAGCAGGTTGAGCCACTCGACATTGGCGCCCAGGGTGTAATCGATCACCGAGTTGACGGCGTCGATCTGGGTTGGCGAGGCATCGCGCTCGATGACGACATCGCCGACATTGTCGACGAAGTAGCTGTCGTTCCCCGCGCCGCCGTCCATGGTGTCGGCGCCTGCCATTCCGTTCAGGGTGTTGTCCTGGGCGTTGCCGATGAGCATGTTGTCCAGATCGTTGCCGGTCAGGCTGGCGGCGTTGCCGATCAACTGGCCTTCTTCGATATTGGCGCTCAAGGTGTAGTTGACGCTGGCCTGTACTGTGTCACGGCCCTCGTTCGCGGCTTCAACGATGATGTCGCCGGTATTGTCGACGATGTAGGTGTCGTCACCCAGGCCGCCGACCATGCGATCGCCTCCTGCGCCACCGTTGATCACATCATTGCCAGCGCCGCCGAACAGGTTGTTGGCCAGGGCATTGCCGATCAACACGTTGTCCAGTTCATTGCCGGTCAGGCTGATGGCGTTGCCGATCAACTGGCCTTCTTCGATGTTGGCGCCGAGGGTGTAGTCGATATAACTCACTACCGTGTCGTAACCCTCGTTTGCAGCCTCAATGATAATATCGCCGACGCTGTCGACGGCGTAGGTGTCGTTCCCTTTGCCGCCGCTCATAGTGTCGCTGCCGGCGCCACCATTAAGAGTGTTGTTTCCGTCGTTACCGATGAGTACGTTGTTCAGCGCATTACCGATGGCATAAGTGTCTCGGGTACCGGTCAGAGTGAGGTTTTCGAGATTGGCACCCAGTGCGTAGTTGACCGACGAGTTAACCGTGTCGATCTCGCCGATCAGGGTGCTGGTTTCACTGACGATGTCGTTTACGTTGTCGACAATGTAGGTGTCATTGCCTGTGCCGCCAGCCATGAAGTCGGCACCGATGCCGCCATCAAGGATGTTGTTGCCGGCATTACCGTTGATACGGTTGTTGAGCGAGTTACCGGTACCGTTCAAGTTATCGGTGCCAAGCAAGGTCAGGTTCTCGACGTTGGCGCCCAGGGTGTAATCGATTGTGCTCATGACGCTATCGATTTCCGTAGGCGATGTGCCGCGTTCGATGACCACGTCGCCAACGTTGTCGACAAAGTACGTATCGTTACCGGCGCCACCATCCATGGTATCTGCACCTTCCAGACCCACCAGCGAATTATCCAGAGCGTTACCGATCAAGGTGTCATTGAAATTCGAGCCGAAGGCGTTTTCGATATTGGTGCCGTAAGCGATGGCCAGGCCTGAATTGAACAAGCTGCCATCTGGAGCCAGGAATGCTTTGCCGATAGTGCTGAACTGGCCTGGATTGAGGTTGATGCTGACGCCTGAAAGCTGATTACTGGCATCGATCGTGTCGGAGCCGCCACCATCCCAGATAGTTTCGAATACGGACTTTGTCGGCGCCCAGGAGTAGACGTTATTGCCTGCCTGCCACTGAGTATTGGCGCCATACAGACTCTGGATGGCGAGAATATCCAGCAGCATCGGAGTCGTGGGTTGATAGGAGTAAGAGTCGTTGTAACTCATGACGGTGAAGCGTACGTCGTCCAGTGACGGATCCAGCAGCAGCTTGTTGTCCGGCGTGGTGTCGAATGGGTGCTTGAGGCCCAGCGCGTGGCCGATTTCATGCACGAACGTCAGGTAGTCGAACGAGCCTTTTACCGGGTTTGGATCGTCGGTGGATGGGCCGATCCAGACATCGCCACCAGCAGGTGTTTCGTCGGGGAAGTACGCCCATGCGGCGTATTTGCTATCCATGCCCATGTAACCACCGAAGCGCAGATCTCCGACATTGGCAGCCGATTCAGGCACCAGGGAGAATTGCACGTTGGCGACAGCGCTCCAGCCACTCAACGCGCTGATGACAGCCGATTGTTGTGTGTTGGACAGCGTGAAACCGTTCAAATACTCATTCGACGGACTGTAGTCACGGGCGAAAAACGAACCGGTGTCGATGAAACTGTAGGTGAGTTTGACCGGCATTCCTCTCTCGTCCCAGCGGCCGGTCCAATGATCATCCGCCAGCAAGGCGTCGACAGACTTGTTACCGGTCATACTTGTAAAAGTGGTAAACGAATAGCGGAGAGGGCTTGGCATGGGACGTTCCTGGTTGATATCTGCGGTCCTTCCTGAACGCGACCGCTACAAAAATATGATTTTGCATGAGAAATTGTACATTTGACATCATTGAGCCACTATTTTCTGATTAGTGGCGTCAATTCTCTGACCTGGCGATCTGTGTCGGCGAGTGAAGTAGAATCCTTAGGCAAAACCCCAGCCGTTCGTCCAGGAAACTCATGACCTTGCCAAGCCCGTTCATTCGAGAAACCTTCCCCGTCGGCCCCTTGCAGTGCAATTGCACGATCATCGGCGATTCGATCACCAAAAAAGCCATCGTCGTCGACCCGGGCGGCAATCCTGATCTCATCATGGCCAGGCTCGACGCCCTGGGCCTGAAGGTTGTCAGCATCATCCACACCCACGCGCACCTCGATCACTTCCTCGCCTCTGGTCAGATGAAAGAGAAGACCGGCGCCACCCTGCACTTGCATAAAGAAGATCAGTTCCTGTGGGACAACCTCGAGATGCAATGCCAGATGTTCGGCGTGCCATATACGCCGGTGCCGTCACCGGATCGCTGGTTGAGCGACGATGAAGAGCTGGCCTGCGGCTGCGGCGTGGCCTTGCACACACCGGGGCATACGCCAGGTTCCATGAGCTTCTGGTTTTCCGAGGCTAAGCTGTTGATTGCCGGCGACACGCTGTTTCGTCGCGGAGTAGGGCGCACGGATTTGTGGGGCGGCGATCAGGCGACCATCGTGCGATCGATCAAGCAGCGGCTGTACACCCTGGATGAAGACGCGACTGTTGTGGCCGGGCATGGTCCGGATACGCGTCTGGGGGATGAAATGCGCGAGAACCCGTTTGTGCGTGCCTAAACATTTTGTCACGGGTGCCCAGCGGAATTTTTGTGCATTGTCATGATCCAACGCCCGCACGGGCCAGTTGCCAATGGCCGCTGCACCACAGAATGCAAAATGTAGGAGCACTCCATGTTCACCACGCGTCGTTTGATTATTGTCGCTACTGCCGTGGCCGTCTTGTCCGGCTGCGCCTCGCCCAACCCGTATGACAATCAGGGTCAGGCCGACGGTGGCTCCCAGGGCATGAGCAAAACCGCCAAGTACGGTGGGCTCGGTGCGCTGGCCGGCGCGCTGGCCGGTGCCGCCATCGACCACAACAACCGCGGCAAGGGTGCGCTGATCGGCGCAGCCGTCGTCGGTGCCTCGGCCGCCGGTTACGGCTACTACGCCGACCAGCAGGAGAAAAAACTGCGCGCCAGCATGGCCAACACCGGGGTTGAAGTGCAGCGTCAGGGCGATCAGATCAAGCTGATCATGCCGGGCAACATCACCTTCGCCACCGATTCGGCGAACATCGCTTCCAGCTTCTATCAGCCGCTGAACAACCTGGCCAACTCGCTCAAAGAGTTCAACCAGAACCAGATCGAAATCGTCGGTTACACCGACAGCACCGGCAGCCGTCAGCACAACATGGACCTGTCCCAGCGTCGTGCGCAGAGCGTGGCGACCTACCTGACTTCGCAAGGCGTCAGCGGTGCCAACCTGAGTGCTCGCGGTGCCGGTCCGGATAATCCGATTGCCAGCAATGGCGACGTCAATGGCCGCGCGCAGAACCGCCGCGTCGAGGTTAACCTCAAGGCCATCCCTGGCCAGCAGTACGGTGGCCAGCAACAGCCGGGTACGGTTCAGCAGTACCCGTAACCGTCAGGTACAAAAAAGCCCCCGGACAAGTGATTGTCTGGGGGCTTTTTGTTGGCGCGAAGGCTGATTACTTCTTCAGGCCGTAATGCTCGTCGAGCATGCCCGGCGAGTTCGGGGTCTTCGGCGCGTAGTCACGCGGCGGTTCCTGATCCCGTGGTGGCGTCAGGCGTTCCCGTGGAGCCTGTGCCGCGTCGGCGTGCAGCGAGGCGAGCAAGCGTTGACGGGTCTGCTCGTCCAGGGCCAGGCGGTTGGCGCCCTCGGCGAGGTGGTCCTGCACTTCCTGATAACTCTGGGTCAGTTTCTTGACCAGATTGGCGGTGCTGTTGAAGTGGGTCACCACTTCGTTCTGATAACTGTCGAAACGTTCCTGAATATCATCCAGTTGACGCTGCGTGCGGCTGGGCGCGGCGTTCGGCGCAACGCGAGCGATCAGGAAACCAATGGCGACACCCACAACCAGGGCAAGAGTCGGTAACAACCAAACTAAGAGCGAGTGTTCCACGAGTCCTTCCTCTATAAACGGCTTTGCTTTACGTTAACGGCTCGAACCTGCGCTGTATACCGCGATTCACTCGCAATAGACTGGCACAGACAATTTGCTAGACGAGTCGACCCGATTCGAGGTCACGGAGTTCCTTCCTTGCTGATGCGTGAAACCCCTGTAGTGATTGATGGCCCGGTGGGTCAACTTGAGTCTTTGTATCTGGACAATGAGCAGCCACGCGGCATCGCGCTGATCTGCCACCCGAACCCGGTGCAGGGCGGCACCATGCTCAACAAGGTCGTCTCGACCCTGCAGCGCACCGCGCGTGACGCGGGCCTGATCACCTTGCGCTTCAACTATCGCGGCGTCGGTGCCAGCGAGGGTTCCCATGACATGGGCACCGGTGAAGTCGACGACGCCCAGGCCGCTGCCGCATGGCTGCTGGAAAAACACCCGGATCTGCCGCTGACCCTGTTCGGTTTCTCCTTCGGCGGATTTGTTGCAGCAAGTCTCGGCGGTCGACTCGAAGCCCAAGGCATCACGCTCAAGCACCTGTTCATGGTTGCGCCGGCGGTGATGCGTCTGGGTGATCAGGATCAACTGCCGCAGCAGGGCGAGCTGACCGTGATCCAGCCGGAAACCGACGAAGTGATCGATCCGCAGCTGGTCTACGACTGGTCTGACAAACTCCAGCGCCCCCATGAGCTGCTGAAAGTGGCAGAATGCGGACACTTTTTTCATGGCAAGCTGACCGATCTCAAGGATCTGATCCTGCCGCGTCTCTCGAATTGATTGCAGTCTGACAAGCGATTACCCATGACGAACCGTACCCGCATCCTCACCGGCATCACCACCACCGGCACCCCGCACCTGGGCAACTACGCCGGCGCCATCCGCCCGGCGATTCTCGCCAGCCGCGACAGCAATGCCGACTCGTTCTACTTCCTGGCCGACTATCACGCCCTGATCAAGTGCGATGACCCGCTGCGCATCCAGCGCTCGCGTCTGGAAATCGCCGCGACCTGGCTGGCCGGTGGCCTGGATGTGGATCGCGTGACCTTCTACCGTCAGTCCGACATTCCGGAAATCCCCGAGCTGACCTGGTTGCTGACCTGCGTCGCCGCCAAGGGCCTGCTCAACCGCGCCCACGCCTACAAGGCTTCGGTGGACAAGAACGTCGAGACCGGCGAAGACCCGGATGCCGGCATCACCATGGGCTTGTACAGCTATCCGGTGCTGATGGCGGCGGACATTCTGATGTTCAACGCGCACAAGGTGCCGGTCGGTCGCGACCAGATCCAGCACGTGGAAATGGCCCGTGATATCGGCCAGCGCTTCAACCACCTGTTCGGCCAGGGCAAGGAGTTCTTCACCATGCCCGAAGCGCTGATCGAGGAAAGCGTGGCCACGTTGCCGGGCCTGGACGGTCGCAAGATGTCCAAGAGCTACGACAACACCATCCCGCTGTTCTCCAGCGCCAAGGAAATGAAGGACGCGATTTCGCGCATCGTTACCGACTCCCGCGCGCCGGGCGAAGCGAAAGATCCGGACAACTCGCACCTGTTCACTCTGTTCCAGGCTTTCTCCACACCGGCGCAGGCCGACGAATTCCGCAGCGAACTGCTGGGTGGTCTGGGTTGGGGCGAGGCGAAGAACCGTCTGTTCCAATTGCTGGATAACGAACTGGGCGAGTCCCGCGAGCGTTATCACCAGTTGATCGAACGCCCGGCAGATCTGGAAGACATCCTGCAACACGGCGCCAAGAAGGCCCGTGCGGTGGCGACGCCGTTCCTCAACGAACTGCGCGAAGCGGTCGGCCTGCGTTCTTTCGTCAATCAGGTTCAGGTGGCCGCGACCACCAAGAAGAAAGCCGCGAAAGCCGCACGTTTCGTCAGCTTCCGTGAAGACGATGGCAGCTTCCGTTTCCGTCTGCTGGCGGCTGACGGCGAGCAACTGCTTCTGTCGCGCAACTTCGCCGACGGTAAAACCGCCGGTCAGGTGACCAAGCAGCTGCAATCGGGTCAGGCGCTGGATGTACGCAGCGAAGACCTGAGCTTCAGCGTCTGGCTGGAAGGCGAGTGTGTCGGCGACAGCCCGGCGTTCGCCGACGTGGCTGCGCGGGATGCAGCTGTCGAGGCGTTGCGGATCGCTCTGACACCGGTTCAGGAATAATCAACGGGCCGGCCCGACCAAGGGCCGATTGCCATTCCCACGGGCCATCGCTACAGTGACGGCCCGTTTTTGTTGCCTTGCTAACGAATTATGACGCCCCTAGAACGATATCAAGCTGATCTGAAACGCCCGGACTTCTTCCATGATGCGGCGCAGGAAACTGCCGTGCGTCATCTGCAACGCCTGTACGACGATCTGATCGCGGCCGAGCAGAACAAGCCGGGTTTGCTGGGCAAGCTGTTTGGCAAGAAGGATCAGACGCCGGTCAAGGGCCTGTACTTCTGGGGCGGCGTGGGTCGCGGCAAGACTTACCTGGTGGACACCTTCTTCGAAGCACTGCCATTCAAGGAAAAGACCCGCACTCACTTCCACCGCTTCATGAAGCGCGTGCACGAAGAGATGAAAACCCTCGGCGGCGAGAAAAACCCGCTGACCATCATCGCCAAGCGCTTCGCGACGGAATCGCGGGTTATCTGCTTCGATGAGTTCTTCGTCTCCGACATCACCGACGCCATGATCCTCGGTACGCTGATGGAAGAGCTGTTCAAGAACGGCGTGACCCTAGTCGCCACGTCGAACATCGTGCCGGACGGCCTGTACAAGGACGGCCTGCAACGCGCGCGCTTCCTGCCGGCCATCGCACTGATCAAGCAGAACACCGAGATCGTCAACGTCGACAGCGGCGTCGACTACCGTTTGCGCCACCTCGAACAAGCGGAGCTGTTTCATTTCCCGCTCGACGAAGCTGCTCACGAAAGCCTGCGCAAGAGCTTCCGCGCGCTGACGCCTGAATGCACGGCGGCGGTGGAGAACGATGTGTTGATCATCGAGAACCGCGAAATCCGTGCCCTGCGCACTTGCGACGACGTGGCCTGGTTCGACTTCCGCGAACTGTGCGACGGCCCGCGCAGCCAGAATGACTACATCGAGCTCGGCAAGATCTTCCATGCCGTGCTGCTCAGTGGCGTGGAGCAGATGAGCGTCACCACCGACGACATCGCCCGCCGCTTCATCAACATGGTCGACGAGTTCTACGACCGTAACGTCAAACTGATCATTTCTGCCGAAGTCGAGTTGAAAGACCTGTATACCGGCGGGCGTCTGACGTTCGAGTTCCAGCGTACCCTCAGCCGTCTGCTGGAGATGCAATCCCACGAATTCCTGTCCCGGGCACACAAGCCTTAAGCGGATTCGGCAAACAAAAAGGGCCTGCAGATGCAGGCCCTTTTTTGTGTCTGGTCGAATCGTCAGGCAGCTTGCTGGAACTGCTGCCGGTACTGGTTCGGCGACAGTTCAGTGTGCTGGCGGAACAGGCGTGCGAAGAAGCTCGCATCGTCGTAGCCGACTTCGTAGCTGATGGTCTTGATGCTCTTGCGACTACCGGAGAGCAAGCCCTTGGCGGTCTCGATGCGCAGCCGTTGCAGATAGTGCAGCGGTTTGTCGCCGGTGGCGGTCTGGAAGCGGCGCATGAAGTTGCGGATGCTCATGCCGTGCTCGCGGGCCACGTCTTCGAAGCGGAACTTGTCGGCGAAATGCTCTTCGAGCCAGTGCTGGATCTGCAGGATGATCACGTCCTGGTGCAGCTTCTGGCCACCGAAACCGATGCGGCCCGGTGCGTAGCTGCGCTGCACTTCATAGAGAATGTCGCGGGCTACCGCCTGGGCCACATTGGCACCGCAGAAGCGCTCGATCAGGTAGATGTAGAGATCGCAGGCGGAGGTGGTGCCGCCGGCGCAATACAGGTTGTCGGCGTCGGTCAGGTGCTTGTCCTGATTGAGATAGACCTGCGGGAAGCGCTCGGCGAAGGCGTTGAAGAAGCGCCAGTAGGTGGTCGCTTCCTTGCCGTTGAGCAACCCGGCCTCGGCCAGCCAGAACACTCCGGTGGCCTCGCCGCAGAGCACGGCGCCCCGGGCATGCTGTTCGCGCAGCCACGGCAGGATCTGTGGATAACGTTGGCACAGCGTATCGAAATCGTCCCAGAACGCCGGGAGGATAATGACATCGGCATTTTCCAGGCCGCCGTCCACCGGCATGACCACGTCACTGAAGCTGTTCACCGGTTTGCCGTCAGGGCTGACCAGGCGTGTTTCGAATGCCGGAGTCAGGCCGTGGCCCAGTTGTTTGCCGTAACGTAGGCTGGCCAGATGGAAGAAATCCTTGGCTTGCATGAGGGTTGAAGCGAAAACCCGGTCGATCGCCAGGATGCTGACGCGCCGCAAGGGCGTGGAGACTTGCTTGGACATAATTCAACTTTTGTTTTTATAAGGGAAAGTGGTCACCAGACGGCTGGATCGTCTTATTTTTTGTCGGATGTGTCCAGTGTCCTGTATCGGAAGCGAGGCTTAGTCTCTGAAGGTCTGATCCCTCCAACAATAAAGAAAAGGTGCCGCATGATTCCCAGAACCTTGTTCAGCTCCGAGCACGAATTGTTCCGCGACAGCGTACGAACATTCCTCGAAAAAGAGGCCGTGCCGTTCCATGGGCAATGGGAAAAACAAGGCTACATCGACCGCAAACTGTGGAACAAGGCGGGGGAGGCGGGGATGCTCTGCTCGCACCTGCCGGAGGAATACGGTGGGTTGGGGGCGGACTTTCTTTACAGTGCGGTGGTCATCGAGGAAGTAGGGCGGCTGGGTCTGACCGGTATCGGTTTTTCACTGCATTCGGACATCGTCGCGCCGTACATCCTGCATTACGGCAGTGAGGCGCTGAAGCAGAAATACCTACCGAAGCTGGTGTCCGGCGAGATGGTGACCGCGATCGCCATGACCGAGCCGGGCGCCGGTTCCGACCTGCAAGGGGTCAAGACCACGGCGGTGCTGGATGGCGACGAATATGTGATCAACGGTTCGAAAACCTTTATCACCAATGGCTTCCTGGCGGATCTGGTGATCGTCGTCGCCAAGACCGATCCCAAAGCCGGCGCCAAGGGCACCAGCCTGTTTTTGGTGGAGGCGAACACGCCGGGCTTCGACAAGGGCAAGCGCCTGGAGAAGGTCGGAATGAAGGCTCAGGACACGTCGGAATTGTTCTTCCAGGACGTGCGCGTGCCGAAGGAAAACCTGCTGGGTCAGGCCGGGGCGGGATTTGCCTATCTGATGCAGGAGCTGCCGCAGGAACGTTTGACTGTGGCGATTGGCGGCCTGGCTTCAGCCGAGGCGGCGCTTCAGTGGACGCTGGATTACACCCGCGAGCGCAAGGCGTTCGGCAAGTCGATTGCCGACTTCCAGAATACCCGCTTCAAGCTGGCGGAAATGGCCACCGAGATTCAGATCGGCCGGGTGTTCGTCGACCGCTGCCTGGAGTTGCATCTGCAAGGCAAGCTCGATGTGCCGACGGCGGCGATGGCAAAGTACTGGGGCACCGACCTGCAATGCAAGGTGCTCGACGAGTGCGTGCAGCTGCATGGCGGCTACGGTTTCATGTGGGAATACCCGGTGGCCCGGGCCTGGGCGGATGCGCGGGTGCAGCGGATCTATGCCGGCACCAATGAAATCATGAAGGAGATCATTGCGCGGTCGCTTTGATCCGAGCGTGTGATCGTTCCCACGCTCTGCGTGGGAATGCCGCCATGGACGCTCTGCGTCCGCTTTGGGAGTGACGCGGAGCGTCACGGTATGCGTTCCCACGCAGAGCGTGGGAACGATCATCATCTAAAGATTAATCAAGGCGCCGGGTTCGGATGATCCTTGTGAATCGCTTCGATCCCTTCCAGCACTTCCCTCGACAGTTTCAGCTCGTAGCTGGCGATGTTGCTGTCCAGTTGCTCCAGCGTCGTTGCCCCGATGATGTTGCTGGTGACGAACGGTTGCTGGTTCACAAAGGCCAGAGCCATTTGCGCCGGATCCAGACCGTGTTCACGAGCCAGCGCCACGTAACGGCTGCACGCCGCTTCCGATTGCGGGTTGAAATAGCGGCTGAAGCGGCTGTAGAGGCTCAGGCGGCCTTTTGGCGGACGCGCCCCACCTTCGTACTTGCCCGACAGGAAACCGAACGCGAGCGGCGAATAGGCGAGCAGACCGCATTGTTCACGGATGGCGATTTCCGCCAGGCCGATCTCGAAGCTGCGGTTGAGCAGGTTGTACGGGTTCTGGATTGACACGGCGCGCGGCCAGCCACGGGCTTCGGCCAGGGCGAGAAAACGCATGGTGCCCCACGGGGTCTCGTTGGACAGGCCGATGTGACGGATCTTGCCGGCCTTCACTTGCTCATCGAGCGCTTCAAGGGTGTCTTCGAGCGGCGTCAGGTTGGCTTCGGTCTGGTGCTTGTAGCCCAGCTGTCCGAAAAAGTTGGTGCTGCGCTCCGGCCAGTGCAATTGATACAGATCGATGTAGTCGGTCTGTAGGCGCTTGAGGCTGGCGTCCACGGCTTCGGTGATGTGCTGGCGGTTGTGGCGCAGGTTCTTGTCGCGGATGTAGTCGATGGTGTTGCCGGGGCCGGCGATCTTGCTGGCGAGGATCCAGTCGGCGCGGTCGCCACGGCTCTTGAAGTAATTGCCGATGTAGCGCTCGGTGGTGGCGTAGGTTTCGGCTTTCGGCGGCACCGGGTACATCTCGGCGGTGTCGAGGAAATTGATCCCGGCCTCTTTTGCCCGCTCGATCTGGGCGAAGGCTTCAGCTTCAGTGTTTTGCTCGCCCCAGGTCATGGTGCCGAGGCAGATTGCACTCACGTTCAGGTCGGTACGGCCTAGCTGGCGATAGTCCATCGGGTGCTCCTTGGGCAAAACAAGCATAAAAGCAGGTTGAAATTTTTTTCGCAATCTGCATAATTGCCGACCTCTTTCTGCAGTGGAAGTGATGCGCCGCCGCCGAAGAATCTTGCCGTTGAACGGACGCGCCGACCCGAGCCCCCGAAAGCGTCTGTATCCGGCTGCCTTTGACTTGTCAAAGTACGCACTATTCAGTAAGATCCGCCGTCTTATTTACAGGCGGCCCCTGAGGCTATAAAGAATGAAAACTTTTACTGCTAAACCGGAAACAGTAAAGCGCGACTGGTTTGTCGTCGACGCTGCTGGTCAGACCCTGGGTCGTCTGGCCACCGAAATCGCGAGCCGTCTGCGTGGCAAGCACAAGCCTGAGTACACTCCTCACGTTGACACCGGCGACTACATCGTCGTAATCAACGCTGAGCAGATCCGTGTTACCGGTGCTAAAACCACTGACAAAATGTACTACTCCCACTCCGGTTTCCCGGGCGGCATCAAGTCGATCAACTTTGAAAAGCTGATCGCCAAGGCCCCTGAGCGCGTGATCGAGACCGCGGTTAAAGGCATGCTGCCTAAAAACCCACTGGGTCGCGACATGTACCGTAAGCTGAAAGTCTATGCGGGCGCTGCACACCCTCATACTGCTCAGCAGCCCCAAGAACTGAAGATTTAACGGAATAGTTCATTATGTCGGCGACTCAAAATTACGGCACTGGCCGTCGCAAGACCGCAACCGCACGCGTTTTCCTGCGTCCGGGTACTGGTAACATCTCCATCAACAACCGCTCCCTGGACACGTTCTTCGGTCGCGAAACTGCCCGCATGGTAGTTCGTCAGCCGCTGGAACTGACTGAGACTGTCGAGAAGTTCGACATCTACGTCACCGTCATCGGTGGTGGTGTAAGTGGTCAAGCTGGCGCAATCCGCCACGGCATCACTCGCGCTCTGATGGACTACGACGAAACCCTGCGTAGCGCTCTGCGCAAAGCTGGCTTCGTTACTCGCGACGCCCGTGAAGTTGAACGTAAGAAAGTTGGTCTGCGTAAAGCGCGTAAGCGTCCGCAGTACTCGAAGCGTTAATTTCGCTTCCACGTTCAAAAAGAACGCCCGATTCCTCACGGAACCGGGCGTTTTTTTATGCGTGCGATTTCTTGAATAATTGCGCTGTGACAACTTGCCACATTCGTAGACCCCCTATACTACAAGGCTTGAGGGCCAGCCCTCCGGGTAATTACCTTGTCAGAATTGGGGGTTTTCATTACCATTCGGCAAAATTTTTATAAGTACATAGTTTCAATTTAGTAGACGCCTGATTTAACAGGCCACAAAGCTGATGGGAGAGGACTGAATGAGCAATGACGGCGTGAATGCAGGCCGGCGTCGCTTCTTGGTAGCAGCCACATCCGTGGTGGGTGCTGCAGGAGCGGTGGGGGCTGCGGTCCCGTTCGTGGGGTCATGGTTTCCCAGTGCCAAGGCGAAGGCTGCCGGAGCACCGGTGAAAGTGAATGTCAGCAAAATCGAGCCAGGGCAGCAGATGATTGCTGAATGGCGCGGCCAGCCGGTGTTCATTGTCCGCCGTACCGAGGAAATCCTGGGGAATCTCAAGAAGATCGAGGGCCAGCTCTCCGATCCGACCTCCAAAAACTCCACGCAACCCACTTATGTCGACCCTGAAGTGCGTTCGATCAAGCCGGAAATCCTCCTGTTGATCGGGATCTGCACTCACCTGGGTTGCTCACCGACTTTCCGTCCCGAAGTGGCACCCGCGGATCTGGGCAAAGACTGGGTAGGCGGCTATTTCTGCCCTTGCCACGGTTCCCACTACGATCTGGCTGGCCGCGTCTACAAGTCGCAACCTGCGCCTTTGAACCTGCCAGTACCCCCGCATTCCTATGAGACCGATGACCTGATTGTCATTGGCGTCGATACGGAGAAAGCGTGATGAGCAAGTTCATGGATTGGGTTGATGCACGCTTCCCCGCCACCAAGATGTGGGAAGACCATCTCAGCAAGTATTACGCTCCAAAAAACTTCAACTTCTTCTACTTCTTCGGCTCGCTGGCGCTGCTCGTTCTGGTCAACCAGATCGTCACCGGTGTCTGGCTGACCATGAGCTACACCCCGTCGGCGGAAGAAGCGTTCGCTTCCGTCGAATACATCATGCGCGACGTCGAGTACGGTTCGATCTTGCGCCTGCTGCACTCCACCGGCGCTTCGGCGTTCTTCATCGTGGTCTATCTGCACATGTTCCGTGGCCTGCTCTACGGTTCGTACCAGAAACCGCGCGAGCTGGTGTGGGTCTTCGGCATGCTGATCTACCTGGCGCTGATGGCTGAAGCCTTCATGGGTTACCTGCTGCCGTGGGGCCAGATGTCCTACTGGGGTGCCCAGGTGATCATCTCGCTGTTCGGTGCGATCCCGGTCATCGGCAACGACCTGACCCAGTGGATCCGTGGTGACTACCTGATTTCCGGGATCACCCTGAACCGCTTCTTCGCCCTGCACGTGGTTGCGCTGCCGATCGTGATTCTCGGTCTGGTGGTGCTGCACATCCTGGCGTTGCACGAAGTCGGTTCGAACAACCCGGACGGCGTGGACATCAAGAAGCACAAAGACGAAAACGGTATCCCGCTGGACGGCATCGCCTTCCACCCGTACTACACCGTGAAAGATATCGTCGGCGTCGTGGTGTTCCTGTTCATCTTCTGCTTCATCGTGTTCTTCTTCCCGGAAATGGGCGGTTACTTCCTCGAAAAGCCTAACTTCGAGCAAGCCAACCCGTTCAAGACGCCTGAGCACATTGCACCGGTCTGGTACTTCACACCGTTCTACGCAATCTTGCGTGCGGTCCCTGACAAGCTCATGGGCGTTATCGCCATGGGTGCAGCGATTGCGGTGCTGTTCGTCCTGCCGTGGCTCGACCGCAGCCCGGTCAAGTCGATGCGCTACAAAGGCTGGATGAGCAAGATCTGGCTGGTGGTGTTCTGCATTTCGTTCGTGATCCTCGGCATTCTGGGCGTTCTGGCCCCGACGCCAGGCCGTACGCTGCTGTCGCAGGTCTGCACCTTCCTGTACTTCGCCTACTTCATTCTGATGCCGTTCTACACCAGGCTCGAGAAGACCAAACCGGTTCCGGAAAGGGTGACTGGCTGATGAAAAAGTTATTTTTTGCTCTGATTTTTGCTGCTCTGCCAGTGCTGTCTTTCGCGGCCGAACACGGTGGTCCGGAACTGGAAAAGGTCGACATCGACGTTTCCGACAAGGCTGCCCTGCAGGATGGTGCGCGTACTTTCGCCAACTATTGCATGGGTTGCCACAGTGCCAAGTTTCAGCGTTACGAGCGTGTGGCCGATGATCTCGGCGTTCCGCACGAACTGATGCTGGAGAAATTGGTGTTCACCGGCGCCAAGATCGGCGATCACATGAACATCGGCATGCAGCCGGCCGACGCCAAGACCTGGTTCGGCGCAGCGCCGCCGGACCTGACGCTGGTGGCTCGTGTTCGCGGCACTGACTGGCTCTACGGTTACCTCAAGTCGTTCTACGAAGATCCTGCACGTCCATGGGGCGTGAACAACAAGGTCTTCCCGAACGTCGGCATGCCTAACGTGCTGGTCGGCCTGCAAGGTCGTCAGGTCGTGGGTTGCAAACAGGTACAGATCGTCGAAGACGGCAAGAAGCAATATGACCCGCTGACCGGTACGCCTCTGACTCATGAAGCGTGCGATCAGTTGACCATCGTGCCGAAAACCGGAACCCTCAACGAAGAGCAGTTCGATGAGAAGGTCAAGAATCTGGTAACCTTCCTGGCTTACTCGGCTAACCCGGTTAAGCTGCAACATCAGCGCATCGGTACTTACGTCTTGCTGTACCTGGCGTTCTTCTTTGTGTTCGCCTACCTGCTCAAGCGTGAATACTGGAAAGACGTGCACTGATACGCTTCAAGCAATTGCTGTTAATCGCGCGCGCCCAAGGGCGCCTCTGAAAACGCAACGCCTGGTTCGCCAGCCGTTGCGGGAGGCGCCCTCTGGGCGCGCGCGTTTTTCCGGCTCCGACTATTTCAACAAGCGAGGAGGATCGCCATGGGCGTGACCAATCGGTTGGCCTGTTACTCCGACCCCGCCGACCACTATTCCCACCGAGTGCGCATCGTGCTTGCAGAGAAGGGTGTCAGCGCCGAAATCATTTTTGTGGAGGCTGGTCGTCAGCCGCCTAAACTGATTGAAGTGAACCCTTACGGCAGTCTGCCCACGCTGGTCGATCGTGACCTGGCGTTGTGGGAGTCGACCGTGGTGATGGAATACCTGGATGAGCGTTACCCGCATCCGCCATTGATGCCTGTGTACCCGGTGGCGCGTGCCAACAGTCGTCTGCTGATTCACCGCATTCAGCGTGACTGGTGTGGTCTGGTGGATCTGATTCTGGATTCGCGCACCAAGGAAGCGGCCCGTGCCGTGGCGCGCAAGGAATTGCGCGAAAGCCTGACGGGCGTGTCGCCGCTGTTTGCCGACAAGCCGTTTTTCCTCAGTGAGGAACAAAGTCTGGTGGATTGCTGCCTATTGCCAATACTCTGGCGTTTGCCGATTCTGGGTATAGAACTGCCGCGGCCCGCCAAGCCGCTGCTTGATTATATGGAGCGTCAGTTTGCGCGTGAGGCTTTCCAGGCGAGTCTGTCTGGTGTCGAACGCGACATGCGCTAAGGCTTAAGGAGCCGCTATGAACTCCAGTCGACCTTATCTGGTCCGCGCGCTCTACGAGTGGATTGTGGATAACGATTGCACCCCGCACATGCTGGTCAATTCCGAGTACCCGGCGGTGCAGGTGCCACAGGGATTTGCCAGTGACGGGCAGATTGTCCTGAACATTTCGCCAAGTGCCGTGCGGCACTTGCATATGGACAACGACGTTGTGACCTTCGAAGGTCGCTTCGGTGGCGTCCCGCACAGTCTGTACGTGCCGATTGCTGCAATTCTGGGGATCTACGCCCGGGAGAACGGTCAGGGCATGGTGTTCGATCTGGAGTCGCCGATGGATGACGAAGACGAGATCGAGCAGGATGACGATGTTCCGCCACCGGACAGCGAGCCGCCGCGCCCAAGCGGCCGGCCAAGCCTGAAAGTGGTGAAGTAATAAAAAAGGCGATCCGGTTGGATCGCCTTTTTTGTGCCCGTGGGAGCGAGCCTGCTCGCGATAGCGCTTTCGTAATCGCCACCGGGGGCAGGTCGTTCTCAGTCGATGTATTCGAACAGCTTCACAATCTTCTGCACGCCGGAGACGCCCTGAACCAGGTTGGTCGCCTGGGCGGCTTCCTGTTTGGTCAGCAGGCCCAGCAGGTAAACGATGCCGTTCTCGGTCACGACCTTGATGCGCGAGCCGGGAATGCTGGCGTCGGCGAGCATCTGGGTCTTGATCTTGGTGGTCAGCCAGGAGTCGTTCTGACGGGCAATGAAGCCTGAAGGTGCGATCACTTGCAGTTCGTTGTGAACCTTCTTCACGCGCTGGACGTTGGCGGCGGCCTGTTCGGCCTTCTCCTTGAGGTCTGCGCGCGGGGTCTGGCCGGCCAGCAACACGACACCGTTGAAGCTGGTGACGACGATGTGCGAGTCGTTGTCCAGGGCCGGGTCGGCCTTGGCCACGTTGACGCCGACTTTGGTTTCGATCAGCGAGTCATCGATCTTGCTGCCGAAAGTGCGGGTGCCACGGTCGTCTTCGATCGGCGCTTCACGGCTGGCATTCACCACCGAGGTGCAGCCGCTGATGCCGAGGCACAGGGTCAAGGCCAGAAGGCCAAGGCGATTAGGGGTCATTCTTCACTCCCGAACAGTTGGCTGTCGATCAGATCGCAAAGGCAATGGATCGCCAGCAAGTGGACTTCCTGAATACGTGCGGTGACGTTGGCCGGAACGCGAATCTCGACGTCTTCGGGCAGCAGTAGCGAAGCCATGCCGCCGCCGTCGCGTCCGGTCAATGCTACGACAATCATTTCGCGATCATGTGCGGCCTGGATCGCCTGAATAATGTTCGCCGAGTTGCCGCTGGTCGAAATCGCCAGCAATACGTCACCCGGCTGGCCGAGTGCGCGGATCTGCTTGGAGAACACTTCGTTGTAGCTGTAGTCGTTGGCGATCGAGGTGATGGTCGAGCTGTCGGTGGTCAGCGCGATCGCCGGCAGGCTAGGGCGCTCACGCTCGAAACGGTTGAGCAGTTCCGAGGAGAAGTGCTGGGCATCGCCGGCCGAGCCGCCGTTACCGCACGAGAGCATTTTGCCCTCGTTGAGCAGGGCGTTGACCATCACCTGGCTGGCTTGCTCGATGTGCGGTGCAAGTACGTCCATCGCCTGTTGCTTGGTGTCGATGCTGGCCTGGAAAAGCTGGCGAATTCGGGATTGCATGTCCATCTGTGTGACCTTAATTAGCGCGGCTGTCCGGCACGTGAATGTGCAGCCCGCAAAGCAAAGAGCAAAAGTGTTGAGTGAAAGTGTCCGGGTCGGAGCAGGCGGTCAACTGTCGAACGCATTCTGCAACCAGTTCAGCTGACCCTGGTGGCTGTCGATGGCCACCACGTCGAAGCGGCAGGGGGAATTGGCCCAACGCGACTCGCGCTGAAGAAAATACTGTGCGGCGAAAATCAGTTTCTGCCGTTTGCGCCCATCGATGCTGTCGAGTGCGCCACCCCATTGAGTGTTCTTTCGGTAACGGACTTCGACGAATACTACTGTATCGCCATCAAGCATGACCAGATCAAGCTCACCGCGTTTACATAACCAGTTCTGCGCCAGCAGGCGCAGACCCTGGTGTTGCAGATGCTCGAGCGCCTGGCGCTCGGCATCCTTGCCGCTTTGCAGGTGGGACCTGTCGGGCATCAGCGTGGAGTGTCCGGCAGGCGCTGGATCTGACCGCTGACGAATTGCGCCCATGGCAACTGACGGACGACGCGTTGGGACTGGGTCATGCCCAGGCTGCCCGACTGACCTTCGATGCGGCTGTCCGGCAGTGCCTTGAGCTGATCCAAGCGTGGCGCCAGGCGATAGGCATCGACGCCCATGGCGTACAGGCGGCCGAGGCTGCCGGCGGCTTGTGGCCATTGCGCGGTGACCTGCTGACGCAGCGGATCGCTGGTTTCCAGCAGCCATGGCGTTTCGCAGAAGCGCACGCCGTTCATGTCGTTGTACTGGTTCACGTCGCCGCTGGCGCTGAATACGTGGGAGGTCGCGTAAACCGGCACATCACCGGCGTACTGGAAGTTCAGTGTCGGCTTGATCTGCTGCGCCTGCTGCGGGGTGGCGGCGAGGAAGATGAACTCGATGTCCTGGCGACGCGACGGCTGGGCGGCAACGTTGGTGCCGGCAGCATTCTGCAGGCTCTTGGCGCGGGCTTCGCTCTGACGCAGCTGGAACATGTCGGCGATCTGCTGGGCCAGTTGCACCGGCTGATCGACACGTTCGGTGGCAACGATGCTGCCGCCGTTGGCTTGCCAGTCCTGGCTGAAGGCACGCAGCACACGATCGCCCCATTCGCCTTTCGGCACCATGATGGCGGCGCGATGCAGGCCGTCGGCACGGGCGCGGCGGGAGACTTCGCGGGCTTCGTCTTCAGCGGCCAGACCGAACTGGAACAGTTGCGCCGGGCCCTGATCACCTTCGCTGTAGTTCAGGGCGAGGGTGGTGATCGGCAATTGCGGGCGAGTGCTCAGCTGTTTGACCAGCGGCTTCTCCAGCGGGCCGACGACCAGTTGCACGCCATCGGCCTGGGCCTTGCGGTAGAACTCGTCGAGGTTGGTCAGTTTCGAGCTGTCGTAGAACTCGATGGCCGGTGGTTTCTGGCCGGCTTGCTGAGCCTGATAGTGCGCGGCCATGAAGCCGTCACGCAGGGCCTTGCCGACCGAGGCCAGTTGGCCGTCCTGCGGCAGGAGCAGGGCGATCTTGCTCAGGGGCTGGCTGGCCAGTTCCTTGAGTTTGGTCAGGGGCAGCGGCAGGTTGACTGCAGCTGGGTGTTTCGGATGCTGGTTGCGCCAGTTGTCGATAGCGGCTTGCTGCTGCTCCAGAGTGCCGGCAGTTTTCACTGCCAGGGCCAGGCTCATCCAGCCGCCGAGGTCATCGGTGGTGTTCGCTTGCAGTTGATCGGCGGGCAGCGACGCAATCAGGGTCCAGATCGCTTCGTGGTTCTTGCTGGCGGCTTCGCCTTCCAGCATCGGCGCGATGAAGATGCGCTCGCGTGCGGCAGCCAGGGTCTGGCCGTCGGCTTCAAGGGCGCGGGCGTGAACGGTGCCGGCGCGAACTTGCAGCGGTACGGACATTTCACTCAGGCGTTGCAGGCTTGGGTGGCTCAGGGCAGTCAGCGCGGCTTTCGGCTGATTGCGGGTCATGGCCAGTTCGGCAGACAGGGTGCTGGCGAATGCCTGCTGGCCGGGCTGGAGTTGTTCCATCGGCACTTGCTGCAGGATTTGCGCGGACTGTCCGGCATTGCCCTGGCGGTACGCCATGTCTGCCGCACTCAGGCGCAGCAGCGCAGCCTTGTCCGGCGATTTGGCCTGGGCAGCCTGTTCGAGCAGTTGCTCAATGGTGGCATCCGGGGTCCGTGGAAGTTCGCCAAGGCTGGAGGAAGGGGAGCTGGCGCAAGCCGCCAGCAAGGCAGCGAGGCAGAGGGCAGTGAACAGCCGCAGGCAAGCGATCATGTAAGTGTTCCTGATACTCGATCAAATTAGCGTCGAATTGTACCCAAGCACTGGCCGGGGCGCGATGTTACTGGCATGAAACCGTCAATTTAGCTGATACAAAGAGTGCGCAGCCTCACAATGGTGCGACAAACCGTGTCCGACCCGGACGCATCGTCCGGCGCACGACGCGCTACAATGGCGGCTTTTACCGATCATGAGGTGTGCGCTTTGACTGCTCCAGGTCCTTTGAATTCCGCTGCGGGCTCGCTTTATGTGGTGGCGACGCCCATCGGCAACCTGGATGACATCAGCGCCCGGGCGTTGAAGATCCTGCGCGAGGTGGCGCTGATCGCCGCCGAAGACACACGCCATTCCCAGCGCCTGATGCAGCACTTCGGCATCTCCACGCCGCTGGCAGCCTGTCATGAACACAACGAGCGCGATGAAGGCAGTCGCTTCATTACCCGTCTGCTGGCGGGCGACAACGTCGCACTGATTTCCGATGCCGGTACGCCGCTGATTTCCGATCCGGGCTATCACCTCGTGCGTCAGGCTCGTGCCGCCGGGATCAATGTGGTGCCGGTGCCGGGTGCGTGCGCATTGATCGCAGCGTTATCGGCTGCCGGTCTGCCGTCCGACCGCTTTATCTTCGAAGGCTTTTTGCCGGCCAAGGCCGTGGGGCGCAAGGCGCGTCTGGAAGCTATCAAGGAAGAACCGCGCACGCTGATTTTTTACGAGGCGCCGCACCGTATTCTGGAATGCCTGCAGGATATGGAGGCGGTGTTCGGTGCTGATCGTCCTGCATTGCTCGCTCGTGAAATCACCAAGACCTTCGAAACGCTCAAGGGATTGCCGTTGAGCGAGTTGCGGGCATTCGTCGAGGCCGACAGCAATCAGCAGCGCGGCGAATGCGTTGTAGTCGTGGCGGGCTGGACCGCGCCCGAATCCGAAGACGCCGTCAGCAGTGAAGCGATGCGTATCCTTAACCTGTTGCTGGAAGAGATGCCGCTCAAGCGCGCGGCAGCTCTGGCAGCGCAAATCACCGGTGAGCGCAAAAACGTGCTGTATCAGGTCGCGCTGGATCAGCAAAAAGACGCGTAACCCGTCGCGCAGACCGGTTTGCGGGCTATTAGCGCTTGTTCTTCGGCCGCTCTGCCGTTAACCTGCGCGGCGGAGAGTCGATCGGACAGTCGCTGCCCTCTATGAAAATTAGGGGGGGGAGGAAAGTCCGGGCTCCATAGGGCGAAGTGCCAGGTAATGCCTGGGAGGCGTGAGCCTACGGAAAGTGCCACAGAAAATAACCGCCTAAGCGCTTCGGCGCCGGTAAGGGTGAAAAGGTGCGGTAAGAGCGCACCGCACGTCTGGCAACAGTTCGTGGCTAGGTAAACCCCACTTGGAGCAAGACCAAATAGGGTCCCAAGGCGTGGCCCGCGCTGGGACCGGGTAGGTTGCTAAAGATGTCCAGTGATGGCCATCGTAGACGAATGACTGTTCAAGACAGAACCCGGCTTACAGATCGACTCTCCACCTTTTTCTTTTCCCTGCTTGAATTAAAGGCGACAGGGCTGTTTATTATCAGCAGGCCTGCGCTGGAAATCCGGTAGCGGCAGACGCAGTAATAGCCATTTCCCACCTTGCTTCAATCAACAGCAGAAGCGCTTTTGTAATACCGAAAAAATCTTACTCTTAACAAATTACTTTAACTTTCGAGCGCAGCTTTCAGTGCTGCTTCAAGTTATTGGATAAAAGCATCCGCCAGATTCTCGTTGCTCCTCCTTTTATGCTCCTAAATCTCCGTTCTGTAAGGGTTTTCCTTTAATCCGCGCCTTGACGGTGTGGTGGGCGCATTCCTATAGTGTGCGCAAGTGGCGGAAAGTGGCATGAAGTGGGTTTTTTGAGCTCAAAACGATAAAAATTGGAGAAACGCAGACGTGTTTCGCGGAGCTAACGCTATCAGTCTCGACGCAAAGGGCCGTCTCGCCATGCCGAGCCGGTACCGTGACGAGCTCGATTCGCGCAGTTCCGGCCAGTTGATCGTGACCATTGATGCCGTTGATCCATGTTTGTGTGTCTACCCGCTCGATGAGTGGGAAATTATTGAAACCAAGTTGCGCGCGCTTCCTTCGCTTCGCGAAGAGAACCGTCGTCTGCAACGTTTATTGATTGGTAATGCCGTTGACCTCGAGCTCGACGGCAGTGGTCGTTTCCTGGTGCCGCCGCGCCTGCGCGAATACGCGAAGCTCGACAAGCGCGCGATGCTGGTGGGCCAACTGAACAAGTTCCAACTGTGGGACGAAGATGCCTGGAACGCGGTTTCTGCCGCTGACCTGGCTGCCATACAACAACCGGGCGCCATGCCTGACGAACTGCGTGATCTGATCCTGTGACTATTGATAGCGGCTTTAACCACATCACCGTACTGCTTGACGAAGCCGTCGAGGCTCTCGCCGTACGTCCTGATGGCTGCTATCTGGACGGCACGTTCGGGCGCGGCGGGCACAGCCGGTTGATCCTCAGCAAGCTTGGGCCGGATGGTCGGCTCATCGGATTCGACAAGGATCCTCAAGCGATTGCCACCGGGCAAACGCTAGCGGCCGAAGACGGCCGCTTTGTCGTTGTGCAGCGCAGCTTTGCCGAGCTCGGTTCGGTGGTTGCCGAACAGGGTCTGGCCGGCAAGGTCAGCGGCATTCTGCTGGATCTGGGCGTCTCTTCGCCGCAGCTCGATGATGCCGAGCGCGGCTTCAGTTTCCTCAACGACGGCCCGCTGGACATGCGCATGGATCCGTCCCGTGGCATCAGCGCCGCCGAGTTCGTCAACACCGCGCCGGTGGAAGAAATCGCCCGTGTGTTCAAGGAATACGGCGAAGAACGTTTCTCCGGTCGCATGGCCCGTGCCGTGGCCGAGCGCCGTGACATCACGCCGTTCGAGCGCACCGCCGATCTGGCCGAAGTCCTGAAAGTCGCCAACCCGGCGTGGGAAAAGGGCAAGAACCCGGCAACCCGCGCCTTCCAGGGCCTGCGCATTCACGTCAATAACGAACTGGGCGATCTGGAAGCGGGCCTTGAAGCCGCGCTCGAATGCCTGGAAGTGGGCGGCCGTCTGGTCGTGATCAGCTTCCACTCGCTGGAAGACCGTATCGTCAAACTGTTCATGCGCAAGCTGGTGAAAGGCGAAGCCGACAACCTGCCGCGCAACCTGCCGGTTCGCCACGTTGCGTTCGAACCGAAAATCAAAGTCCATGGCAAAGCGCAGACGGCCTCCGACGCCGAACTCAAAGCCAACCCACGTTCCCGTAGCGCCGTCATGCGCGTCGCGGAGAAGCTGCGGTGAGCAAGCTTTTCGCCAAGCCACTGCCCGGCGGCAGCTTTTTCATGCTGCTGCTGTTCATTGGCGTGCTTGTGTCGGCCATCGGCGTGTCTTACAGCGCCCACTGGAACCGGCAGTTGCTCAACACCCTTTACAACGAACTGAGCGTGCGCGACAAGGCGCAGGCCGAGTGGGGGCGCCTGATTCTGGAGCAAAGCACCTGGACCGCCCACAGCCGGATCGAAGTGCTGGCCACCGAACAACTGAAGATGCACATCCCCGGCGCGGCTGACGTGAAGATGGTGGCGCCATGATGAAACTCGAGGGGGCTCTCTTCCCGTGGCGTTTCCGTCTGATGGTGGCACTGCTCGGCGTGATGGTCGCAGCCATCTGCTGGCGCATCATTGACCTGCAAGTGGTTGACCGTGACTTCCTCAAAGGTCAGGGCGACGCGCGCAGTCTTCGGCACATTCCGATTCCGGCTCACCGTGGTCTGATCACCGACCGTAACGGCGAGCCTTTGGCCGTGAGTACCCCGGTGACCACGTTGTGGGCGAACGCCAAGGAAATGCAGACCGCCAAAGAGAAGTGGCCGGCACTGGCTGCCGCGCTGGGGCAGGATCCGAAAGCCCTGGCCGAACGTCTCGAAGCCCAGGCCAACAAAGAATTCATTTATCTGGTGCGCGGGTTGACCCCCGAGCAGGGCCAGGCCGTGCTCGACCTGAAAGTGCCAGGTGTCTACGGCATCGAAGAATTCCGCCGGTTCTATCCGGCCGGTGAAGTGACGGCGCACATGGTCGGCTTCACCGACATCGATGACCACGGTCGTGAAGGCGTCGAACTGGCCTACGATGAATGGCTGGCCGGCGTGCCCGGCAAGCGGCAAGTCATCAAGGATCGGCGCGGACGGCTGATCAAGGATGTCCAGGTCACCAAAAACGCCAAGGCCGGCAAGCCCTTGGCGTTGTCGATTGACCTGCGCCTGCAATACCTGGCCAACCGTGAACTGCGCAACGCGATCATCGAGAACGGCGCCAAGGCCGGCAGTCTGGTGATCATGGACGTGAAGACCGGCGAGATTCTCGCGATGGTCAACCAGCCGACCTACAACCCGAACAACCGTCGCAACCTGCAGCCGGCGATGATGCGTAACCGCGCGATGATCGACGTGTTCGAACCCGGTTCGACCATGAAGGCGATCTCGATGAGCGCCGCGATCGAAACCGGCCGCTGGAAACCGAGTGACACCGTCGAGGTGTATCCGGGCTCCCTGCAGATCGGCAAATACACGATCAAGGACGTATCGAAGACCGAAGGTCCGGTACTCGACCTGACCGGCATTCTGATCAATTCCAGTAACGTCGGCATGAGTAAGGTCGCGTTCGACATTGGCGGCGAAACCATTTTCCGCCTCGCACAGAAAGTCGGCCTCGGCCAGGACACCGGCCTCGGCTTCCCGGGCGAACGTGTCGGCAACCTGCCGAACTACCGCGAGTGGCGCAAGGCCGAGACCGCAACGCTGTCGTACGGCTACGGTATTTCGGTGACTGCGATCCAGCTGGTGCATGCGTTCTCGGCGCTGGCCAACAACGGTCGTCTCGCACCGTTGACTCTGATCAAAACCGACAAGGCGCCGCAGACCACCCAGGTGCTGCCGGAAGCCGTCGCCAAAACCATGCAAGGCATGCTGCAACAAGTGATCGAAGCCCCGCGCGGCGTGTTCCGTGCGCAGGTGCCGGCGTATCACGTGGGCGGCAAGTCCGGTACCGCGCGTAAAACATCGGTCGGCACCAAGGGCTACGCCGAAAACTCTTATCGCTCGCTGTTCGCCGGCTTCGGCCCGATGAGCGATCCACGTTATGCAATCGTCGTGGTGATCGATGAACCGACCAAGGCCGGTTACTTCGGTGGTCTGGTCTCGGCGCCGGTGTTCAGTCGCGTGATGTCGGGCACTCTGCGCCTGATGAACGTCACCCCGGACAACCTGCCGACCACACAACAGGCCAACGCCACCCCGGCCGTTCCGCTGAAAGCCAATGGAGGGCGCGGCTGATGTCTCTGAGTCTGAACAAGATTTTCCCTCACGCCGGCCACGATCTGTTGATCCGTGAACTGGCGCTCGACAGTCGCAACGTACGCGCGGGTGACCTGTTCCTCGCGGTGCCGGGCGGCAAGTTCGACGGTCGTGCGCACATCGCCGACGCCTTGCAGCGCGGTGCTGCTGCCGTGGCCTATGAAGTGGAAGGCGCCACCGTGCTGCCAATCACCGAAGTGCCGCTGATTCCGGTCAAGGGCCTGGCGGCGCAGCTGTCGGACATCGCCGGGCGTTTTTACGGTGAGCCGAGTCATCACCTGAATCTGATCGGCGTGACCGGCACCAACGGCAAGACCAGCGTGACCCAACTGGTAGCGCAGGCGCTGGACCTGCTCGGCCAGCATTGCGGCATCGTCGGCACCCTCGGCTCCGGTTTCCATGGCGCGCTGCAAAGCGGCCTGCACACCACGCCGAATCCGATTGCCATGCAAGCGACCCTGGGCGACCTGAAAAAGGCCGGCGCGAAAGCCGTGGCCATGGAAGTCTCGTCCCACGGTCTGGATCAAGACCGGGTTACCGCGCTGGCATTCGATGTGGCGGTGATGACCAACCTGTCCCGCGATCACCTGGATTACCACGGCACCATGGAAGCGTACGCCGAGGCCAAAGCCCGGCTGTTCGCCTGGAATGACCTGAAGTGCCGCGTGGTCAACCTCGACGACGATTTCGGCCGGCAACTGGCCGCTGAAAAACGTGAGTCGCGGCTGATCACATACAGCCTGCTCGACAGCAGCGCCTATCTGTATGTGCGTGAAGCGCAGTTCGACGACCATGGCGTGCGTGCCACGCTGGTGACGCCGCAGGGCGAGCACCATCTGCGCAGCACGCTGCTCGGTCGTTTCAACCTTAGCAACGTACTGGCCGCCGTCGGCGCCTTGCTCGGTCTCGACTACGCGCTCGACGAAATCCTCAAGGTGTTGCCGAAACTCGAAGGCCCGGCCGGACGCATGCAGCGTCTCGGCGGCGGCACCCAGCCGCTGGTGGTGGTCGATTACGCCCACACCCCGGACGCGTTGGAAAAAGTGCTGACCGCGTTGCGCCCGCACGTCAAAGGCCAGCTGCTGTGCCTGTTCGGCTGCGGCGGTGATCGCGATCGCGGCAAGCGTCCGCTGATGGCGGAAGTGGTCGAGCGTCTGGCCGACCGAGTGCTGGTCACCGATGACAATCCGCGCACCGAAGACCCGGCGGTGATTTTCGATGACATCCGCGCCGGCTTCACGGCTGTGGATAACGTGACGTTCGTGGCTGGCCGTGGCCAGGCCATCGCGCAACTGATTGCCGGTGCTTCGGCGGATGACGTGATCGTTCTGGCCGGCAAAGGTCATGAGGACTATCAGGAAATCAACGGCGAGCGCCATGCGTTTTCCGATCTGGTCGAGGCGGATCACGCCCTGACCGCGTGGGAGGTGGCCCATGCTTAAGGCCCTGAAACTCAGCGAACTGACCAACGCGCTTGACGCCCGTCTGATCAGCGCCGACGCCAGTTTTGACGGCGTGAGCATCGACAGCCGCGCGATCAAGGCTGGCCAACTGTTTATCGCCCTGACCGGTCCGCGTTTCGACGGTCATGACTATCTGAATGAAGTCGCCGCCAAAGGCGCCGTTGCGGCATTGGTCGAGCGCGAAGTCGCCGACAGCGCGCTGCCGCAATTGCTGGTCAAGGACACCCGCCAGGCCCTCGGCCAGTTGGGTGCCTTGAACCGTGCCGCGTTCACCAAACCGGTCGCGGCCGTTACCGGTTCCAGCGGCAAGACCACGGTCAAGGAAATGCTCGCGAGCATCCTGCGCACGCGCGGTTCGGTGCACGCGACCCGTGGCAACCTGAACAACGACCTCGGCGTACCGCTGACCCTGCTCGAACTCGCCCCGGAACACAGCGCGGCGGTGATCGAACTGGGCGCCTCGCGCCTGGGTGAAATCGCTTACACCGTCGGGCTGACCAAGCCGCACGTGGCGATCCTCAACAACGCCGGGACCGCCCATGTCGGTGAGTTCGGCGGGCCGGAGAAAATCGTCGAAGCCAAGGGCGAAATCATCGAAGGGCTGGCGGCCGACGGCGTCGCCGTGCTGAACCTCGATGACAAGGCGTTTGGCATCTGGAAAACCCGCGCCGGCGCGCGCAAGGTGCTGACGTTTGCCCTGAGCAACACTCAGGCGGATTTTTACGCCAGCGACCTGGCCACCGATGCCCGTGGCTGCCCGGCGTTCAACCTGCACAGTCCTGAAGGTGTGGAACGGGTTCAACTGAACCTGCTCGGCACCCACAACGTCGCCAACGCCATGGCCGCCGCCGCTGCCGCTCACGCTTTGGGCGTGTCGCTGTTCGGCATTGCCACCGGGCTTGGCGCGGTACAACCGGTCAAGGGTCGCACCGTCGCGCAACTGGCGAAAAACGGCATGCGCGTGATCGATGACACTTACAACGCGAACCCCACCTCGATGTGCGCGGCCGTTGATATACTCGCCGGCTTTTCCGGTCGCACCGTCCTGGTGCTCGGGGATATCGGCGAGTTGGGCGACTGGGCGGAGCAGGGGCACCGCGACGTGGGCGAATACGCCCGGGGCAAGGTTTCCGCGCTTTACGCCGTCGGGCCGAACATGGTCCACGCCGTGAACGCATTCGGTAACGAGGCGCATCACTTCGGCACACAGGCCGAACTGATCCAGGCCCTCGGCGCCGAGCAGGACACAAACACCACCATTTTGATCAAGGGTTCGCGCAGCGCAGCGATGGAAAACATCGTTGCGGCCCTGTGCGGGTCCAGTCTGGAGAAACATTAATGCTGCTGCTGCTAGCGGAGTATCTGCAACAGTTCTACAAAGGCTTCGCGGTCTTCCAGTACCTGACCCTGCGCGGGATTCTCGGTGTGCTGACCGCGCTGGTCTTGTCGCTGTGCTACGGCCCGTGGATGATCCGCACCCTGCAGAACCGTCAGATCGGTCAGTCGGTTCGTAATGACGGCCCGCAATCGCACCTGTCCAAATCCGGTACGCCGACCATGGGTGGCGCGCTGATTCTGTCTTCGATCGGCGTCAGCACCCTGCTGTGGGCTGACCTGAGCAACCGCTACGTGTGGGTCGTGTTGCTGGTGACCCTGCTGTTCGGCGCCATCGGCTGGGTCGACGACTACCGCAAGGTGATCGAGAAGAACTCCCGTGGTCTGCCGAGTCGCTGGAAGTATTTCTGGCAATCGGTGTTCGGCCTCGGTGCGGCGATCTTCCTTTATATGACTGCCAGCACTCCGGTGGAAACCACCCTGATCCTGCCGATGCTCAAGGACTACAGCATTCCGCTGGGCGCAGGCTTCATCGTGCTGACGTACTTCGTGATCGTCGGTTCGAGCAACGCGGTCAACCTCACCGACGGCCTCGACGGTCTGGCGATCATGCCGACAGTGATGGTCGGCGGTGGCCTGGGCATCTTCTGCTACCTGTCGGGTAACGTGAAATTCGCTGAATACCTGCTGATCCCTTACGTACCCGGCGCAGGCGAGCTGATCGTGTTCTGCGGTGCGCTGATCGGTGCCGGCCTGGGCTTCCTGTGGTTCAACACCTACCCGGCGCAAGTCTTCATGGGTGACGTCGGCGCACTGGCACTGGGCGCGGCCCTGGGCACCATCGCGGTGATCGTCCGTCAGGAAATCGTCCTGTTCATCATGGGCGGCGTGTTCGTGATGGAAACCCTGTCAGTCGTCATTCAGGTTGCGTCCTTTAAGCTGACCGGTCGCCGTGTGTTCCGCATGGCACCGATTCACCACCACTTTGAACTCAAGGGCTGGCCCGAGCCGCGCGTGATCGTCCGTTTCTGGATCATCACCGTGATTCTCGTGCTGATCGGCCTTGCCACCCTGAAGCTGAGGTAGAACGAGTGTCTCTGATCGCTTCTGACCACTTCCGCATCGTTGTCGGCCTCGGCAAGAGCGGCATGTCCCTGGTTCGCTTCCTGGCGAACCGGGGCGTGGCGTTTGCTGTGGCCGACACGCGGGAAAATCCACCGGAACTGGCCACGCTCCAGCGTGACTATCCGCACGTGGAAGTGCGTTGTGGCGAGCTGGACGTCGAATTCCTGTGCCGTGCCGACGAGCTCTACGTGAGCCCCGGCCTGGCGCTGGCGACCCCGGCCCTGCAAGCCGCCGCGGCCCGTGGCGTGAAGCTGTCCGGCGACATCGAGCTGTTCGCGCGTAACGCGAAGGCGCCGATCGTGGCCATCAGCGGTTCCAACGCAAAAAGCACCGTCACCACCCTGGTCGGCGAGATGGCGGCTGCGGCCGGCAAACGCGTGGCCGTGGGCGGCAACCTCGGTACGCCGGCGCTGGATCTGCTCAGCGACGACGTCGAGCTGTACGTGATGGAGCTGTCGAGCTTCCAGCTGGAAACCACTGACCAGCTCAACGCCGAAGTGGCGACCGTGCTCAACATCAGCGAAGACCACATGGACCGCTACAGCGGTCTGCCGGCCTATCACCTGGCCAAGCACCGGATCTTCCGTGGTGCCAAGCAGTTCGTGGTCAACCGTCAGGACGCCTTGACCCGGCCGCTGATGGGCGAGGGCCAGCCGTGCTGGACCTTCGGCCTGACCAAACCCGATTTCAAGGCCCTCGGTCTGCGCGAAGAGAATGGCGAGAAATACCTGGCCTTCGAATTCCAGAACCTGATGCCGGTGCGCGAACTGAAGATTCGCGGCGCCCACAACCAGTCCAACGCCCTGGCGGCGCTGGCGCTCGGCCACGCGGTCGGGCTGCCGTTCGACGCCATGCTGGCAGCGCTGCGCACCTTCGCCGGTCTCGAACACCGTTGCCAGTGGGTGCGTGATCTGGACGGCGTCGGTTACTACAACGATTCCAAGGCCACCAACGTTGGCGCCGCACTGGCGGCCATTGAAGGCCTGGGCGCGGACATCGACGGTAAGGTCGTGCTGATCGCCGGTGGCGACGGCAAGGGTGCCGAATTCAAGGACCTGCGCGATCCGGTGGCCGCCCATTGCCGCGCCGTGATCCTGATGGGCCGCGACTCCGACAAGATCGGCGAAGCGATCGGCGATGCCGTGCCGCTGATTCGCGCGACCACGCTGGTCGACGCGGTCGCCCAATGCCGCGCCGCCGCCCAACCGGGTGACGTGGTGCTGCTGTCGCCGGCCTGCGCCAGTTTCGACATGTTCAAGAACTACGAAGACCGTGGTCACCAGTTCGTCCGCGCCGTGGAGGATCTGGCATGAGCTTGAGAAACATCATCAAGCCATACCCGTCGCCGCTGATCACCGGACGCGGGATCGACCTCGACTTCCCGATGCTCGCCGGTTGCCTGGCGTTGCTCGGCCTGGGCCTGATCATGATTGCTTCGGCCTCGACAGAAGTCGGCGCGGCGCAGTCGGGCAGTGCTCTTTATTACATGACTCGTCACCTGATCTACGTGGTGCTGGGCCTGGGCGCGTGCGTCGTCACCATGATGATCCCGATCGCCACCTGGCAGCGACTGGGCTGGCTGATGCTGATCGGTGCGTTCGGTCTGCTGGTGATGGTGATCATCCCGGGGATCGGCCGTGAGGTGAACGGCTCGATGCGCTGGATCGGTTTCAGCTTCTTCAACGTTCAGCCCTCCGAGATTGCCAAGGTGTTCGTGGTGATCTACCTGGCCGGTTATCTGGTGCGTCGTCAGAAAGAAGTGCGCGAGAGCTGGATGGGCTTCTTCAAACCGTTCATCGTGCTGCTGCCGATGGCGGGCCTGTTGCTGATGGAGCCGGACTTCGGAGCCACCGTCGTGATGATGGGCGCTGCGGCGGCGATGCTGTTCCTCGGCGGGGTCGGGCTGTTCCGCTTCTCGCTGATGGTGGTGCTGGCCGTCGGTGCGGTGGTGTTGCTGATTCAGATGCAGCCGTACCGGATGGCGCGTCTGACCAACTTCGCCGACCCGTGGGCCGACCAGTTCGGCGCCGGTTATCAGTTGTCCCAAGCCTTGATCGCATTCGGTCGCGGTGAATGGCTGGGCGTTGGCCTGGGCAACAGCGTGCAGAAGCAGTTCTACCTGCCGGAAGCGCACACCGACTTCGTGTTCTCGGTCCTGGCCGAAGAGCTCGGTGCCGTGGGTTCGCTGTGCACCGTGGCACTGTTCGTGTTCGTGTGTATTCGCGGCATGTACATCGGTCTGTGGGCCGAGAAAGCCAAACAGTTTTTTGCCGCTTATGTGGCCTACGGTCTGTCGTTCCTGTGGATCGGCCAGTTCCTGATCAACATCGGCGTGAACGTCGGCCTGCTGCCGACCAAGGGCCTGACCTTGCCGTTCCTCAGTTATGGCGGCAGTTCCCTGGTGATCTGCTGCGCCTGCCTTGGCTTGTTGCTGAGGATCGAGTGGGAGAGCCGGACCCACCTGGGCAGTGAAGAGATGGAATTCCATGAGAGCGACTTCGCCGAGGAGCCGAACCATGGGCGCTAACGTATTGATCATGGCCGGCGGCACCGGTGGCCACGTGTTCCCGGCGCTGGCCTGTGCCCGCGAATTCCAGGCGCGCGGCTACACCGTGCACTGGCTCGGCACGCCGCGCGGGATCGAAAACGATCTGGTGCCGGCGGCGGGTCTTGAACTGCACCGCATCAACGCCACTGGCCTGCGCGGCAAGGGCAAGCTGTCGTTGCTCAAGGCGCCGTTCATGCTGCTGAAATCGGTGTGGCAGGCGCGGGCGATCATTCGCCGCTTGCGTCCGGTGTGCGTGGTCGGATTCGGCGGCTATGTGACCGGCCCCGGTGGTCTTGCCGCCAAACTGGCCGGCGTGCCGGTGATCGTTCATGAGCAGAACGCCGTGGCCGGCACCGCCAATCGGTTGCTGGTGCCGTTCGCCGCCCGGGTGTGTGAAGCCTTCCCCGACACCTTTACCCTGTCGGACAGCCGCCGTACCACCGGTAACCCGGTGCGCAGCGAGCTGTTCCTCGAAACACCGCGCCCGGCCCTGGCCGGACGCAAGGCGCGTTTGCTGATCCTGGGCGGAAGCCTGGGCGCAGAGCCGTTGAACAAGTTGCTGCCTGAAGCCCTGGCACAAGTCGCTGCCGACTTGCGTCCGGAAGTGTTCCATCAGGCTGGCAGAAACCACGATGAAGTGACTGCAGAGCGCTACCGCGCCGCCGGCGTGGATGCGCAGGTGCAGCCGTTCATCAAAGACATGGCCCAGGCCTATGGCTGGGCTGACCTGGTGGTGTGCCGCGCCGGCGCATTGACCATCAGCGAACTGGCCGCCGCCGGTCTGCCCTCGATGCTGGTGCCCTTGCCCCACGCGATCGACGATCACCAGACCCGCAACGCCGATTATTTGGCCCGCGAAGGCGCTGCCTTCCTGATGCCGCAAAGAACGACTGGCGCCGCGGACCTTGCCGCGCGCCTGACAGAGGTCTTGATGCAACCGCAACGACTCGAACAAATGGCCCAAGCGGCCCGCCGTCTGGCGAAACCCGAAGCCACCCGAAGCGTGGTCGATACCTGTCTGGAGGTGGCCCATGGTTGAGAATCAGAAAGCCATGCCGCAACCGGAAATGCGCCGCATCCGTCGCATCCACTTCGTCGGGATCGGCGGCGTGGGCATGTGCGGTATTGCCGAAGTGCTGCTGAACCTGGGCTATGATGTGTCCGGTTCGGACCTGAAAGCTTCGCCGGTGACCGAGCGCCTGGAATCCTTCGGTGCACAGATCTTCATCGGCCACCGTGCCGAGAACGCCGCGGCCGCCGATGTGCTGGTGGTGTCGAGCGCCGTCAACACTTCCAACCCGGAAGTGGCGACCGCTTTGGAACGCCGCATCCCGGTGGTGCCGCGTGCCGAGATGCTCGCCGAACTGATGCGCTACCGTCACGGCATCGCCGTCGCCGGTACCCACGGCAAGACCACCACCACCAGCCTGATCGCTTCGGTGTTCGCGGCCGGTGGCCTGGATCCGACCTTCGTCATCGGTGGCCGTCTGAATGCCGCGGGCACCAATGCCCAGCTCGGCACCAGCCGTTACCTGATCGCCGAAGCCGATGAAAGCGACGCGAGCTTCCTGCACCTGCAACCGCTGGTGGCCGTGGTCACCAACATCGACGCCGACCACATGGCGACCTACGACGGCGACTTCAACAAACTGAAGAAAACCTTCGTCGAGTTCCTGCACAACCTGCCGTTCTACGGTCTGGCGGTGGTGTGCCTGGACGACCCGGTGGTGCGTGAAATCCTGCCGCAGGTCAAACGCCCGGTCGTCACCTATGGCTTCAGCGAAGAAGCCGACGTGCGCGCGATCAATGTGCGCCAGCAGGGCATGCAGACCTTCTTCACCGTTCTGCGCCCTGAGCGTGAGCCATTGGATGTGTCCGTGAACATGCCGGGCAACCACAACGTGCTCAACGCGCTGGCCACCATCTGCATCGCCACCGACGAAGGCGTCAGCGATGAAGCCATCGTCCAGGGCCTGTCCGGGTTCCAGGGTGTCGGCCGACGCTTCCAGGTCTACGGCGAACTGCCGGTGGACGGCGGCAGCGTGATGCTGGTCGACGACTACGGTCACCACCCGACCGAAGTCGCAGCCGTGATCAAGGCCGTGCGCGGTGGCTGGCCAGAGCGCCGTCTGGTGATGGTCTACCAGCCGCACCGCTACAGCCGCACCCGCGACCTGTACGACGATTTCGTCAATGTACTGGCCGACGCCAACGTGCTGTTGCTGATGGAAGTCTATCCGGCCGGCGAAGAGCCGATCCCGGGTGCCGACAGCCGCAAGCTGTGCAACAGCATTCGCCAGCGCGGTCAGCTCGACCCGATCTACATCGAGCGCGGCGTCGACCTGGCGCCGGTGGTCAAGCCGCTGCTGCGTGCCGGCGACATTCTGCTGTGCCAGGGCGCCGGTGATATCGGCGGTCTCGCACCGAAACTGTTGAAAAGCGAGTTGTTCGCCGGTGCCGTGGCGGCATCGGTCGAGGGGAAGTTGAAATGACTGCTGCCTACGCCAATCTGTTTTCCACCATCGCCCCGAAGGATTTCGGCCGTGTGGCCGTGCTGTTCGGTGGCCTGAGTGCCGAGCGTGAAGTCTCGCTGAAGTCCGGCAACGCCGTGCTCACTGCGCTGCAAAGCGCGGGTGTGGACGCGTTCGGCATCGACGTCGGCGCCGATATTCTGCAGCGCCTGCTGAGTGAAAAGATCGACCGCGCGTTCATCATCCTCCACGGTCGTGGCGGTGAAGACGGCAGCATGCAGGGCCTGCTCGAAGTGGCCGGCATTCCGTACACCGGCAGCGGCATCCTGGCTTCGGCACTGGCGATGGACAAACTGCGCACCAAGCAGGTCTGGCACACGCTAGGGATTCCGACGCCGCGTCACGCTGTGCTGCGCAGCGAGGCCGATTGTATTTCGGCAGCGACGGAACTGGGCTTCCCTTTGATCGTCAAACCGGCGCATGAAGGTTCAAGTATCGGGATGGCCAAAGTGACTTCCGCGTCCGAGTTGATCGACGCATGGAAAGCGGCCAGTACCTACGATTCGCAAGTGTTGGTCGAGCAATGGATCCACGGTCCGGAGTTCACCATCGCCACCCTGCGTGACCAGGTGTTGCCTCCTATCGCCCTGGGTACGCCACACACGTTCTACGACTACGACGCCAAGTACATCGCCAACGATACCCAGTATCGGATTCCGTGCGGGCTCGATGCCGCCAAGGAAAAAGAACTCATGGACCTCACGGCGCAAGCCTGCGAGGCGCTGGGTATTGCCGGTTGGGGCAGGGCGGACGTGATGCAGGACGCCGACGGCAAGTTCTGGTTCCTGGAAGTCAACACCGCTCCCGGCATGACCGATCACAGCCTGGTACCGATGGCGGCGAAAGCGGCCGGTCTGGATTTCCAGCAGCTGGTCCTGGCCATTCTGGCCGCCAGTGTCGATGCCGACGGCAAGAAAGAGGCGCGAGGTTAAGACCATGCAAGGCGCACAGCTCAGACATCAGCCACCCGCACCCGGCCGCAAGCCGGTGCCGCGGGGTGCCAGCCGAATGGTGGCCAAAGAGCCGATGTCCGCGCGCCTGCCAAAAGCCAACTTCGGCTTTTTGAAAGGTCTGTTCTGGCCGGTGCTGCTGGTGGCCCTGGGGTTCGGCACTTACGAAGGCGCACAGCGTTTGCTGCCGTACGCCGACCGGCCGATCACCAAGATCGCCGTGCAGGGCGACCTGAGTTACATCAGCCAGCAAGCGGTGCAGCAGCGGATCGCCCCTTACGTGGCGTCGAGCTTCTTCACCATCGACCTGGCGAGCATGCGCACCGAGCTGGAACAGATGCCGTGGATCGCCCACGCCGAAGTACGTCGGGTGTGGCCGGACCAGGTGGTGATCCGCCTCGAAGAGCAACTGCCGGTGGCCCGCTGGGGCGACGAGTCGTTGCTCAACAACCAGGGCCAGGCGTTCACGCCCAAGGAACTGGCGAACTACGAACACCTGCCGCAGCTGTTCGGTCCGCAGCGGGCCCAGCAGCAAGTGATGCAGCAATACCAGGTGCTGAGCCAGATGCTCCGGCCATTGGGCTTCTCGATTGCGCGGCTCGAGCTGCGTGAACGTGGCAGCTGGTTCCTGACCACCGGTGCCGGCAGTTCCGGCCCCGGGATCGAGCTGCTGCTGGGACGCGGCAACCTGGTGGAAAAGATGCGCCGCTTCATTGCCATCTATGACAAGACGCTCAAAGAACAGATTACGAACATTGCGCGCATCGATCTGCGCTATGCCAACGGCCTCGCTGTTGGCTGGCGGGAACCAGTAGCGCCGACGACAGCCCAACCCGCTGTCGCAAAGAATTAAGAAGAGGCAGGACCCATGGCAAACGTGCAAAGCGGCAAAATGATCGTCGGTCTCGATATCGGCACCTCCAAGGTGGTGGCGCTGGTCGGCGAGGTTGCGGACGACGGCACGCTCGATATCGTCGGGATCGGCACTCATCCGTCCCGCGGCCTGAAAAAAGGCGTGGTGGTCAACATCGAGTCCACCGTGCAGTCGATCCAGCGCGCGATCGAGGAAGCCCAGTTGATGGCGGGCTGCCGCATTCACTCGGCATTCGTCGGCGTGGCGGGCAATCACATCCGCAGCCTGAACTCCCACGGCATCGTCGCGATCCGTGATCGCGAAGTCAGTGCGGCTGACCTGGAGCGCGTACTCGACGCTGCCCAGGCCGTGGCGATCCCGGCCGACCAGCGAGTGCTGCACACCTTGCCGCAGGATTACGTGATCGATAACCAGGAAGGCGTGCGCGAGCCGCTGGGCATGTCCGGCGTACGTCTGGAAGCCAAGGTTCACGTGGTCACTTGCGCCGTCAACGCCGCACAGAACATTGAAAAATGCGTGCGCCGCTGCGGCCTGGAAATCGACGACATCATTCTCGAGCAACTGGCCTCGGCCTACTCGGTTCTGACCGACGACGAGAAAGAGCTGGGCGTATGCCTGGTCGACATCGGCGGCGGCACCACCGACATCGCGATCTTCACCGAAGGCGCGATCCGCCACACGGCCGTGATCCCGATTGCCGGTGACCAGGTGACCAACGACATCGCCATGGCGTTGCGCACCCCGACCCAGTACGCCGAAGAGATCAAGATCCGCTACGCCTGCGCCCTGGCCAAACTGGCCGGTGCCGGCGAGACCATCAAGGTGCCGAGCGTCGGCGACCGTCCGCCGCGCGAACTGTCCCGTCAGGCCCTGGCCGAAGTGGTCGAGCCGCGTTACGACGAACTGTTCACCCTGATCCAGGCCGAGCTGCGTCGCAGCGGCTACGAAGACCTGATCCCGGCCGGCATCGTGCTGACCGGTGGTACTTCGAAGATGGAAGGCGCCACTGAACTTGCCGAAGAGATCTTCCACATGCCGGTCCGCCTGGGCGTGCCGCATGGCGTGAAAGGTCTGGATGACGTGGTACGCAACCCGATTTATTCCACTGGCGTTGGCTTGTTGATGTACGGCCTGCAGAAGCAGTCCGACGGGATCTCGTTCTCGGGCATCGGCAGCCGCGACAGCTACAGCAACGATGAGCCGCAGGCGCCGTTGCTGGACCGTTTGAAGAAGTGGGTTCAAGGCAACTTCTAACGCTTTACCGCAGCACCGCAACAAACAGCAGTAGGCGAAAAAACTAGAGAATGTAAGGAGAGGGAAAATGTTCGAACTCGTAGACAACATCCCCGCAAGCCCGGTAATCAAAGTTATCGGTGTTGGCGGTGGCGGCGGCAACGCTGTCAACCACATGGTCAAGAGCAACATCGAAGGCGTGGAATTCATCTGCGCCAACACCGATGCTCAAGCGCTGAAAAACATCGGCGCGCGCACCATTCTGCAACTGGGCACCGGCGTGACCAAAGGCCTGGGCGCCGGCGCCAACCCTGAAGTAGGTCGTCAGGCCGCTCTCGAAGACCGTGAGCGCATTGCCGAAGTCCTGCAGGGCACCAACATGGTGTTCATCACCACCGGCATGGGTGGTGGTACCGGTACCGGTGCTGCGCCGATCATCGCCGAAGTGGCCAAGGAAATGGGCATCCTGACCGTTGCGGTCGTGACCCGTCCGTTCCCGTTCGAAGGCCGCAAGCGTATGCAGATCGCCGACGAAGGCATCCGCATGCTCTCGGAAAGCGTCGACTCGCTGATCACCATTCCGAACGAAAAACTGCTGACCATCCTCGGCAAGGACGCAAGCCTGCTGTCGGCTTTCGCCAAGGCTGACGACGTACTGGCCGGTGCCGTTCGCGGTATCTCCGACATCATCAAGCGTCCGGGCATGATCAACGTCGACTTCGCCGACGTACGCACCGTGATGAGCGAAATGGGCATGGCGATGATGGGCACTGGCTGCGCCAGCGGTCCGAACCGTGCACGTGAAGCGACCGAAGCGGCCATCCGCAACCCGCTGCTGGAAGACGTGAACCTGCAAGGCGCACGCGGCATCCTGGTGAACATCACTGCCGGTCCTGACCTGTCCCTGGGTGAGTACTCCGACGTGGGTTCGATCATCGAAGCCTTCGCTTCCGAGCACGCGATGGTAAAGGTCGGTACCGTTATCGATCCGGACATGCGCGACGAACTGCACGTGACCGTGGTTGCCACCGGTCTGGGCGCGAAAATCGAGAAGCCTGTGAAGGTCATCGACAACACCGTTCACACCTCGATGGCGGCTGCTCAAGTGCAGCAACCGGCACCCGCTCGTCAGGAGCAGCCAGCGGTGAACTACCGTGACCTGGACCGTCCGACCGTCATGCGCAACCAGGCTCAGGCCGGTGCTGCGACTGCCGCGAAGATGAATCCGCAAGATGACCTGGACTACCTGGACATCCCGGCTTTCCTGCGTCGTCAGGCCGATTGATGAAATGTATCAGGGGTATTCAGGTGATTGGTGTTCAGCAAAGGCTCGGTCTGCTATCATCGCCAGCCTTTGTTGATACCAGTTCGCAATTTGCGCTGAAGCGGCCCATGCCATGATTAAACAACGCACACTGAAAAATATTATCCGTGCCACCGGTGTAGGTCTGCACTCCGGGGAGAAGGTTTACCTGACCCTCAAGCCTGCACCTGTCGACACCGGGATCGTCTTTCGTCGTGCCGATCTCGATCCGGTTGTCGAGATACCGGCTCGTGCGGCCAACGTCGGCGAGACAACCATGTCGACGACGCTGGTCAACGGTGACGTGAAGGTAGACACGGTGGAGCACTTGCTCTCGGCCATGGCTGGCCTGGGCATCGATAACGCCTACGTCGAGCTCTCCGCGTCTGAAGTCCCGATCATGGATGGCAGCGCAGGACCTTTCGTATTCCTGATTCAATCGGCTGGCCTGGAAGAACAGGACGCCGCCAAGAAATTCATCCGCATCCTGCGTGAAGTGACAGTGGAAGACGGCGACAAGCGCGCCACTTTCGTCCCTTTCGAAGGGTTCAAGGTGAGCTTCGAGATCGATTTCGATCACCCGGTTTTCCGGGACCGCACCCAAAGTGCAAGCGTGGATTTTTCCAGCACTTCGTTCGTAAAAGAAGTCAGCCGCGCCCGTACTTTCGGTTTCATGAGTGACATCGAGTACCTGCGCAAGCACAACCTCGCACTCGGCGGCAGCGTGGAAAACGCGATCGTGGTCGATGCCGATGGCGTACTGAACGAAGACGGCCTTCGCTATGAAGACGAATTCGTGAAGCACAAGATCCTCGATGCGATTGGCGACCTGTACCTGCTGGGCAACAGCCTGATTGGTGAGTTCAAGGGCTTCAAGTCCGGCCACGCACTGAACAACCAGCTGCTGCGCAAGTTGATTGAGCAGAAAGATGCCTGGGAAGTCGTGACGTTCGAAGACGCCAGCACTGCACCAATCTCTTACATGCGCCCGGTTGCGGCGGTGTAAGTAAAAAGCCTCTCTAGTTTTTTGAAGGCCACCTTTGGGTGGCCTTTTTTTATGCCTGTTTTCAGGCCACCACGACCCGGTTTCGCCCACCTTCCTTGGCCTGATACAACGCCTTGTCCGCCGCGAACAACAGCTGCTCCAGGCTGATCTCGCTCGTCGCCGTCCAGGTGCTGATGCCGATGCTTACGGTCATCGGTGACCGGTCTTCATTGACGCTTGGCAGTTGTTCCACCGCTGCGCGAATGTGCTCGGCGATCTGCTGCGCCCCGACGCTGTCGGTTTCCGCGAGAATCACCGAAAACTCCTCACCGCCATACCGCGCCACCAGGTCCGCCGGGCGCCGCACATTGGAGGTGATTACCCTCGCGAGTTCACGCAACGCCTGATCCCCGGCCTGGTGTCCGTGCCGGTCGTTGAAGGCCTTGAAGTGGTCGGCATCGATCATCAGCAATGACAGCGGCTTGGCCGAGCGCTGGGCGCGGAACCACTCGTGGCGCAGCGACTGATCGAGCATCCGCCGGTTGGCGACCCCGGTCAGGGCATCGGTCGCCGCCAGTTGCGCCAGTTCGCGTTCGGCCCGCTGGCGCAGGCGCAGCTCCCGGGCCAACAGCCAGGTCAGCCATAGCAGGCCGGCACACAGCACGCCGGTGGCACCGCTGATCAGGATCGCCGTGCGTCGCCACGCGCCGAACACTTCCTCGCTGGACAGGGCAACGATCACCGTCAGCGGCAGATTGCCGACCCGCGAATAGGTGTACAGCCGTTGCTGATAATCCATGCTCGAAATGCTGTTGAAACTGCCATTGCCGTTGCTGTCGCGCAGGATCCGCACCACATTGGGCCGGGCAGCAAAGCTCTTGCCGATCGAATCGCTTTGCAGATAAGGCTTCTGTGCCAGCAGGATGCCGTCGTTGTTGATGATGTTGAGGGTGCTGTCGATGCCGATGTCGAGGCTGTTGAACAGTTGATCGAAGTAATCCAGTTTCATCGACGCCACGGCCACGCCCAGAAACTCGCCGGTGTCCGAAGAGATGCGCCGACTGAAACTGATTCGCCACTGGTTCGCGTCATCGCAATCGCAGCGGGGTTTGAACGGACGGCTGATGAACATGCCGGTGTCGCGCTTGAAGGCGTGGGCGAGAAAGTAGTCGCGGTCGGCGAAATTGCCCGGCAGCGGATCGACCCGCGAGGAGTCGGCAATCACGTCGCCATACTTGTCGAGCAACAGGATGTCGCCCTTGAAGCGCGCCGTGGTGGAGCGGTCGAACAGCGCCAGATGACGGATCTGTGGCGACACGTCTTTCAGGTCGTCACGCTGGGCGGCGGCGATCAGCCCTTGCAGCGTCAGGTCGTACAGCTCGACGGTGCGCAGCACGTCGGCGTCGATCAACTGGGCGATGGTGGTGGCGCCCCGGGTGGCCGATTCCTGCGCGTTGGCGTGTTCGCGGATCAGCAGGAACGTGACGATGCACACAATCGCGATCACGCTCAGCAGGCTGCCGAGGATCAGCAGCAGCTCGGAGCGTCCGGTCGTGCCGGAAACGGTAGGGGTGCGGCTCGCGATCATGGTTCGGTTTCGGTAAGGGATTCTTGTAAGCGTAGTTGTACCCGCTTCGCTGCCACAG
>NZ_JAIHBA010000024.1:0-130096 GCF_019718735.1 Pseudomonas sp. RIT778 | reverse complement strand
TCGACTTGGTCGACAACCGACAATTTAAAAGTCAGCGTGTAATCGCGTTGACTGCGTTTTGCGCCCGAATCCATTGCACCCTCCTGATAAGAAGCCAGAAGGTGTAAACCTTATTCAGGACGAGACAAAGGTCAAAAAAAAGCGTCCCGAAGGACGCTTTTTTTATGCCCTGGATTCAAGGCGCAAACGGCATGACCCGTTTGTGATGGGTCTTTTTGTAGGTGTTGACGATGATGTCGAACGCCTCCTGACGCACCGGCTCGCCGTGCAGGAAAGCGTCGATCTCGGCGTAGGTCACGCCGTGGGACGCCTCGTCCGGCTTGCCCGGCGACAGGTCTTCCAGATCCGCCGTCGGCACTTTTTCCACCAGCGATTCCGGTGCGCCGAAGCTGCGGGCGATGGCCCGGACCTGGTTTTTCACCAGACCGCTGAGCGGGGCCAGGTCGCAGGCGCCGTCACCGAACTTGGTGAAGAAACCCATCACCGCTTCCGCCGCGTGGTCGGTGCCGATCACCAGGCCGTGAGCCGCGCCGGCGATGGTGTACTGGGCGACCATGCGCATCCGCGCCTTGGTGTTGCCGAGCACGAAATCCACCGACACCGCATGCTTGCCTTCGAAGGCTGCGACTTCGCTGGCCAGGGATTTCACCGCCGGGCCAATGTTGACGGTGTGGCGCTCGTCCGGGGCGATGAAGTCCACCGAGGCCTGGGCGTCGTGTTCGTCGAACTGCACGTCGTACGGCAGGCGCACGGCGATGAACTTGTAGGCCTCGTCGCCGGTGCGCTCGCGCAGTTCACGCATGGCGCGCTGGGCCAGCAGCCCTGCGGTCAGCGAATCGACCCCGCCGCTGATGCCCAGCACCAGGGTCTTGAGCCCGGAACTGGTCAGGCAATCCTGGATGAAGGTGATGCGTCGGGCGACTTCCGCTTCGAGGGCCTGGTAATCGGCGAACGGCGGCTGAACGTTGAGCTGTTCAGCAATCTCACGCTGTACGGCTTGCATGAATTCACTCCTTGCTAGAAAGGCTGGAAACGGCAGGAACCTGGAAAACGTGTCGCAAATAGGCGACGAAATTCGGGTCTTTGCAGTGGGTCTTGCCCGGCTCGTCGGAGATCTTCGCCACCGGTTGGCCGTTGCAGGCGGTCATTTTAAGCACGATGCTCATCGGTTCGACACCCGGAATGTCACAGGTCAGGTTGGTGCCGATGCCGAAGCTGACATTGATCCGGCCGCGCAGCGCCCGGAAGATCTCCAGCGACTTGGGCAGCGTCAGGCTGTCGGAGAAGACCAGGGTCTTGCTCATCGGGTCGATGCCGAGCTTGTGATAGTGGGCGATGCATTTTTCGCCCCACTGCACCGGATCTCCGGAGTCATGGCGCAAACCGTCGAACAGCTTGGCGAAGAACAGATCGAAGTCGCCGAGGAACGCGTCGGTGGTGATGCAGTCGGTCAGGGCGATCCCCAGCAAGCCGCGATACTCGCGAACCCAGCAATCGAGGGCGGCGATCTGGCTGTCGATCAGTCGCGGGCCGAGTTGCTGGTGCGCCATGATCCATTCGTGGGCCATGGTGCCCAGCGGTTTCATGTCCAGTTCGCGGGACAGGTGCACGTTGCTGGTGCCGACGAAACGCCCGGGGAAATCGTGCTTGAGCACGTTCACCACTTCTTCCTGCACGCGGTAGGAAAACCGTCGGCGCGTACCGAAATCGGCTACTTGCAGTTCAGATAATTCATCGGCCGAGGCGTTGGCCGTCAGCCAGTCGAACTTGCGGTAAAGCTGTTCGCGGGCCTGTTCCAGCACTGTTTCACGGTAGCGATAGCGGTTGCGCACTTCGCTGACGATCGCCAGCAGCGGCACTTCAAACAGGATCACATGCAGCCACGGCCCGCGCAGGCGGATGAACAGCTCGCCGTTCTCGATGCCGGTGTGAAGGTAGCGCAGGTTGAAGCGGAACAGACCGAGGAAGCGCAGGAAATCCGGCTTGAGGAACGAGATGCGCTCGAGAAAGCTCAACTGATCGGCGCTCAGGCTCAACTCGGCCAGACGCTCGACCTGGAAGCGGATCTCCGCCAGATACGGGCGCAGATCTTCACTGTTACGGCAACGGAACTCCCATTCGACTTCGACGTTGGGGTAGTTGTGCAGCACCGCCTGCATCATCGTCAGTTTGTAGAAGTCGGTGTCGAGCAGGTTCTGCACGATGCGATCGGCAAACACACTCTCGCTCATAACGGGGTCTCCAGACGGGCCGCGCGTTGGCGCGGTATCAATCAATGGCGCTAGTGGCGCATATCCGGGGTGGGGATTGCCAGCGATTTTTATCCCGGCGCAGCGCCTCAGACCGCATCAGGACTGTCGATCTGCTCCAGCATCCACTTCACGAAATCCCGCACCTTGGGCACTTCTGCCGCGTGTTCCGGGTAGGCCAGGTAATAGGCGTCGGTGCTGGGCATTGCATGCTGCCAGGGAATGACCAGTTTGCCGTCGGCCAATTCCTCTTCCACCAGAAACCTCGGGAGCAGGGCGACGCCGCAGCCGACCTGCGCGGCGCGGATGCACATATAAAAGGTTTCGAAACGCGGGCCGTGGTAGCTGTGTTCGGTCTGGTAGCCCTGGCTGTCGAACCAGTCGTGCCACGCTTGCGGGCGCGAAGCATTCTGCAGCAGGACCAGATTGGTGAGTTGCGTTGGATCAGTCAACGGAGTGTCCGGCAGGCTGCTCGGCGCGCAGACCGGCACCAGCTCTTCGCCGAACAGCTTCAGGCATTCGGTGCCGGGACGTGAGCCCTGGCCGAAATAGAACGCCAGGTCGCTGCGCCCTTGCAGCAGGTCATCGGCTTCCTGCTCGTTGCACAGGTCCAGATGAATCGACGGATGGCGCAGGCGCCAGCCCTTGAGGCGCGGCACCAGCCAGCGGGCGCCGAAGGTCGAGGGCGTGGAGACGCGAAGGACTTCGGTCTCGCCGCCGTAGGAACGCAGGTAATGGGTCGACATCTCGACCTGGGTCAGGATTTTTCTGACTTCCACCAGGTACAGATCGCCGGCGGGGGTCATCTGCAAACGGCGGCGCACCCGGCGGAACAACAAGTGCTGCAGCAATTCTTCGAGCTGCGCCACCTGCTTGCTGACAGCGCTCTGGGTCAGGTTCAGTTCCTCGGCGGCCCGGGTGAAACTCAGGTGCCGGGTTACGGCCTCGAAGCACTGCAACGCGGTGATCGACGGCAAGTGGCGTTTGTTCAGCATGGGCGATCCTTTTCTTGTCTTTCTGCGCAGCATGAATAAACGGAATGATATCTCGCGTAAAGGTCGTTTGTTGCACAGCCTTCCTGACGCTACAACTAAAGGTCTGCCCGGTCGTGAAAACGCGCCCGCACACATTCAGTTTTTTGCTCGAGGAGTGACCCATGGTTGCCGCATTGCTTGATCGTCTAGGTGTGAACCCGGCCCTGTACCAGAACGGCAAAGTGCCGGTGCATTCGCCCATCGACGGCAGCCGCATCGGCGCCGTGAACTGGGAAGGCCCGGCCGAAGTCGAGCAGCACATCAGTCGCGCAGATCATGCGTTCGAACAATGGCGCAAGGTGCCGGCCCCGCGTCGCGGCGAGCTGGTGCGTCAGTTCGGCGAAGTGCTGCGTGAATACAAGACCGAACTCGGCGAACTGGTTTCCTGGGAGGCCGGCAAGATTACTCAGGAAGGCCTCGGTGAAGTGCAGGAGATGATCGACATCTGCGACTTCGCCGTCGGCCTGTCCCGCCAGTTGTACGGCTTGACCATCGCCTCCGAGCGCCCTGGCCATCACATGCGTGAAACCTGGCACCCGCTGGGCGTGGTCGGCGTGATCAGTGCGTTCAACTTCCCGGTCGCGGTGTGGGCGTGGAACACCACGCTGGCGCTGGTCTGCGGCAACCCGGTGGTGTGGAAGCCGTCGGAGAAAACCCCGCTGACTGCGCTGGCCTGTCAGGCGCTGTTCGAGCGCGTACTGAAGAATTTCAGCGACGCCCCGGCGCACTTGAGCCAGGTGATCATCGGCGGTCGCGATGCCGGCGAAGCGCTGGTCGATGACCCGCGTGTCGCGCTGATCAGCGCCACTGGCAGCACCCGAATGGGCCGCGAAGTGGCGCCGAAAGTCGCCGCCCGCTTTGCCCGCAGCATTCTCGAACTGGGCGGCAACAACGCAATGATCCTCGGCCCGAGCGCCGATCTGGACATGGCCGTGCGCGCCATCCTGTTCAGCGCCGTCGGTACCGCCGGCCAGCGTTGCACCACGTTGCGTCGCCTGATTGCCCATGAATCGGTGAAAGAAGAGATCGTCACCCGCCTCAAAGCTGCGTACTCCAAAGTCCGTATCGGTCACCCGCTGGAAGGCAACCTGATCGGCCCGCTGATCGACAAGCACAGCTTCGAAAACATGCAGGACGCGCTGGAGCAGGCGCTGAGCGAGGGCGGTCGGGTGTTCGGCGGCAAGCGCCAACTGGAAGATCAATTTCCGAATGCCTACTACGTGGCGCCGGCCATTGTTGAAATGCCGGAGCAGAGTGACGTGGTGTGCAGCGAGACTTTCGCTCCGATCCTGTACGTGGTCGGTTACAGCGATTTCGAAGAGGCGCTGCGCCTGAACAACGCCGTGCCGCAAGGTTTGTCGTCGTGCATCTTCACCACCGATGTGCGCGAGGCCGAGAAATTCATGTCTGCGGTCGGCAGTGACTGCGGCATCGCCAACGTCAACATCGGCCCGAGCGGCGCTGAGATCGGCGGCGCGTTTGGCGGTGAAAAAGAAACCGGTGGCGGTCGTGAGTCGGGCTCGGATGCATGGCGCGCGTACATGCGCCGGCAGACCAACACCGTGAACTACTCGCTGGAGTTGCCGCTGGCGCAGGGCATTACCTTCGACTGACAGTTTTCTCAAAGCTATTGATCGTTCCCACGCTCTGCGTGGGAATGCTGCACCGAACGCTCCGCGTTCGCTTTCGGGACGCAGAGCGTCCCTGACTGCGTTCCCACGCAGAGCGTGGGAACGATCTTTTAGGTGTGTTTGGCAGGTTTCTGTTGGAGTCTGGCAATGCCGTTACGCGAAGAATGTCTGTGGGAAAAACTCACGCCGCAACGACCGGATAACACGGCGCTCAGGGGCGAGGTCAAAGTCGATGTCTGCGTGATCGGCGCCGGGTTTACCGGGCTGTCGGCCGCGCTGCATCTGTTGGAGAAGGGCAAAAGCGTCTGCGTGCTCGAAGCCCATCGCGCCGGGCATGGTGGCTCCGGGCGCAACGTCGGGCTGGTCAACGCCGGGATGTGGATTGCGCCGGACGAGATCGAGGCCGGCTTTGGCGAGGCGGTCGGCAGTCAGCTCAACCGCATGCTCGGTGCGGCGCCGGCGCTGGTGTTCAGCCTTGTGGATAAATACAACATCGATTGCCAGTTGCGCCGCGAAGGCACCCTGCACATGGCGCACAACGCCAAGGGTGAAGCGGATCTGCGCAGTCGCGAAGAGCAGTGGAAACGCCGCGGTGCACCGGTCGAACTGCTGACAGGCAAGGCCTGTGAGCAGGCAACCGGCACGCAGAAGATTGCCGCCGCGTTGCTCGACCGGCGTGCCGGTACGCTCAATCCGATGGCTTATGTCACCGGGCTGGCCAACGCTGTCATCGGCCTTGGCGGGCAGATGTTCGATCACTCTCCGGTCGCGCGTCTTGAGCGTCAGGGGCCGCAATGGTCGGTGCAGACCGAGCAGGGTTCGGTGCTCGCTGAACAGGTAGTGATCGCCTCCAACGCCTACACCGAAGGCGACTGGACCGAACTCAAGCGTAACTTCTTCCCCGGTTACTACTATCAGGTCGCTTCGGTGCCGCTCACCGAAGACGCTGCCCATGAAATCCTCCCGGGGGGGCAGGGCTCGTGGGATACCCGACAGGTGCTGAGCAGCATCCGCCGTGACAAGGATGGTCGTCTGCTGCTGGGCAGTCTCGGCAACGGCAATCAGAAACCGACCTGGTTTCTCAAGGCCTGGGCCGACCGGGTGCAGCAGCATTACTTCCCCAACCTCAAACCCGTGGAGTGGGAATGCACCTGGACCGGGCGCATCGCCTTCACTCCCGATCATCTGATGCGCCTGTTCGAGCCGGCGCCCGGACTGGTGGCCGTCACCGGTTATAACGGCCGTGGCGTGACCACCGGCACCGTGGTCGGCAAGGCCTTCGCCGATTACTTGTGTAACGGAAATCCTCAGGCGTTGCCGATTCCCTTCGCACCGATGCAGCCCCTGGCGGGTGTGGGCTTGCGCAGTTGTCTGTACGAGGCCGGGTTCTCGCTGTATCACGCGGGCCAGTGCCTGCGGATCGTCATTTGAGTGTTGAAAATTGTTGCGTAACGCGGCGCTTTTGCGCGTAGCGACTAGCCTGTAATGGTGCGGGTTGTAGCAGTACCGCACCAGCAGTGTGCAGTTCGGTGACGCGGGCTGTTACAGGCTGGTTGCACGTCGTTTGGCGCCGCGGTTGCAATGATGGCGCGCGCGGGTTGCGCCTGAAAAAATAATTGGTTTCACCTTCCGCGGTTTAGACGGTTGCACGCCCAATGAAAATGGGAACGAAACAGTCGAAATAACAAGAAAGCAGCGACTTTTTGAAGAATAAAAAACCGATGGCACGGCCCTTGCTCTGAGCATTCAAGTGAAGTCGCAGTGCCAACTAAAAAAAACCTTGGAGCACCACCTCATGTCCCAGACGTTTTACAAGAAAGGCTTTCTGGCCCTCGCAGTGGCTACTGCGCTGGGTGTTTCTGCGTTTGCACAAGCTGATGTGAAAATCGGTGTGGCGGGTCCGATGACGGGCGCCAACGCGGCATTTGGCGAACAGTACATGAAAGGGGCACAAGCGGCGGCCGACGCGGTCAACGCGGCGGGCGGCGTCAACGGGGAGAAAATCGTCCTGGTCAAGGGCGATGACGCTTGCGAACCGAAGCAGGCGGTGACGGTCGCCAAGGACCTCACCAACCAGAAAGTCGCCGGTGTGGTCGGCCACTTCTGCTCGTCCTCCACCATTCCTGCGTCCGAGATCTACGACGAAGCCGGCATCATCGCGATCACCCCGGGTTCCACCAACCCGCAAGTGACCGAGCGCGGCCTGAGCGCCATGTTCCGTATGTGCGGCCGTGACGACCAGCAAGGCATCGTGGCCGGCGACTACATCGTCGACGTGCTCAAGGGCAAGAAAGTGGCCGTGCTGCACGACAAGGACACCTACGGTCAGGGCCTGGCCGATGCGACCAAGGCTCAACTGGAAAAACGCGGCGTGAAGCCGGTGCTGTACGAAGGTCTGACCCGTGGCGAGAAAGACTTCAGCGCCGTGGTCACCAAGATCCGTGCAGCCGGTGCCGACGTGGTCTACTTCGGCGGCCTGCACCCGGAAGCCGGTCCACTGGTCAAGCAACTGCGTACCGAAGGCCTGAAAGACGTGAAGTTCATGTCTGACGACGGCATCGTGACCGACGAACTGGTGACCACCGCTGGCGGCCCGCAATACGTCGACGGCGTGCTGATGACCTTCGGCGCCGACCCGCGCCTGCTGCCGGAAAGCAAGACTGTAGTGGATGCCTTCCGCAAGGCCGGCACCGAGCCTGAAGGCTACACCCTGTACGCCTACGCTTCGGTTCAGGCACTGGCCGCCGGCTTCAACGGCGCCAAGTCCAACAAGGGCGAAGACGCTGCCAAATGGCTGAAAGCCAACCCAGTGAAAACCGTGATGGGCGAGAAGACCTGGGACGCCAAGGGCGACCTGAAAGTCTCCGACTACGTGGTTTACCAGTGGGACAAGGACGGCAAATATCACCAGCTGGAAAAACAGAAGTAAGGGCTGACGCGATCGGCTGACCTCTGCAGAACACCTGTGGGGGCCAGCCCGGTCGTGGCTGACATTGCTCCGACGTAAATCTGTATTTTTCCTAGAAGAACCGCGCGCCCCAGGGTGTGCAGGTTCTCACTGCGTGAGATTGCGTTATGGATGGTATTTTCCTGCAGCAACTGGTCAACGGCCTGACCCTCGGGTCGGTCTACGGCCTGATCGCCATCGGCTACACAATGGTCTACGGCATCATCGGCATGATCAACTTCGCCCACGGCGAGGTTTACATGATTTCCGCTTACCTCGCGGCAATCAGTCTGGCTCTGCTGGCTTACTTCGGTATCGAATCCTTCCCGCTGCTGATGCTCGGCACACTGGTCTTCACCATCGTCGTCACGGGGGTGTATGGCTGGGTCATCGAACGCATCGCCTACAAACCACTGCGCAACTCCACCCGACTGGCACCGCTGATCAGCGCCATCGGTATCTCCCTGATTCTGCAAAACTATGCCCAGATCAGCCAGGGCGCCCGCCAACAGGGTGTTCCGACGCTGCTCACCGGTGCCTGGCGCATCGACGTCGGCTCGGGCTTCGTCCAACTGACCTACACCAAGATCTTCATTCTCGTCGCGGCGTTCGTCGGGATGGGCCTGCTGACCTACGTGATCAAGTACACCAAGCTCGGACGCATGTGCCGCGCCACCCAGCAAGACCGCAAGATGGCCTCGATCCTGGGGATCAACACCGACCGGGTGATTTCCTATGTGTTCATCATCGGTGCAGCGATGGCGGCCCTGGCCGGCGTGCTGATCACCATGAACTACGGCACGTTCGACTTCTACGCAGGCTTCGTCATCGGCATCAAGGCGTTCACCGCCGCGGTGCTCGGCGGGATCGGCTCGCTGCCTGGCGCCATGTTGGGCGGGATCATCCTCGGGATCTCCGAGTCGCTGTTCTCGGGCCTGGTCAACTCCGACTACAAAGACGTGTTCAGCTTCTCGCTGCTCGTACTTGTTCTGGTCTTCCGGCCTCAGGGCCTGCTGGGCCGTCCTCTTGTGTCGAAGGTGTAAGCGATGTCTTCAACCACTACAAAATCCATTGATGTCAAAAAAAGCCTGGTTGAGGCGATTCTCGCCGGTCTGATCGCCCTGATCGTGTTCGGGCCGATTGTCGGCGTGGTACTCGACGGCTACAGCTTCAACCTCGAACCGACCCGCGTGGCGTGGATCATCGCCATCGTCATGGCCGGCCGCTTTGCCCTCAGCCTGTTCCTGCAAACCCCCAAGGGCCTGCGCATTCTCGAAGGATTCGAGAGCACCGGTTCCGGCGTGCATGTGCTGCCTGCCGATCACAAATCCCGCCTGCGCTGGATCATCCCGCTGCTGATCGTGCTGGCCGTGGCCGTGCCGTTCGTGTCCAACTCCTACCTGCTGGGCGTGGTCATCCTCGGTTTGATCTACGTGCTGCTGGGGCTGGGACTGAACATCGTGGTCGGTCTGGCCGGCCTGCTCGACCTCGGTTACGTGGCGTTCTACGCCATCGGTGCCTACGGTCTGGCGCTCGGTTATCAGTACCTCGGCCTGGGCTTCTGGACCGTGCTGCCGCTGGCGGCGATCACCGCTGGCCTTGCCGGTTGCATCCTCGGCTTCCCGGTGCTGCGCCTGCACGGCGACTACCTGGCGATCGTGACCCTGGGCTTCGGTGAAATCATTCGTCTGGTGCTCAATAACTGGCTGTCCCTGACCGGCGGCCCGAACGGCATGCCGGCGCCACTGCCGACCTTCTTCGGTCTGGAATTCGGCAAGCGGGCGAAGGATGGCGGGGTACCGTTTCACGAGTTCTTCGGCATCGCCTACAACCCGGACGTGAAGTATTACTTCATCTATGCGGTGCTGTTCCTGGTGGTGCTGGCCGTGCTGTACATCAAGCATCGTCTGGTGAAAATGCCGGTCGGTCGCGCCTGGGAAGCCCTGCGTGAAGACGAAATCGCCTGCCGCTCGATGGGCCTGAACCACGTGCTGGTCAAGCTCTCGGCGTTCACCATCGGTGCATCCACGGCGGGCCTGGCGGGTGTGTTCTTCGCCACCTATCAAGGCTTCGTCAATCCGACCTCGTTCACCTTTTTCGAATCGGCATTGATCCTCGCCATCGTGGTGCTCGGCGGCATGGGCTCGACCATCGGTGTGGTGATCGCAGCGTTCGTGCTGACCGTCGCTCCGGAACTGCTGCGCGGCTTCGCCGAATACCGCGTGCTGCTGTTCGGGATCCTGATGGTGTTGATGATGATCTGGCGACCTCGCGGGCTGATTCGCATCAGCCGTACCGGGGTCACTCCACGCAAAGGTGCCATTCACTATGAGAGGACTGCGCCATGAGTGAAGTCGTACTCTCTGTTGAAAAACTGATGATGCATTTCGGTGGCATCAAGGCTTTGAGCGACGTCAGCCTGAAGGTCAAACGCAACTCGATCTTCGCCCTGATCGGCCCCAACGGCGCCGGCAAGACCACGGTGTTCAACTGCCTGACCGGGTTCTACAAGGCCTCCGGCGGCAAGATCGAACTCAACGTGCGCGGCCAGCAGACCAACGTCATCCAGCTGCTGGGCGAGTCGTTCAAGCCGACCGACTTCGTCTCGCCGAAAAACTTTGCCAGTCGCCTGTACTACAAGATGTTCGGCGGCACTCATCTGGTGAACCGCGCGGGCCTCGCCCGGACGTTCCAGAACATTCGCCTGTTCAAGGAAATGTCGGTGCTCGAAAACCTGCTGGTGGCCCAGCACATGTGGGTCAACCGCAACATGCTGGCCGGCATCCTCAACACCAAGGGCTATCGCAAGGCTGAAAGCGACGCGCTGGACTGCGCGTTCTACTGGCTGGAAGTGGTGGATCTGGTGGACTGCGCCAACCGTCTGGCCGGTGAACTGTCCTACGGTCAGCAACGCCGTCTGGAGATTGCCCGGGCCATGTGCACGCGGCCGCAGATCATCTGCCTCGACGAACCGGCCGCCGGCCTCAACCCTCAGGAAACCGAAGCGCTGAGCGCGATGATCCGGCTGCTGCGCGACGAGCACGATCTGACCGTGGTGCTGATCGAACACGACATGGGCATGGTAATGAGCATTTCCGATCACATTGTGGTGCTGGACCACGGCATCGTCATCGCCGAGGGCGGACCGGATGCCATTCGTAACGATCCGAAAGTGATCGCTGCCTACCTGGGCGCCGACGAAGAGGAAGTCGTATGACGCAACCCATCCTCGAACTCAAGGATCTGGACGTGTTCTACGGCCCGATCCAGGCCCTCAAAGGCGTTTCGCTGCAGATCAACGAAGGGGAAACCGTCAGCCTGATCGGCTCCAACGGTGCCGGCAAATCCACCCTGCTGATGTCGATCTTCGGTCAGCCACGGGCGGCGGGCGGGCAGATCCTCTATCAGGGCGTGGACATTACCCACAAGTCATCGCACTACATCGCCTCCAATGGCATCGCGCAATCGCCGGAAGGGCGGCGGGTGTTCCCCGACATGACCGTCGAGGAAAACCTGCTGATGGGCACCATTCCGATCGGCGACAAGTACGCCAAGGAAGACATGCAGCGCATGTTCGAGCTGTTCCCGCGGCTCGAAGAGCGCCGCACGCAGCGCGCCATGACCATGTCTGGCGGCGAGCAACAGATGCTCGCCATCGCCCGGGCGCTGATGAGCCGGCCCAAGCTGTTGCTGCTGGATGAGCCGAGCCTGGGCCTGGCGCCGATCGTGGTGAAACAGATCTTCGCCACCCTGCGGGAACTGGCGAAAACCGGGATGACCATTTTCCTCGTCGAGCAGAACGCCAACCATGCGTTGAAACTGTCCGACCGGGCGTACGTGATGGTCAACGGCGAGATCCGCCTGACGGGCACCGGCAAGGAGCTGCTGGTGAACGAAGAAGTGCGTAACGCTTACCTCGGCGGTCACTGATCGTTTGAAGTTGTCCACAAGCCCCGATGCGAGAGTGTCGGGGCTTTTTTGCGTTTGCTCGTTCACTGAAAACCAGGACTTTCGGGAAATTGTGGAAAACAAAATCGCCAACCTGCCAAAGCGCGACATAAAGCCGCTGCAAATGGCTGTTTTTCCACAGTTTTGACTTGTCCCCGTTTGCTGTGGAGCTGGCTGTGAATAACGTGGGTGTAGCTGGCTGAAAGCCTTTGAATCCGTGGCTTGCAGCGCTGTGGTTGTTTTTTGATCAGTGTGTTTTTGCTGAGGGGCAGGCCTGTTTGTCAACCTTTTTATGGGGGCGCAAAACAGCGCGGATGGCTGTGGTCAATCCTGTGGATAAGTCTGTGATTAAACTCTGGAAAGACTCGGCTAAGGGCCGTAATTGCTGGCCTCGCGCAATCACGGCCATGACCGGCCGGTCGTGCAAAATGCCCTGCCCGGCACAACTGGTTGTTCAGGGTCAAGCAAAAAACTTTCCAGATCGCCCGCAAAGCCTTGTGTGGCGCGGCTTTGCGCTTTTCCACTTGCCCCCGGAAACTGTGGAAGGGCTTGTGGATAACGTGCGTGCACATGGCTGCAGGCCACGGCGCGTATAGCGTAGCGGCCGTTGATCAATTAATGAGCAGGATTCGGTGGTTGCCGGTTAAAGCGGGGCCGGGCATGCTGCCCGCTGATTTTCTATTCCAATGGCTGCCCCGGCGGCCGAAGCAAGGAGAACACGATGTCCAACACCCTGTTTATCACCGGCGCGACCTCCGGTTTTGGTGAAGCCTGTGCCCGTCGTTTTGCCGAGGCCGGCTGGAAACTGGTGCTGACCGGTCGTCGTGAAGAACGCCTCAACGCGCTGTGCGCCGAACTGTCGAAGCAGACCGAAGTGCATGGCCTGGTGCTGGACGTGCGTGATCGCAAGGCGATGGAGGAGGCGATTGCCAACCTGCCGCCGTCGTTCGCCAAGCTGCGCGGCCTGATCAACAACGCCGGGCTGGCGCTGGGCGTGGACCCTGCACCGAAGTGCGACCTCGACGATTGGGACACCATGGTCGACACCAACGTCAAAGGCCTGATGTACAGCACTCGCCTGTTGCTGCCACGCCTGATCGCCCACGGTCGTGGCGCCGGCATCGTCAACCTCGGCTCCATCGCCGGTAACTACCCGTACCCGGGCAGCCACGTTTATGGCGCTACCAAGGCGTTCGTGAAGCAGTTCTCGCTGAACCTGCGGTGCGACCTGCAGGGCACTGGCGTGCGGGTCAGCAACATCGAGCCGGGCCTGTGCGAGAGCGAGTTCTCGCTGGTGCGTTTCGCCGGTGACCAAGCGCGTTACGACGCCACCTACGCCGGTGCCGAGCCGATCCAGCCGCAGGACATCGCCGAGACCATCTTCTGGGTGCTGAATGCGCCGGCGCACATCAACATCAACAGCCTGGAGCTGATGCCGGTGAGCCAGACCTGGGCCGGTTTTGCCATCGAGCGTAACAAGGCTTGATACGGTTTTGCCCTCTTTGCCAGTCTGCTGGCGAAGAGGGCAAATCGGCCAAATTCTGGCAGTAAGGTAGACTCACTCCTCAACGACCCCACCGCACCCTGCGGTTTTCAAGGTTTTCGAGGAGTCAAAGTGAGTAACCGAGGTGAGCAGTCGCTGCTCAAACAATCGACCATCCTGATGTTGGCCGTGTCGATCGCCGGGATCGTCACCGGTTTTGTTTCGGGTTCCCAGTCCATCCTGTTCGATGGTTTTTTTTCGCTGATCGCAACCTTCATCAAAGTCCTGATGCTGATCACCGCGAAGCTGATCGCCAAGCAAAGCAACCAGCGTTTCCAGTTTGGCTTCTGGCATCTGGAGCCGATGGTGCTTTTGATCGAGGGCAGTTTCCTGCTGTTGATCGCGATCTACGCTTTTCTCAACGGTGTGTTCGGCATCATCAACGGTGGTCGTGAGATCGAACTGGGGCTGGTGATCATCTACGCGGCGGTATTCACCGTTGTCGAGTTCGCCTACTTCTTCTACGTCCGGCACCGCAATCGCAAGCTCAAGTCGAGCCTCATCCAGTTCGACAACATCAGCTGGCTGGTGGACGCGATGCTGTCGGTGGGCCTGTTGATCAGTTTCCTCGCGGCGTTGCTGCTCAAGTCCCAGGGTTATGGCGAGTGGGCGAAGTTCGTCGACCCGCTGATTCTCATCGTGCTGGCTCTGACCATGCTGCCGCCGGCGTTCAAGATCCTCGGCCCGGCGCTGCGGGACGTGCTCGGCATTGCGCCGGACACGCTGGACGATCAGGTGCGCCAAGTGATGGACGCCGCGAAGGTCGAGCATGGTTTCGACGATTACGTGTCCTACGTGCAGAAGCACGGGCGGGCGCGGTTCATCGAGATTCATGTGGTGTTGCCGGCGGATTACCGGCTGCAGAGCGTCGGCCAGCTGGATGTGCTGCGTGAGGAGATTTCCGCGAAGCTGGGCAAACCGGACGCGGCGCGTTGGCTGACCATCAGCTTCACTGGCGACCGGAAGTGGATTGCCTGAGGACCAATCGCCAGCAGGCTGGCTCCCACATTGGAATGCAAATCCTGTGGGAGCCAGCCTGCTGGCGATTGCGGAGGGTCAGTTAGCGTAGATATTCAGTCAGACCGGCATAACACGTCGCCAGGTGATACGGCGTGGTCGACGGCATGTCCTTGCGGCTGACCTCACCCTGATCGTCACGGCACTCGTGCCAGCCGCCGACATGCAGGAAACGCTGTTGCAGCGCCTGCAACTGGCGCAGCACCGCGCTTTCACTGCCCGGACGCAAGGTCAGGGCGCGCAGGTATTCGGCCTGGGCCCAGATACGCTGGGTCGAATCCTTCCCGTGTCCTTGCGGATCGAGCATGGCCAGCACCGCACCGGTGTCGGCCTCGACGCCCTGTTGTTCGGTGAAGGCAAACGCACGATCCAGTGCCGCGTGCAGCTTCGACCCGCGCAACAGCGGCGAAGATTCGAGCAGGAAATACCATTCAAACTGATGCCCTGGCTCAAACCAGTTATCCACAGCCCCCAGCGGCTTTTCCATCAACACGCCCTGTTGCGGTGCGATGAAGCGCTTGTGCATGGCTGTGCATAACTCGTTCAGCGCCTGCCGGGTCTGGGGATCTTCGCGCACGGCCAACGTGGCCAGGAAGGCTTCGGCCAGGTGCATCAGCGGGTTTTGCAGCGGGCCGGTTTCCAGCGTGATCCAGTCGCGGTCGAGGCAGGCTTCGTAGAGGCCGTCGCCCGTTGCGAATCGTCGGCCGATAACTTCGAGCGCGGCGTTCAGGGTCGATTCCACCAACGGTTCACGGGATTTGTCCCAATAGTGGGCGCAGGCGAACAGGATGAAGGCGTGGGTGTAGAGATCCTTGCGCTGATCCAGCGGTTTGCCCTGCGGATCGATGCTGTAGAACCAGCCGCCGTGCTCGGCATCGTGGAAGTGCCGTTGCAAGGAACGAAACAAAGCAGCCGCGCGGGCTTCGGCGTTATCCACAACCCCGATCAGGCTGGAAAACAGGTACAGCTGCCGTGCGCAGGCCATTGCCCGGTAGCGCTGCGGTGGCAGCGGCTGATGCGCGGCGTCCAGCGCCTCGTAAGGCAACGCCATGTCGGCGTTCCAGCCCGGTCCTTGCCAGAGGGGCACGATCACGTTCAGAAAGTGCTGTTGCACTTCGCCGAACAGGGCGGTCAGTTCAGGCAGGGAGGTGGAGCGGGAAGCGTGGGGCATGGGCGGACGTCGTCACGGCAGGGGCGATTGCGCGACATGGTAGCAGAGCGGCGGCCTTTAGAGACGCGGTGTCTGTCAGTCCGCCTTCGCGAGCAAGCCCGCTCCCACAATGGTCACGCCGAACACAATACTTGTGAACAACACAGAACAACTGTGGGAGCAACTGTCTTAACCCTGCCATTCGTCACCGCCATTCGGTGCCGTCACGCAGCATGGCATTTAGTCTGATCAGTAGTATCCGCATGCAGGCGATGAGCGCGACTTTCGCGCTCTTGCCTCTTTCTCGTAGCGCCTCATAGCGGGCCTTGAAGTCAGCGTGATAACGGATCACGACCCAGCACGACATGTAAAGCGCACGTCTGACGCGGGATCTTCCTCCGTAAATCTGGCGTTTGCCGCTGTGATTGCCACTGTCGTCATTGTAGGGAGCGATTCCTGCCAGAGCCGCGATTTCTCTGCGATCAAGCTCGCCGAGTTCAGGCAGGTAAACCAGCAAGCTGGCGGTCGCCACAGTGCCGATGCCTTTAACTGAAGTGAGCCGGTCGGCTTTTTCAGCATCCAGCTCTCGCATGCTTTGATTAATGGCTTTACCGAACTGTTTGATCTGGAGTTGCAGATAGCGAATATGGTCTTTGATCGCCTCGATAACCGCTGGCAACTGGGCCTGCTGCAGCCGGCGCTTGTTGTCGTCTCGCTGTTGGACGAAATGCTCGCGCAACTGAATGAGTTCACGCAACGCTTCACGGCCAGGCGAAATTGGCTTTTCGCGAGACGCATGCAAAGCCTCAGCAAAATCGGCAAGAACAGCGGCGTCGATGGGATCCGTCTTGGCATTCTTGCCCATTGCTACGGCAAAGGCTCTGGCCCGGCGAGGGTTGATCCTGAGCACATTGAGCCCGCCTCTTGTAAGGCCGCCACGACCTTTCGCTCGTATCCTCCCGTGGCCTCCAGCAATACTCGGCCAACCGTGTAGTGGCTTAAACGCGATGTCAGCTCAACAAAGCCTTCAAGCGTATTTGTAATCTCGAACCCCACTTTCTGAGGCTGAATCCAAACAACGAGGTTGGATTTGGAGATATCGATACCGACCCAGGAAATCATGGCAAAACCCTCTTACACTCAAAAGTGAGAGTGCTCTGGCTTTGCCCACGCTTGTGATTCGAGTGGCGCTCGTCCAACTGTTCGGGCTTATGGGCCAGAGTAGAAAGGTGAATGGCAGCTTTGCTCCCACTCGTGCTTAAAGCACCGCGGACTCACAGCTTGCCATTCACCCCTCTCACCCCAGAGTCTATTCCCTTACCTAGACACAAGCGGGCTTGCTCGCGAAGAGGCCTGATCAGGCGATAGAGTTCAACCGGCCAGCAACCACGCGCCGGTCACCGCCGAAGCCGCTCCGGCCAGTCGAACCAGCGGCGCGGCCGCCTGAGGCAGAAAACGCACGACGGCATAACCCGCCGCATGCAGCGCAGCCGTTGCAACCACGAAACCGGCGGCATACGCCCAAGGGCTCGACATGTCCGGCAACTCCAAACCATGGGCCACGCCATGGAACAGCGCAAACAGCGCCGTTGCCGCCACCGCCATCACCAGTGGCGGACGCACCGCCAGCGCCACCGCCAGACCCAGCGCCAGCACCGAGGCGGCAATCCCGCTTTCCAGCGCCGGCAACTCCAGCCCTTCAAAACCGAGCAGGCCGCCGATCAGCATGGTGCCGACGAAGGTGCACGGCAGCGCCCAGCGCGCCGCGCCTTGCTGCTGCGCCGCCCACAAACCGACGGCCACCATCGCCAGCAAATGGTCGAGGCCGCCGATCGGGTGGCTGATGCCGGCCACCAGGCCAGAGTCGCCGTGGCCGGGGTGGGCGAAGGCCAAGGCCGGTGTCAGCAGCAGTGCGACGGCGCCGAGAATGCGTTTGAGTGTCATGGATAAGCTTCCTTGTTGATCAGTGAATCAGGCTGCGGTCAGCAGGCCCTGGCGTTCGATGAAGGCAATGATTTCTTCCAGGCCCTGACCGGTTTTCTGGTTGCTGAACACGAACGGCTTGCCGTTGCGCATGCGTTGGGTGTCGCTGTTCATCATCTCCAGCGAGGCGCCGACCAGCGGCGCGAGGTCGATCTTGTTGATCACCAGCAGGTCGGATTTGCAAATGCCGGGCCCGCCCTTGCGCGGCAGCTTGTCGCCGGCCGAAACGTCGATCACGTAGATGGTCAGGTCGGACAGTTCCGGGCTGAAGGTTGCTGACAGGTTGTCGCCGCCGGACTCCACCAGAATCAGATCCAGCCCCGGAAAGCGCCGGTTCAGTTGATCCACGGCTTCGAGGTTGATCGAGGCGTCTTCGCGGATCGCGGTGTGCGGGCAGCCACCGGTTTCCACGCCGATGATGCGTTCCGGTGCCAACGCTTCGTTGCGCACCAGAAAGTCGGCGTCTTCGCGGGTGTAGATGTCGTTGGTCACCACGGCCAGGTTGTAGCGCTCGCGCAGGGCCAGGCACAGGGCCAGGGTCAACGCGGTCTTGCCGGAACCGACCGGGCCGCCGATACCGACGCGCAGGGGTTGTGTGTTCATGTGATTCTCCAGATAAAAGGCCCTAGGAACGGAACAGGCGGCTGTACTGGCGCTCATGGGCCATGCACGCCAGGGACAGACCGAACGCGGCGCTGCCGAGGTGTTCGGGATTGATTCGGGTGGCGTCCTGCTGCGCCTGTTGCAGCAGCGGCAGCAGTTCGCTGGTCAGGCGCTGGGCGGCTTGCTGACCCAGCGGCAGGGTTTTCATCAGCACCGCGAGCTGGTTTTCCAGCCAGCTCCACAGCCACGCGGCGAGGGCGTCCTGCGGGCTGATCTGCCAGGCGCGCGCGGCCAGTGCCCAGCACAGGGCCAAGTGCGGTTCGGCGCAGTGTTCGAGAAAGTCCCGCGCGGGCTGATCGAGTTCGGGCAGGCCGTTGAGCAATTGCTGCAACGAGTAGCCCATCTGCCGGCTCTCCAAATGCAGCTCGCGGGTTTCGCGGCTGGCGCGATGGCTTTCGCAGAGCTTGCGCAATTCATCCCAGTGTTCGTCCGCGGCGGCCTGGCAATGGGCGAGCAGCATGGGCGCCTCGAACCGCGCGAGGTTGAGCAGCAATTGATCGCTGATCCAGCGACGGACGCTGTCCGGGCTGTCGACGCGGCCGTTATCCACAGCCATTTCCAGGCCCTGGGAATAGCTGTAGCCGCCAATCGGCAATTGCGGACTGGCCAGGCGCAGCAGCGCCCAGGCCGGGTTCACAAACGGACGCCGAACTGATGGAGTTTCGGCGCGTAGTTGAAGTCTTCGTCACCGTGCCGCGAATGATGATGGCCGCCACCGTAGGCGCCGTGTTCCGGCTGGAACGGCGCTTCGATCGATTCGACCTGCGCACCCAGTTGTTCAAGCATCGCCTTGAGCACGTAATCGTCGAGCAGGCGCAACCAGCCGTCACCGACTTGCAGCGCCACATGACGATTGCCCAGGTGATAGGCGGCGCGGGTCAGTTCAAAGGCGTTGGCGCAGGTGACGTGCAGCAGTTGTTCGGGGCGGGCGGAGACCCGGACGATCCGGCCATCTTCGGCTTGCAGGCATTCGCCGTCATATAGCGGCGGCTGACCGCGCTCCAGAAACAGTCCGACGTCTTCGCCTTCGGCACTGAAACAGCGCAGGCGGCTTTTGCTCCTGGCTTCGAAGGTCAGGTGCAACTCGGCGGCCCAGACGGGTTGGGGGTCGATTCTGCGATGAATCACCAGCATCGGAAAGCTTCCAGCAGTGGACAATGCTCAGGCTAGAGCAAGGGGCTTGCCAATCGGACGAAGCGTAGGAAAACCCTGTCGGAGACTAGTGGATGTTTCAAGATGTTGCAGGATTGTGGGGTGTTTTGGTGCATGAAGTTTTTTACATGCACCAATTTGCGGCGCAAAAAAAATCGCAGCTCCAAGCTGCGATTTTTTGCTTTCTCACTCGGTACTGCCGAGCCCTTGCCAATGCTTCAACCCGATAAAGATGAAGCGCAACTGCTGGGTGATCTTCGCCTGGGGCGTCAGATGCTCGGGCAGGGCTTCGGCGGGCGGGTCGATGATGTCCGGCAGGGTGGCGAACACCGATTTGACGATCAGGTCGGCCATCACGCTCAGGCCCTCGCGATTGAGGTGCTGCAGCTTGGGCATCAAGGCCAGGTCCGCCGCCAGGTCGGAGCTGATGTCCTCCCGCAAACGGCCAATGGCCTGACGCACCGGCAACGATCCGCCGTACTGCTCGCGGGCCAGAAAGAGAAATTGCGAACGGTTGGCGCTGACCACATCGAGAAAGATTCGCACCGACGCATCGATGATGCCGCCCATGACAAATTCGTTGTGGCGTACCAGGCGGATGGTTTCGCGGAAGGTCTGGCCGACTTCACTGACCAGCACCAGGCCGAGTTCGTCCATGTCGGCGAAATGCCGGTAGAAACCGGTGGGCACGATGCCGGCGGTTTTCGTCACTTCACGCAGGCTCAGGCTGCCGAATCCTCGGCCGCTTTCCATCAGGTGGCGGGCAGCGTCCATCAGGGCGTTGCGGGTCTGTTGTTTCTGTTCGGCGCGGGGCAGCATCGCAAGGGAGTGTTCTTAGGCAAGACAAGCGCCGCACTCTAGCAAATCGGCTTTGTCGGCGTCGAACGGCAGGGGGGGATGAAAGCGGGAAATCGCGACTTCTTTATACAGGCTGCTAAAAAGTCAAAAGCCCAATCCGGAGATTGGGCTTTTTTTCCAGGCCGCCATGGGCTTAGCTCAAAGCGCTGTTGCGTTCGATCACACGGTCACCACCACCTTCGGCCAGCGTTTGACCTTGTGGGGTTTTGTCGTAGCCGTCAGCAGCCAGGGTTTGACCTTGTGGGGTACGGTCGCCGCCGTCAGAAGCCAGAGTCTGGCCTTGTGGGGTACGGTCGCCACCGTCAGAAGCCAGGGTTTGACCTTGTGGAGTGCGATCCGAACCGTCTTGAACCAGACCTTTCTCTTCCAGACGATCACGGCCGCCTTCAGCTACGGTTTGACCTTGTGGGGTTTTGTCATAGCCATCTTGAACCAGACCTTTTTCTTCCAGACGGTTGCGACCGTTTTCAGCCAGGGTCTGGCCTTGTGGAGTGCGGTCCGAGCCATCAGCGGCAACAGTCTGGCTGAACACCGAGTGGCTGGATTTCACTTGCGGGGTAGCCTGTTCGGCAGCTGGCAGGGCGAAAGCGGTGCTGGCCAGCATCGAGAGGGTAAGACTGAACAGAAGTTGGCGTTTCATGATGGGTTGCTCCTTGGGAGGGCGATAAAGTGGGTACGAGGGCAATGCTACTCTCGATAAGTCGATATAAAAGTTCATAAACACAATGGTAATAATCAACAGAATTGATTGTTCGCTTGGGAGGCTCTAGCTCGGGCGTTTCAGGCGGGCGGTTTTGCACTGCGGTGGGTATTTTCCACCCACTCGCGCTCCGCAAAAGTGCGGGGCCGGTAACGCCAACTCGACCGATCGGTCAGAATGGCGACCGTTTTTCCCCCTCGAGGGGGCTTTGGATTAAACCTGCGGGCTGTTTTTCAGTCACAGATTTCATGAGGGCCATCACGGCCCGTCGTTTCAGCTGCGTCGTGCCAATGGATGCAGTCGTCTTCAGGAGCTTTGTGCAATGACGCGCACGCGTAAAATCTTCGCCTGGACCTTCGCCACCCTCGTGCTGCTTCTGGCAGTGCTGGTGTTGATTATCGTGTTCTTCGACTGGAACCGGATCAAACCGCCGCTCAACGCCAAAGTTTCGGAAGAACTGCATCGACCGTTCGCCATCAACGGCAACCTGTCGGTGGTCTGGCGGCGTGAACTCGACGAGGGTGGTTGGCGCGCCTGGGTGCCGTGGCCACATGTGGTGGCCGAGGACCTGACGCTGGGCAATCCGGACTGGTCGAAACAGCCGCAGATGGTCACCCTCAAACGGGTCGAGCTGCGCATTTCGCCACTGGCTTTGCTGGCGCAGCGGGTGACGATTCCACGGATCGACCTGACCGAACCCAACGCGCAATTGCAGCGCCTGGCCGACGGCCGCGCCAACTGGACCTTCAAGTTCGACCCCAAGGACCCGAATGCCGAGCCGTCGAACTGGGTGGTCGACATCGGCGCCATCGGCTTCGACAAGGGCCACGTCACCCTCGATGACCAGACCCTCAAGACCAACCTCGACCTGCTGATCGACCCGCTGGGCAAGCCGATTCCGTTCAGCGACATCGTCGGCGACAAAGCGGCGAAAACCGCGCAGGACAAGGGCGGTGCACCGCAGGATTACGCCTTCGGCCTGAAAGTCACCGGCCAGTACCACGGCCAGAAACTCGCCGGCCAGGGCAAGATCGGTGGCTTGCTGGCTCTGCAGGACGCGAGCAAACCGTTCCCGTTGCAGGCCCAGGCGAAGATCGGCGATACCAGCGTCGAACTCGCCGGCACCCTGACCGATCCGCTGAATCTCGGTGCCCTCGATCTGCGCCTGAAACTGGCAGGCGCCAGCCTCGGCAATCTGTATCCGCTGACCGGTGTGACCCTGCCGGATACCCCGCCTTATGCCACCGACGGCCATTTGATCGCCAAGCTGCATGAGCCGGGCGGGGCGCAATTTCGCTATGAACAGTTCAACGGCAAGATCGGCAGCAGCGACATTCATGGTGATCTGGCTTACGTCGCCAGCCAGCCACGGCCCAAGCTGAGTGGCGCGCTGCTGTCCAATCAATTGCTGTTCGCCGACCTCGCGCCGCTGATCGGTGCCGACTCCAATGCCAAGCAGAAGGCCCGTGGCGGCGAGAGCAAACAGCCGGCGGACAAGGTGTTGCCGGTGGAAGAATTCAAGACCGAGCGCTGGCGCGACATGGACGCCGACGTCGAATTCACCGGCAAACGCATCGTCCACAGCGAAGAACTGCCGTTCACCGACCTCTATACCCACCTCAAACTCAACGACGGCGAACTGAGTCTGGAGCCACTGCGCTTCGGCGTGGCCGGTGGCAACCTCGACGCGCAGATTCGCCTCAACGGTCGTACCGAGCCACTGGAAGGCCGGGCCAAATTGACCGCGCGCAAGTTTAAGCTCAAACAGCTGTTCCCGACCTTCGAGCCGATGAAGACCAGTTTCGGCGAGCTCAACGGCGATGCTGATATTGCCGGACGCGGCAACTCGGTGGCCAAACTGCTGGGCGGCGCCAACGGTAATCTGAAGATGCTGATCAACGACGGCGCGATCAGTCGCGAGTTGATGGAACTGGCCGGGCTCAACGTCGGCAACTATGTGGTTGGCAAGATCTTTGGCGACAAGGAAGTGAAGATCAACTGCGCGGCGGCGGACTTCGACATCAAGACCGGCCTGGCGAGTACGCGGCTGTTTGTGTTCGATACCGAGAACGCAATCATCTACATCGATGGCACAGCGAACATGGCCACCGAGCAACTGGATCTGACGGTGACGCCGGAGTCCAAGGGCTGGCGTCTGATTTCCCTGCGTTCGCCGCTGTACGTGCGTGGCAAGTTCATCAAGCCGGATGCCGGGGTGAAAGCGGTGCCGCTGATTCTGCGCGGGGCGGGGATGGTGGCGTTGGGCGTGATCGCTGCACCGGCGGCGGGACTGCTGGCGCTGGTGGCGCCGAGTGGTGGCGAGCCGAATCAGTGCGCGCCGTTGCTGGAACAGATGAAGGCGGGCAAGGCGCCGGTGACCGTCAAACCCACCAAGTAATCGCTGCAACCCGATCGTTCCCACGCTCTGCGTGGGAACGCCGCAATGGACGCTCTGCGTCCGCTCTTGGGACGCGGAGCGTCCCGGGATGCATTCCCACGCAGAGCGTGGGAACGATCGGTCAGCGGGGGAGCGGGGATTAGAGGTCTTTCAGGATATCGGCCATGTCATCCGCATGCTCTTCTTCCTGAGCCAGGATGTCTTCGAAGATCCGGCGCGTGGTCGGATCCTTTTCACCGATGTACTGGATGATCTCGCGATAGCTGTCGATGGCGATCCGTTCGGCCACCAGGTCTTCGTAAACCATTTCCTTCAAGGTGTTGCCGGCCACGTATTGCGCGTGGGACATCTTCGACAGCAGGTCAGGGTTGAACTCGGGCTCGCCGCCCAGTTGCACGATGCGCTCGGCCAGACGATCGGCGTGTTCGGCTTCCTGAGTGGCGTGCTCGAGGAACTCGTCGGCGGCGACGTTGGCTTTCAGGCCGTTGGCCATGAAGTAGTGGCGCTTGTAGCGCAGGACGCAGACCAGTTCAGTGGCCAGCGATTCGTTGAGCAGGCGCAGCACTTCTTCACGGTTGGCGCTGTAGCTTTCGGTCACTGCGCCATTTTCCACGTGCTGGCGTGCGCGCTCGCGCAGGGTTTGAACATCAGACAAATGCAGGTCACTCATTTCAGTCTCCTGGAGGCTAATCCGATTGGCGTCACGTTCTGCTGACGTGATCGTTACCAGGTTGTGAGTGATGAACGCTGCAAAAAGTTTTGTCGGATTCAGCGCGGGACATGCCCGGAAAGCTGCGCCTCTTCACGCAGCCAGGCAAAAAACGCTTTCACCGGTGGATGCCGCTCGCGGCCCGGCACACACAGCGCGCTGTAACCGGCGCCGTCGACCTGCACCTCGCCCTTGTACGGCACCAGCAGACCGCTGGCGACGCTCTCCGAGACGAGGATGTTGCTCGCCAGCACCAACCCCTGACCGGCGATGGCCGCTTGCAGGGCGTAATGTTCTTCGTCGTATTCGCGGACGGCCGGTTGCTGATTCAACCAGTTCTCGCCTGACTGCGCGCACCACGACTCCCAGCCGTGGGCGTAGAGCTTTGAGTTGTGCCAGCGCACGCTGATCAGCGCCGGGGTGCGACGGGCGGCCAGCGCCACCTGTTCCGGCGAGCCGTACACGCCGAACGATTCATCGAACAGGCACAGCCCGTAGAGGTTCGGGTAATCGTCGAGGCTGTAGCGCAACACCAGATCGACGCTGGCGTCCTGATGCAGGTCGATCACTTCGCAATGGGTGTCCAGCCGCACATTGATGTTCGGGTGTTTAGCGTAAAACCGTCCCAGACGTGGCACCAGCCACAACGCAGCGAACGCGGCGGTGGTCGACAGCGTCAGGCTGCTGCCACTGCGTTGCGGGCGCAGGGTATCAACGCTTTGCGCCACTTCCAGAAATGCCCCATGCAGGCTGCGAAACAGCCGCTCGCCGCCCTCGGTCAGGCGCACCTGACGCGGCAGGCGTTCGAACAGCGCCACGCCGAGCCAGTCCTCCAGCGAGCGGATCTGATGGGAAATCGCCGTCGGCGTCACCGCCAGTTCTTCGGCGGCCGCCTTGAAGCTCAACAGGCGCGAGGCTGATTCGAACGCGCGCAGGGCGGTCAGGGGCAAGGCAGCGAACATGAAAACTCCACGGATGAAATCAATTCATCCCGACTGATTTTTGCTCATTTGAGGCGACGACTGAATGGCAGCAATCTGGCGCCACACAGTCACTCAAGTCTAGTCCCAAGGAGATTCAGATGAGCAAGATTCTTGCGATCCATGCCAGCCCACGCGGTGAACGCTCCCATTCGCGTCGTCTGGCGGAAAGTTTTCTCAGCGCCTGGCAAGTCCGTCATCCACAGGCTCAGGTCACTCGCCGTGAAGTCGGGCGGGCGTTGATTCCGGCAGTGAATGAAGCGTTTGTCGCAGCGGCGTTTTACCCGGAGCCCGAGGCTCGGCCGCTGACGATGCAGGCCGATCTGGCGCTCAGCGATCAACTGGTGGGCGAGTTGTTCGATCACGACCTGCTGCTGATTTCCACGCCGATGTACAACTTCAATGTACCCAGCGGCCTCAAGGCCTGGGTCGATCAGATCGTGCGGTTGGGCCTGACGTTCGACCATACCCTGGACAACGGCATTGCCCAGTACACGCCGCTGCTGCACGGCAAGAAGGCGCTGATCGTCACTAGTCGCGGAGGTTTTGGATTCGGCCCGGGTGGTGAGCTGGAGGCGCTTAACCACGCCGATCCATGGTTGCGCACCGCGCTAGGCTTCATCGGCATCAACGACGTCACGGTGGTCGCGGCCGAGGGCGAGGAGTCCGCCGAGCGCACCTTCGCGGTGTCGGTGGCCGAGGCCGAGCAGCGCTTGCTCGACCTCGCCCGGGAGTTCTAGGTGGCCTGGCTGTTTCTGCTGATCGCAGCCGGGTTCGAGGTCACCTTCGCCATGGGCATGAAGTACGCCGAGGGTTTCACCCGGCTGTGGCCGTCGCTGATCACCGTGGTTGCGGCGGTGGGCGGGATCTATTTCCTGACCCTGGCGATGCGCGAGTTGCCGGTGAGCATCGCCTATCCGATCTGGACCGCCATTGGCTCGCTCGGCACGGTGTTTCTCGGTTTCGCGCTGCTGGGCGAGAGCCTGACGCTGGTGAAGTTGTTGTCGGTGGGACTGATTGTGGCGGGGGTGGTGGGGCTGAAGTAGGCTGGTCGTGGAGTTGTCATCATCGAGGAGGATGCTTGGCGGGCGTTTTGCAGGCCCTGCATCCACTCACCGACCACAAGGATGTTTGCCCATGTCGCAAGATTCGGCCACACGTTACCCACTGGTGCTGGTGCCGGGAATGCTCGGTTTCATCCGTCTGGTGCTGTACCCGTACTGGTACGGGATCATCAAAGCGTTGCGCCGGGGTGGTGCGACGGTGATTGCGGTGCAGGTGTCGCCGCTCAATTCCACCGAAGTGCGCGGCGAGCAGTTGCTGACGCGCATCGATGAAATCCTGCGCGAGACCGGTGCGGCCAAGGTCAATCTGTTCGGCCATAGCCAAGGCTCGCTGACGGCGCGTTATGCGGCGGCCAAGCGTCCGGATCTGGTGGCATCGGTGACCTCGGTGGCCGGGCCCAATCACGGTTCGGAACTGGCCGACTATCTGGCGAAGCATTATCCGGCGGACAGCGCCAAGGGCCGAATCCTCGAGGCGCTGTTGCGTTTTGTCGGCTGGCTGATGGCGCTGCTGGAAACCGGCTACCACGGGCCGAAACTGCCGGTGGATATCCATGCCTCGCACCATTCCCTGACCACTGAAGGCGTGGCGCTGTTCAATCAGCGTTATCCACAGGGCCTGCCTGAGACCTGGGGCGGGCACGGGCCGGAAGAGGTCAACGGCGTGCGTTATTACTCGTGGTCCGGCACCTTGCAGCCGGGCAAGACCGATCGTGGTGGCAACCTGTTCGATGGCACCAATCGCAGTTGCCGGTTGTTTGCCAAGACCTTTGTGCGCGAGCCTGGGCAGTGCGATGGCATGGTCGGACGCTACAGCTCGCACCTGGGCACGGTCATCGGCGATGACTACCCGATGGATCACTTCGACATCGTCAACCAGTCGCTGGGACTGGTCGGCAAAGGCGCGGACCCGGTGCGGCTGTTCGTCGAGCATGCCGCGCGGTTGAAAGCCGCCGGGGTCTAGCAGTCAGACCGCGTCATCGTTCTTCGCGAGCAAGCCCGCTCCCACAGGGGAACGCATTCCAAATGTGGGAGCGGGCTTGCTCGCGAAGAGGCCAGATCAGGCGACGCTGAGTTTGCGGCCGAGCACCGTCGTCCAGCGCTCGGAAAGAATCACCCCGCCCAGCGTCAGCAAGCCACCGACCAGGTGATACATCGCCAGCTGTTCCTTCAATACCACCGCTGCAATCAGCGCGGTGATCAACGGCAGCAGGTTGAAGAACAACGTGGTCCGGCTCGGGCCCAGGCGCTGTACGGCCTGCATCCAGGCCAGCGGCGCGAGCATCGAGGCCAGCAGGCACGCGTACAGCACCAGCGGAATGTTCTGCAGGGTCAGGCCGGTTTTCGGCGACATGACGTACAGCGGAAACAGCACCACTACCGCCACCAGCACCTGCAAATACAGCAACACCAGCGGCGGCAGGCGCAGTTGCCATTTTTTCAGCAGGGTGCTGTAGATCGCGTAGGCGAGGGTGGCGACCAGCATCATCGCGTCACCCAGGTTCACCCCGTGTTGCAGCAGTGCGCCGAGGCTGCCGGACGACACCACCACCAGCACACCGGCGAATGACAGCACCGCACCGACCAGCGCACCGGCGGTCAGGCGCTGGCCGAGGCTGATGATCGCCATGGCCAGCGACATCAACGGCATCAGCGACAGGATGATGCCCATGTTGGTGGCGCTGGTCATGGTCGCGGCGAAGTACGCCAGGCTCTGATAGACCGCCATGCCCAGCACGCCAAGGATGAAAATCTTGCCCAGGTTCGGGCGGATCTGCGGCCAGTGCGCGATTACCTTCCTGAGCATGAACGGCGTGAACAGCAGGCCGGCGAGCAGCCAGCGGTAGAAGCCGATCTCGGCGGGGAAGATCGCGCCAACGGCCAGCTTGTTGATCACGGTGTTGCCGGCCCAGATGAAAATCGCCAGCAGGGGAAACGCGTATTGCATGGGAGGAGAAACCAGTACGTTGATGAACGGTGATTATCCCCTGTCTGGATGCAGGCCTATACTGCGAACCGGACAACCCGCCCCTGATTCCGGACAGCATGAACAGTAAACACATCGATCTGCTGGATTTCAGCGAACTGCCGTCAGCGGTGTATTTCCGCTATGCCGACTTCAACGCCCATGAATACGCCGCGCCGCACCGCCATCCGTGGGGCACGCTGGAGTACGCGGCCCACGGCGTGCTGCACATGGATGTCGACGGCAGCCGCTTCATGTCGCCGCCGCAATACGCGGTGTGGGTGCCGCCGCAGGTGGAGCACAGTTTCTACAGCCATCAACCGGTCAACTATCGGGCGGTGTGTCTGGCGCCGGATGTCTGTTCCGATTTGCCGGCGCAGGCCTGCACCCTGGCAATCAGCGATATTCTCAAAGCGATCCTCAAGGACTTCGCCGCCCGTGATGTGAAGATTCCCGCGTTCGAAGCCGACCAGCGCCTGGCCCAAGTGTTGGTGGATCAATTGCGCCAGGCGCCGGTTCACCAATGCTATCTGCCCTACGCCAGCAGCCCCGGATTGCTGACCATCCTCGAAACCCTGCAGGCCGAGCCCGGCAACAACCAGCCGCTGGCGCACTGGGCGGCGCAGGTGCATGTCAGCGAGCGCACCCTGGCCCGGCAATTCGTGCGGGAGCTGGGGATGAGTTTCGGCGAATGGCGTCAGCGGCTGCGTTATCTTGCGGCGATCGAGGCGCTGGAGTCTGCGCGCAGCGTGCAGGAAATCGCTTTTGATCTCGGCTACAGCAGCGGCTCGGCCTTCATCGCCATGTTTGCCCGGCAGGCTGGATGTACCCCGGAGCAGTATCGGCGCAGCCATCTTGAGGCTAGGAAGGTGTAACAAGCTTTGACTACACTCCAGCAGAGGCCACCTCCATCGAGGCGGCGCCAAGGAGAAAACTCCATGAAGATGCTGCGTGTCCCTTTGTTGATGATCGGTCTGCTGCTGTGCTCCCAGGGTTTCGCCGCCACGGCGCAACAGAACAAGATGACCACCTGCAACGCCGACGCCACGGCCAAGAGCCTCAAGGGCGACGAGCGCAAAGCCTTCATGAGCACCTGCCTCAAGGCAGCCCCGGCGGCCAACGACGCCAAGGCCCTGACCCCGCAGCAGGAAAAGATGAAAACCTGTAATGCCGATGCCAAGACCAAGGCGCTGACGGGTGATGCGCGCAAGACGTTCATGAGTGATTGTCTGAAGAAAAAATAAGATCGACAGATCGCAGCGAGCGGCAGGGCATCCGCTCGCTTCGGCGCCGGATCGCTGGCAGACTGCCAATCCTTTTACGCCGTTCGTTTTGAGGCTGTATGCCAACGTTTTCTGAGCGTCATGTAGTGTTCTGGGTCAGTTGCATCATCATTTTCGGCGGTCTGTTGCTGGTGTTGCCATTGCGTTTGCTGCCCAGTCTGCTGGCCGGCTTGCTGGTGTTCGAACTGGTCAACATGCTCACCCCGCAACTGCAACGTCTGATCGAAGGCCGGCGCGCGCGCTGGCTGGCGGTGGCGCTGCTGGGCACGCTGGTGGTGAGTGTGCTGGCGCTGATCTTTGCCGGGGCCATCAGTTTCCTGCTGCACGAGGCGGAAAACCCCGGGGCTTCCCTCGATAAATTCATGGGCGTGGTCGACCGCGCGCGCGGGCAACTGCCGCCGTTTCTCGACAGCTACCTGCCGGCCAGTGCCGCCGAGTTCCGTGTGGCCATCGGTGAATGGGCGAGCAAACACCTGTCCGACCTGCAACTGGTGGGCAAGGACGCGGCGCACATGTTCGTGACGCTGCTGATCGGCATGGTGCTGGGCGCGATCATCGCCTTGCAGCGCGTGCCGGACGTCACCAAGCGCAAGCCGCTGGCGGCCGCGCTGTTCGACCGTCTGCACCTGCTGGTTCAGGCGTTTCGCAACATCGTGTTCGCGCAGATCAAGATTTCCCTGCTCAACACCTTCTTCACCGGGATTTTCCTGGCGGTGATCCTGCCGATGTTCGGGATCAAGCTGCCGCTGACCAAGACCCTGATCGTGCTGACCTTCCTGCTCGGTCTGCTGCCGGTGATCGGCAACCTGATGTCGAACACGCTGATTACCATCGTCGGTCTGTCGCTGTCGATCTGGGTGGCGATTGCGGCGCTGGGCTACCTGATCTTTATCCACAAGCTGGAATACTTTCTCAACGCGCGCATCGTCGGCGGGCAGATCAGTGCCAAGTCCTGGGAGTTGCTGCTGGCAATGCTGGTGTTCGAGGCCGCGTTCGGCCTGCCGGGGGTGGTGGCGGGGCCGATCTATTACGCGTATCTGAAGAGTGAGTTGAAGCTGGGCGGGATGGTTTGATCCAGGCTTGATCGTTCCCACGCTCTGCGTGGGAATGCCTCAATGGACGCTCTGCGTCCGCTTTGGGACGCAGAGCGTCCCGGGCTGCATTCCCACGCAGAGCGTGGGAACGATCTTCGTGCGGTGTCAGTTCACCGAGCCATAGCGTTTCATGGCCTCGATCGCCAGACCGCTACCGATACTGCCAAAGATATTCCCTTCAACATGCCGCGCGTTCGGCAGCATCGCCGAGACGCTGTTGCGCAGTGCCGGAATACCGCTCGAACCACCGGTGAAGAACACCGTATCAACCTGACCCACCGCCACATTGGCGTCCGCCAGCAACCGGGTGACGCTGCCGCGCACGCGCTCGAGCTGCGACTCGATGGCCGACTCGAACAGCGCCCGGGTCAGTTCCACGCTCAGGCCCGACTCGATGCGGTCCAGCGGCACATGACGGCTGTCGTTGTGGGTCAGCTGGATCTTGGTTTCTTCCACTTCCATCGCCAGCCAGTGCCCGGCGCGCTGCTCGATCAGCTTGAACAGACGGTCGATGCCGCCGGTGTCTTCGATGTCGTAGCGCATGCTGCCCAGGGCCAGGGTCGATTTCTGCGAGTACACCGAGTTGATGGTGTGCCAGGTCGCCAGGTTCATGTGGTGGCTGGTCGGCATGAATGCACCGCTCTTCATGCGGCTGCCGTAGCCGAACAGCGGCATCAGGCCTTGCAGGCTCAACTGTTTGTCGAAGTCGGTCCCGCCGATGTGCACGCCGCCGGTGGCGAGAATGTCATCGTGACGGTTATCCACACCGCGACGCTCGGGCGACAGGCGCACCAGCGAGAAGTCCGACGTACCACCGCCGATGTCGACGATCAGTACCAGCTCTTCCTTTTCGATGGTCGACTCGTAGTCGAAGGCCGCGGCAATCGGCTCGTACTGGAACGAAACGTCCTTGAAGCCGAGCTTGCGCGCCACTTCCACCAGGGTGTCTTCGGCTTCCTGGTCGGCCAGCGGATCGTCGTCGACGAAGAACACCGGACGGCCCAGCACCACCTGCTCGAACTCACGACCGGCGGCCGCTTCGGCGCGGCTCTTGAGCTGGCCGATGAACAGCCCGAGCAAGTCCTTGAACGGCATCGCGGTGCCGAGGACGCTGGTGTCGTGTTTGATCAGCTTGGAACCGAGCAGGCTCTTGAGCGAGCGCATCAGCCGGCCTTCGTAGCCTTCCAGGTACTCGTGCAGCGCCAGACGGCCGTAAACCGGGCGGCGCTCCTCGATGTTGAAGAAGACCACCGACGGCAGGGTGATCTTGTCGTCTTCCAGCGCGATCATCGTTTCCACGCCGGGGCGCAGCCAGCCGACGGTGGAGTTGGACGTGCCGAAGTCGATGCCGCAGGCACGGGCTGGAGAGGCGTCTTTCATGGTCTTTCGGTTCCGGTCAAAAAAACGGCCGCGCAGTGTATGTCAGTGCGCGACAGATTCGAAGGCCGGTCATCTGCTATTTCACGTCTAAGCTTGCTTGAAACTCGCCGCTTTGCCCCAAACTTGCTGGCATGGGCCGGCAGACATACCGGCGGTCGCAAGAACCGCCGTCCACTGCCGATAAACTTCTGCTGCGCCACCCGGTCACAACCTTGAGATCGGTCAACCAGCCTTGCGCGAATCGGCGCATGCTGGCATCGGCGCGAAATCGATAACGGATGGTGATTCCTTCGATGGACTTCAAAGACTATTACAAGATACTCGGCGTGGAGCCGACGGCTGACGACAAGGCAATCAAGGCTGCCTATCGCAAGCTGGCGCGCAAATACCACCCCGATGTCAGCAAGGAAAAAGACGCCGAGGCCAAGTTCAAGGACGCCTCGGAAGCCTATGAAGCGTTGAAAAGCGCTGACAAACGCGCCGAATACGACGACCTGCGCCGTTACGGCCAGCACGGTCAGCCGTTCCAGGGCCCACCTGGCTGGCAGAGCCGTGGCGGCTTTGGCGGCGGCGGTGGCGACACCGGCGACTTTTCGGACTTCTTCAGTTCGATCTTCGGCAATCGCGGCCCCGGTTTCGGTGGCGGCGCTGGCCGGCAATCCCGCAGCGCCGGACGGCGAGGGCAAGACGTGGAACTGGAACTGCCGATCTTTCTGGAAGAGACGCTTTCGAACGAATCGAAAAAGATCAGCTTCCAGGTTCCGCAATACAACGGTTCGGGCCAGCACGTCAGCAACACCAGCAAGAGCCTGAACGTGAAGATCCCGGCGGGCGTGACCGACGGCGAGCGCATTCGCCTCAAGGGCCAGGGCGCACCGGGCATCGGTGGCGGCGCCAATGGCGATCTGTACCTGACCATCCGTTTCGCGCCGCACCCGAAATTCGACGTTGAAGGCGAAAACCTGATCATCACCTTGCCGCTCGCTCCCTGGGAGCTGGCGCTGGGCGCCGAAGTGGCCGTGCCGACCCTGACCGGCAAGATCAACCTCAAGGTCCCGGCCGGCAGCCAGAACGGCCAGCGCATGCGCGCCAAGGGCCATGGCTTGCAGAACAAGGCCGGCGAACGCGGTTATCTGTTCGTCCAGCTGAAGGCCGTGATGCCGAAAGCCAACGGCGATGACGTCAAGGCGCTGTGGCAGGAACTGGCGAAGAAGGCCGCCTTCAATCCGCGAGAGAACTTCTGATACTGACGACGGAGTAGCCCATCATGAGCAGCCCCCTGATCGTTCAACTGGACATGGCAGAATTCTGTGAGGCGGCCGACCTGTCGGACGTCTACGTGATCGAAATCGTCGAGCACGGCATCCTCGAACCTCAGGGCGCGCAGCCCCGGGAATGGCGCTTCACCGACTACGAACTGGCCCTGGCCAAACGCGCCGCCAAGCTGCGGCGCGACCTTGACCTGGAATGGGAAGGCGTCGCCCTGGCGCTGGACCTGCTGGAAGAAGTGCAGGAGCTGCGGGCCGAGAACCGCATGCTCCGTCAGCGTCTGGCGCGGCTGGTGGTCGAGTAGCGCTTCAAACCTCTCTGGGCAGCGTCACGCTGAACAGCGTTCCGTCGGCTTCGCTTGAACTGACTTCGATCGTCCCGCCGTGGGCGGTCACCACTTCCTTGACGATGAACAGGCCCAGACCGAGGCTGGTCGACGGCTGGCCGAGTTCTTCGTCGGCACTGCGCACCAATGGATCGAAAATCGTGCCGATGGCCTCTTCGGGGATGGGGTTGCCGTAGTTTTGCACGCTCAGGTGAACGCTTCCCGAATCGCCCCGCAGCGTCACCAGAACTTCCCGCGGGTTTGAACCATGCTGCAAGGCATTGCCGATCAGATTTTGCAGCAATTGATCGATCCGTCCGGCATCCCAGACGCCGCGGGTGTCGCCCTCGGTTTTCAGTGTTGGATCACATTCCGGATTGCCGGCGCAGGCTTCGGCGATGGCTGCTCGCGCCGCGTCGGCCAGGTCCATCGGTGCCGGTTCGATCGGCAGGCTTCTGCCCAGGCGGCTGCGCACCAGTTCCAGCAGGTCGCTGACCATCGCCGCCATGTGCCGCGCGCCTTGCTTGATGTTCAGCGCACAGGTCAGCGCATCGCCTTCAAGCGCTGTTTTGCGCATCAGCAATTCGGTGGACATGCTGACCGCTTGCAGCGGCGCGCGCAGGTCGTGACCGAGGATCGCGAGGAAAATGTCCCGCGAGCGGTTCACCTGCTCGGCGTAGGCGGCCGTCGATTCGGCCAGGGCTTCATCAATGGCTTCGTTGAAGCGGATCATGTCCTGAAAATACGCCATGTCCGGGGATTCCAGACTGCCGACCCAGAGGCGAATCACACAGGCCCGCAGATGGCGGAATTCCGATGTCATCTGCACCAGATCAAACCCGACGGTATGCCGCAACTCGCCATGGCTGGCGCCGGCCTCGTCCAGGCTTGGGGTTTTCTCCGGGCCTTCGCCCTTGGCCTTGGCGATTTGCTCGCTGGCGGTCTGTGCGGTGTCCATGTCGCGCGCGGCGGCCAGCAGGATCGCCCGGGCATGATCACGCAACGCTGCCCGATCCATGGTGTCGGCCGCCGGAGTGATGGTCCTGGCGAACTGTTCCCATTCCTCGACGATGTGATCCGCGTGTTGCCGGATGAATTCGGATAAACGCATGTCCGGGTTCCTGGAAATTCAAGGCGGGGCGTTCGAATATTAGCCCCTTTGCGCGGGAATGAAAGCGCCGCTCGGACCTGAAATTTTCGCTGACAACCCGCGGTGCCACGATACATATCTACCGCAGCCACAGAGGCTTGGCATGGTCTGCTTTCGCTCCATTTCAAGGAGTGAAACCATGCCCGGAATCCCTGTCACCCGATCATCACCCGATGACGCCCCCCTCCCGCCAGTTCCGCGCGCGACGCAAAGTCTGCACGCCGATTTCCTTCAGAAGGCCAGCCCGGACTGGCTGATCAACGCCTCGGCTCGGCAGCGGGAAGGGGTGAACAGTGTCGATCCCGCCAAACCTGACTGGTACAGGCGCGCATCGCGCGATCAACGCAAGGCGGTGGGCGATGCCGTGACCGCCAGCCTCGCCGCCCAGACCCGTCTGGACAAGGCCATGTCGACCTTTCAGGACATCGACAGCTTCGCCGCGCCGTTGCTGACCAAGGCCCTCAAGGACCGCTTCAACGTGACGCTGGACGTCAGCAAGACCTGGCTGGTGCTGAACAAACCGGTGGAGATCGGGATTTTTGCCATCGATATCGATTTCTTCGAAGTCCTGAAGCTGCCCTTGCTGCAAGCGGCGCTGCACAACTTCGAAGCCCGAGAATGCAAAAACGGGGCTTTTCATGAAACATCGGGATTTCGCAGTGAAACCTCGACACCCGGCACGCTTGCGCCGTTGAACACGCACCTGACCGTCGAGCAATTCACCGGCCTGTGCCGCTCGCTGGACATCGGGGAGAAATACCAGGCTTACCTCAAGGATTTCCTGCACCCCAGAGACGCGGTGGCCGAGCACGTGCTGCGCGATAAATTCATCGACGCCCATAAAACCGCATTGCATGCAGCTGCAGAACTGGCGTTGGTCAAGGGTGATATCGGCCGTGAGGATTACGCCTCGATTCGATCGATCCTCAACGGCGAACTGGCACCGCGTCAGGGCCAGCGGCAAATCTGGTTCCGTGATCTGGGCCTGATGGGCCGGCGCATGACCGGCTGTGTAATGTTCACGATCTGCGAGAAGTATCGCTACAGCGACGACGCGATCCTGTACATCCCGGGTGATCCCTACCACCCGCTCAAACGCTACAAGGGGCGGGAAATCGCGACGATGTTCAAGCAGCGGTTCACCGCTCCCGATGCGACTCAGGCTCATCCTGCAGACCCCAATAGCTACCAGCGGTTTTTCAGCCAGTTCGTCGCGTATGCCGACCGACCGCGCTACTTCGGCCAGTTCACCGACGACACGCCGAACCGCACGTTTTCGCAAAAACTCGCTCCTTACGAGCCGCTGCTCAATGAGTTTTTCAAGGCACTCAATCCGATCAACGCGGCACTGATCGGCATTCACGAGTTACCGCCTGCGCCGCCGGTCGAACAGGTGCCCAACGCAGATCCGTATCTGAACCCGGTTGACCTGTCGCGCAAGGGCGGCGGGATCTGGTCGGACAACATCGACCTGTGGAATTACCAGTTCGAGCAGCATCGTGACCGTTTGATCGCCGATGCCCGTAGCCATGCCGTGCCCACGGCGGATGTCGACGCCAAAGTGCGCTCGGAGAAGCTCGCCACATTGTTGAACATCGGCATGCTGGTGCTGATGGGCGTCTCGATGTTCGTGCCGGTATTGGGCGAAGTGATGATGGTGGTGATGGCCGGGCAACTGCTCGAAGAAACCCTTGAAGGCGCCATCGAGTGGAGCGAGGGTGATCGCAAGGCCGCCAAGGCGCATCTGATCGATGTCGCGCAGAATCTGGCGTTGATTGCCTTGATGGCGGGCGCCGGCAAAGGGCTCGCCCGGCTGACCGCCGCCCGATCGACACCGGTCATCGAGAACCTGCACCCGGTGGAAATGCCGGACGGCACGACTCGCTTGTGGAAGCCTGATCTGAGTGGCTACGAAAGTCCGGTCACACTGGACGAGAATGCTGTACCGAATGCGTTGGGGCAGTACAAGTCGGGAGAAAAAAACTGCATACGCCTCGATGGCAAGACTTATCAGCAGACTTACGACGAGTCGCTCAAAGCCTGGCGCATCCAGCATCCGAGCGATCCGCAGGCCTATCAGCCACCCTTGACGCACAACGGCGCCGGCGCATGGCGATATACCCTGGAACGCCCGCAGGTCTGGGACCGGTTGACGCTGTTGCGGCGTATCGGCCACCGCACTGCCCCGTTCTCTGACGAGCAATTATTGACGATGGCCGATGTCGCCGATGTCAGCGACAACGCCTTGCGCAAGATGCACCTGGACAACGCCTTGCCGCCACCGGAACTGGCGGATGCCATGCAACTGTTCAACGCCGAGCGCGATGCCGGACTGATCGTCGAACAGGCAGCCGGCACTCAGGCAGTCGACAGTCGATTCATGCATCTGTTGCCGCTGCTTCCCGACATGCCGCGCTGGCCGTTCGGGCGCAGGCTGCAGATCTTCGACAGCCCGGACTTCTCGGGGCGGGCAATCGGTTACGGGACGAAACGCGGCGGCAAGGCGCCGATTCGCATCAGCCGGGCCGAGGTGCTGAACGGTGAGCTACCGGCCCGGATACTCGCGGCACTGGATGAGGCAGAGACGGTGCGTCTGCTGGGTGGCGAGCCTGCACGGGTTCGCGCATCGAGGGCACAGGAGTTCTCCAGACAGATTGCCGACTACGCCAGCGCGCACCAGCCCGCGTTGTTCGACAGTCTTCTCAAGGCAAACGATCCAGTCGACCCTCGGGCGGCGAAGCTGCAACGAGTCGTCCCCGGGTTGACCGGGCGAGAGGCAACGGCAGCATTGGGACAGGCCGATGCCGAAGAGCTGGCGCGACTGGACAGCGCCGCGAAGGTCCCGTCGCATTTGCAGGAACTCGGTCGCTGGTATCGCCAGCAGGGACGCCTGACCCGGGCTCTGGCCGGGTTGCGCAGTGAAACCATGGCCTCGCCCGACAGTCGCCATCTGGCGTTGCACACATTGCGGCGGCTGCCGGGCTGGTCCGATGACGTGCGTCTGGAAATCCGCGAGTGCAGTATCAGCGGGCCGATGCTGGATGCCATCGGCAGCGAAACGGCCTCTGCGCACAAGTATCTGGTCAAGTATGGAGATGCCTTTCAAGCCGACAATGAGCGTGGTGAGCCGCTCAATAGTATTCCCCACACGGGTGATAACTTTTTCAGCTCGTTGATGCATGCCTTGCCCGATCCGGCACGTCATGCGTTGGGTTTTCCGAGTGTCGGGCAGAGCATCGAGTTGCAAAACGCGATCATTGAGCGAGCGCTCGCCGAGCGCAGTCAGTCGGCCTGGATTCTGCGTGCGGGCGCGGCAGAAAAACCATGGTTCAAACCGCCGCAACGCATTGCCCCCAAACTGTTCGGTTATCCCGCCAGCGGCGATGGACCGGGGCCGAACCCGGCGTTGACCGGTCATGTCCAGAGCGTCTACCCGGGGCTGACCGATGTTCAGGCCCGCGGCTTCATTCTCGAGCAATGGCGGCTGGGCAAGACCGACCAGCAGATCTTTCATCTGCTCAACAACCGGTTGAGCGAGTGGCGGGAGCTGGAAACAACACTCGATCAGTGGATGATGTCGCAGAACCTGCGCCTGCGCAGTGCTCGCGACGAGTTCGTCAGCGTGGTGCAAAATATCAAGGACTGTTGGCGCAATGCACCGTTGGCCGAACACGATCCGCGAGCGGCCCGCCTGACGCTGATCAGTGACGCGCCACTGCCGTCATTGGCGGCGGACTTCTCCCATGTTCGCGAACTGACGTTGCGCGTTCCGGTCGTGGGCGACACGCTTGCGGCGTTTCCCAATGTCGAGAAACTGGCACTGACCGCGCGCGTTGCGGAATTCGACAAAGTGCTCGCGACCTTGAAAACCCTGCGTCACATGACCCGTCTGAAGCTCTCGACACCGATTACCGGCCAGGTGGCGACGCGTCTTCGCGAGTTGACCCGACTTGAAGAACTGGAGCTGCACTGTACCGCCAGCGGCATGAACCCGGTCGTACCCATGACGCTTGAGGTCGGCGGCCTGCGCCAACTGCGCAGGCTCGAAGTCGGCAGTCCGCAAATGCACCAATGGCCCCGCGGTGTTCTGGATTTGCCACGACTGGAGCGCCTGAACCTGCGATCAACGGCAATCAACACCCTGCCGATGGAAATCTATGAGGGCCATCAGCGGCTGTTGTCCGGCCTGTCATTGGACTGGTCGAGGTTCCCGCGTCGGGTGTTCAAACCGATCTACGAATTTGTCCGCAACCAGCCCCGGCATCTGCTCGATCTGGACGAAATGGTCGCGGACTATTGCCGCGGCGAACTCAAGCGTTTTGTCGGCATGGAGCCGAGCCTGTTCGATGTCTTGAGTACGGGTTTCAAGGCGCAATGGACTGACGTCGGCAGCCGCTTTGCGGCGATCGAAACCTTGAGTGAACAGTTCAGTGAACTCAACCGTCTGGACGGGTGGGTCGGCGCCGAACCGACGCTTCAAAATGGCGGGACCGCGCGTTTGGCGGTCGCCGATGCACTGAAGGCCAGTTGGCGCAGCGGATTGTTCCAGCGTTATGGCGCGCGGACCGAAAGTATATTTTTCAACCTGTACGTCAGCTTGCCCAACGATGCGTCGGTGCTGGATATTCTCGGCTCGCCGGTGGACAGTCTGCCGACGCTTTCGGCAGAAGGATTCACCCACGTCAGAAGTCTGCATCTGGCCGGATTGCAGGCACCGGTCGAGCAGTTGCGTGGTTTCATCAGCACCTTTCGCGGGATCGATACCCTCGATCTGAGCCATTGTGGCTTGAGTGAATTGCCGTTGGATGCAGATACCCTGCCGGCACTCGAAACCCTGAACCTGCACGACAATCCGCTGAGCAGTATCGACGTGCGCGGGATGAATCGCCTGATGGCGCTGGATCTCAGCGCGACGGCCCTGCGCGAATGGCCGGTGGGGGCAGAGCTTCTGCCGGAGCTGACCTGGCTGGATCTCAGCAACAGTCAGTTGACCTCGCTGCCGGAGGCGTTGCTGGCGCGTGACGCGTTGTTGCTCGATACCAGCCTGGTCGGAACACCGCTGACCGAGCAGGCCAACCTGTTGCTGGTCATCGCACGTCAGCGCATCGAACAGGCCAGAGGCCTGCTGCCAGGATCGTTGCAGCGCTTTGCGCTGGAAGAACCGCGCCATCGCACGCCGCCTGTCGAAAGTGGCTCGGTGATCGCTCGACGTTTGTTGCCGCTGCCGCCGCTGTCGACAGGCGAAGGTCCGGCCGGGTGGGTTGCCCGTATCCAGCGCCTGCGCTCGCGGTACGACAGCGCTCAGGCGCAGCTGGCGATTGAACGGCTGCAAGGCGCGGGGCTGACCGAAGTTGAGATCGGTGCACGAATCGACGCTTGGGAGCAGACATTCGAGTCGCTGACGCGACGCCTGAACGATTGGTTGTTCACCCATGAAACCCGGGGCATGGATTGGGTCGTGTCATCGCGCACTCGTCAGCTCGCCGCACAGCGGATCATCGAATGCTGGCGTGAGGGCACGGTCGACTGGAATGGCGTGGTTGACCGAGAGCTGAATCTCGACGGCCTGCAGGTGGGCAACCTGCCCGCACTGGAAGAAACGTTCGCGGCGGTGCGCATCTTGAACCTCTCGGGAGTGAAGCTCACTACCGAGGGTTCCAATGACTTTCTCAGGGCGTTCACGCAGGTGCGAAGGCTCAACATCGGCGGCAATCACTTGCTGGCAATTCCCGAGCCAGTGGGGCACATGCTGCAAATTGAGCGACTGGAGCTGTCATTCACCGGGCTTGTGGATTCCGCAGCGCTGGATCAAACGCTGGCGGGCCTGCCGCAGCTGCAGCGGCTGGACCTGAGCCACAACGGCCTGCGCACGTTCAGCGTCGCCCGACTGGAGCGACTGGAGCGGCTGAACCTGCGTGACAACCTGCTCACGGCATGGCCGGAAGGGGTGCTGCAAGCTCCCCGATTGCAAGCGATCGATCTGAGCAACAATGAAATCTCGTCGATTCCCGTCGAGTTGTACGACAGCGACCATGCCGGTTTGCTAGCCGGCAGCAATCTGTCGGAGAACTACGAAATGTCGCAACAAAGTCTGATCCAGCTGCGTGATTACGCCGATACCCATGGGCGTGGCGACGTGCTGGGCCTGACGTATGCCGACATCGACCGGATGATCGATGACATGGACAGTACGACCGAAAGTGACGGTGATGGCGCGGGCTTCGAGAGTGATGCAGAACCGGATGAAGTGGTTCCGACACTTGCTGAAAGCGTTCTTGAACTCCAGGCCACACCCTGGATTGAAAACATTCCTCATGAGGATGCCGCTCGCTGTCGGGCGATGTGGCAGCGGTTGGCCGCCGAGCCCGACAACGCCGCCTTCTTCCATCTGCTTTCGCAGATGCCGCATACAGAGGAGTTCCGGGTGTTTCGCGCCGATCTGACACGACGCATCTGGGAAATCGTCGAAGCGGCCGATGGCAGTCAGGAGCTGCGCGACACACTGTTTTCCATGGCGACCACGCACACGACATGCGTCGATGGCCGCACCCTGGCGTTCAGTGAAATCGAGGTCAAGGTGTTCGAGTACAACGCCTTGCGACATTTGCAACCCGGCCTCTTGGCGAAGGGGCGCGCCTTGCTCGACTTGTCGCGGCAGCTGTTCCGCCTGGGCGAGGTGGAAAAACTTGCTGCCCGCAACATGGGACGTCATGCCGATCCTGCGGAAGTTCGATTGCAATATCGAATCGGTCTGACTTCAGGTTGGGAGGACGGCCTGCAACTGCCCGGGCAGCCAAGGCACATGCGATTTGCCCGACCCATCAGGGGCGAGGAGCTGGCGACGGCGCGTGACGCCGTCGTGACGGCGGAAAAAAGCGAGCGGTTCTATGAAGAGCTGATCAGTCGCGAATACTGGGTGCAGTACCTGACCGAGAAGTACCCGGACGAACTCGGCGCACTCAAGCGCAGTGCGGATGAAAAGCTGCAACGACTCGAGGATGAATATGAAGACGTGACCAGCACGGCGTATCAGGAGGCGGTGCAGATGCTCGAGATCGAGCGCGGTATCGAGCGCAACCAGCAACTGATTGCCCTGTCGCACCTGGAAACAGGCGAACCGCTGACGGTCACTCTCGACGAGGAGCAGCCTGGCTCTTCACGTTATTCGATGGACACTTCAACCCGCTGAAGTGTCGGCAGTCCCGGTCATCGAAAGCCTCGACGACCGGGGCGCTGACTCAGAACAGAAAGTAACGTTGCGCCATCGGCAGGGTTTCGGCCGGTTCACACCAGAGCAACACGCCGTCGGCCTTGACCTGATAGGTCTGCGGGTCGACGTCGATGTTCGGCAGGTAGTCGTTGTGGATCAAGTCGGTTTTCTGCACGTCGCGGCAACCTTTGACCACGGCGATTTTCTTCTTCAGGCCCAACGCTTCGGGCAATCCGGACTCCTGCGCTGCCTGACTGATGAAGGTCAGGCTGGTGGCGTGCAGCGAGCCGCCGTAGCTGGCGAACATCGGGCGGTAGTGCACCGGTTGCGGGGTCGGGATCGACGCGTTGGCGTCGCCCATCAGGCTGGCGGCGATGGCGCCGCCCTTGAGGATCAGCGTCGGTTTCACGCCGAAGAATGCCGGGCGCCACAGCACCAGATCGGCCCACTTGCCAACTTCCACCGAACCCACTTCATGGCTGATGCCGTGGGTGATCGCCGGGTTGATCGTGTACTTGGCGATGTAGCGTTTGGCGCGGAAGTTGTCGTTGCCTTCGCCGTCCTGAGGCAGCGGGCCGCGCTGCTTTTTCATCTTGTCGGCAGTCTGCCAGGTGCGTGTGATGACTTCGCCGACGCGGCCCATGGCCTGGCTGTCGGAGCTGATCATCGAGAACGCACCGAGGTCGTGGAGGATGTCTTCGGCGGCAATCGTTTCGCGGCGGATGCGGCTTTCGGCGAACGCCACGTCTTCGGCAATGCTCGGGTCGAGGTGGTGGCAGACCATCAGCATGTCGAGGTGTTCGTCGATGGTGTTACGGGTGAATGGCCGGGTCGGGTTGGTCGAACTCGGCAGCACGTTGGCGAAACCGCAGGCCTTGATGATGTCCGGCGCATGGCCGCCACCGGCACCTTCGGTGTGATAGGTGTGGATGGTCCGGCCCTTGAACGCGCCGAGGGTGGTTTCGACGAAACCGGACTCGTTGAGGGTGTCGGTGTGGATCGCCACTTGCACGTCGTACTGGTCGGCGACGCTCAGACAGTTGTCGATGCTCGCCGGGGTGGTGCCCCAGTCTTCATGCAGCTTGAGGCCAATGGCGCCGCCCTTGACCTGTTCGATCAACGGCTCCGGCAGGCTGGCGTTGCCCTTGCCGGTGAGGCCGATGTTCATCGGGAACGCATCCGCTGCCTGAAGCATTCGCGCCAGGTGCCACGGCCCCGAAGTGCAGGTCGTTGCATTGGTGCCGGTGGCCGGCCCGGTGCCGCCGCCGATCATGGTGGTGACGCCGCTCATCAGTGCTTCTTCGATCTGTTGCGGGCAGATGAAGTGGATGTGCGTGTCGATGCCGCCGGCGGTGAGGATCATGCCTTCGCCGGCGATCACTTCGCTGCTGGCGCCGATGGCGATGGTCACGCCGGGCTGCACGTCGGGGTTGCCGGCCTTGCCGATGGCGGCGATGCGCCCGTCCTTGAGGCCGACGTCGGCTTTGACGATGCCCCAGTGGTCGATGATCAGGGCGTTGGTGATGACGGTGTCGACCACTTCAGCGGCCAGCAACTGGCTCTGACCCTGGCCGTCGCGGATCACTTTGCCGCCGCCGAATTTCACTTCTTCGCCGTAGGTGGTGAAGTCCTGTTCGACCTCGATCCACAGCTCGGTGTCGGCCAGGCGCACCTTGTCGCCGACGGTGGGGCCGAACATGTCGGCGTAGGCTTGACGCGAGATCTTCATGTGTTCGCCTTGGAATTCAATTGGTTTTGAGATCGTTCGCTGCGCTCACTTTCGCGAGCAGGCTCGCTCCCACAGGGGATCGGATTCCAGCTGGAGGAACTCGGTTTAATGTGGGAGCGAGCCTGCTCGCGATGGAGACACCGCAAATTTCAGAGGTCACCCATGACCCGCCCGGCAAACCCGAACACCCGCCGGTGCCCGGCGTAATCCACCAGTTCCACCTCGCGGCTCTGGCCCGGTTCGAAGCGCACGGCCGTGCCCGCCGGGATGTTCAGGCGCATGCCACGGCTGGCCGCGCGGTCGAAGGTCAGGGCGTCGTTGGTTTCGAAAAAATGGTAGTGCGAGCCGACCTGGATCGGCCGGTCGCCGCTGTTCGCCACTTTCAGGCTGACAGTGCGACGACCGACGTTGAGTTCGATGTCGCCGGGCTGGATTTTGTATTCGCCGGGAATCATCAATTCGCTCCTTGCAGGACTTTGTAATAGAGGGCCGTCGGGCGATAGGTACCGTTCGGGTCGCAGGCGTAATCGGGAATTTCCCCGGCGCGGGTGTAACCCAGGGCCTTGTAGAAATCTTCAGCCGGGGAGCCGGCCTCGGTGTCGAGGTAAAGCATGCCGCGCTTGTACTGACGCGCGGTCTGTTCCAGCGCTTGCATCAACTGCTGACCGAGGCCGCGCCGCCGGGCGTGTTCGCGCACCAGCAGTTTCTGCACCTCGGCGCGGTTCAGGCCGTTGGCCTTCTGGCACAGGCTCAACTGGACGCTGGCCTGCACCTGTTCGTCCTTGACCACCACCCACAGCAAGACGCTGCCCTTGTTCAGGTTGTCCTGCACATCGTCGAAATAAGCGCGGGCCTGTGTGGCATCGAGATTGGCCATGAAACCGACGCTGGCGCCATAACCCACGGCGTCGAGCAGCAGGTCGATCAGACCCTGACGATAGTGCGCAAAACTTTCAGCATTGACGCGTCGCAGTTGGGCGGGGTTCATCGGTGTCACTCCTTGTGGGCGGGCGGCGGCTCCGCGCCAGGATTGAGGGTCAGTTGCATGAAGGTCAGGTCGAGCCAGCGGCCGAACTTGGTGCCGACTTGCGGCATCTGCCCGGTGGTGATGAAACCGGCGCGCTCGTGCAGGCGAATCGACGCGGCGTTGCCGCTTTCGATGGCGGCGACCATGACGTGCTTGTCGCAGGTTTTCGCGCGTTCGATCAGCGCGGTCATCAGTTGCGGGCCGAGGCCGTTGCCGCGCTGGTCGCTGCGCACGTAGACCGAGTGCTCGACGGTGTGGCGGAAACCGTCGAACGGCCGCCAGTCACCGAACGAAGCGTAGCCGAGGGTGGTGTTGTCGGCGTCGACGATCACCAGGATCGGATAACCCTGAGCCTGACGGGCGCTGAACCAGGCCTGACGGTTGCCGAGGTCGACGGCGGACTCGTTCCAGATCGCCGTGGTGTTGAGCACGGCGTCGTTGTAGATGTCACGGATCGCCGGCAGGTCAGCGTGCAGGGCATCGCGGATGGTGTAGGTCATGGCACGGCCTCAGACGATCGGTTGGTGGACGGTGACCAGTTTGGTGCCGTCGGGAAACGTCGCTTCGACCTGGATCTCCGGGATCATTTCCGGGATGCCTTCCATCACCTGATCGCGGGTCAGCAGGGTGGTGCCGTAGTGCATCAGTTCGGCCACGGTCTGGCCGTCACGAGCGCCTTCGAGCAGCGCTGCCGAGATGTAGGCCATGGCTTCCGGGTAGTTGAGCTTCACGCCACGGGCCAGTCGCCGCTCGGCCACGAGGCCGGCGGTGAAGATCAGCAGCTTGTCTTTTTCGCGTGGGGTCAGGTCCATCGTTTGAAATCCATTTGGGCAGATTTGTGTGGTTCTTTCGGTTTGAGGGGTGTCAGTTGGAACCGCCCCTCACCCTAGCCCTCTCCCGGAGGGAGAGGGGACTGATCTCGGTCGTTTTCAGTGGCCAGTTCAGTCAGTAATTTTTTTGAGACTGCAAAATTCTTTCCAGACAGCTCGGTCAGGCTCCCTCTTCCCTCCGGGGAGAGGGCGGGGGGTGAGGGGCTGGCCCTCAAGTACTCCAGATTCTCGGCGGCTGAGCTTCACGGCCGAGCAACACAGGCCTGAGCAATCGCCACAATTCAATAAGCCACGCTCGCGCAAGCAACGCTTCACCGGCCAGGCAACGAGCGACCAACAGACCGGGCAATTGCGTCAGATCCCCGCGCACCTCGTGGCCCAGCGAGCGGCATCGCTCCAGCAGTTCAGCATCAATCTCACCGGTGACCAGCAACGTCGCAAACACCGGATTGCCATCCAGCCCAATCGGCGAATCAAGCAAGCCGTCATCGCCGACGATGCGCTGGCGCTCATGCCACAACAACCGCCCATCACGGCGAATATCCAGATGCGCCTGGAAGTGCCCGAGGTCGAAACGCTCGCCACTGGCCGGACGCCCGAGGGCCACCACGTCCCAGTAAAACAGTCGCGCATCACCTTCAAGCTCGATCGAGGTCGTGAGTTCAGCCTGGGCGGCGCTGTAGACGATGGTCTCCTGAGGCAGCCATTCCAGTGTCGCGCCATCAGCGACATGCAGGTCCAGCGACTGATAAGCGGGGCCCGCCGCGCGATACCACTTGGCCGCGCCGGGGCTGGTGATCTGTGCCCAGGCGCCTTGTTCGACGCGGGCGCTGATGTCCAGCCGGTCACCGCCGGCGATCCCGCCCGGCGGGTGGACGATGATGTGCTGGCAGACCTCGGGCCCTTCGGCGTACAGGTGCTTTTGCACCCGCAACGGGCCGAGGTGCCGGCGTCGGGTCGGCCGCGTGCAATCGCCGAAGCGGGCGTAGGCCAGCTCCAGCTCGGCGTGCCAGCTCGGGGTAAACAGGGCAGTCGCAACAGGTAAGTTCATGTTTTCTAATTATCGTTAGGACGCTACAGATTAGACCGTAACCTCAAATAGTCACCAGCCCGCGCACACCTTCGGCTTCCATATTTTCGCCACGGCCCTGCTGCACGATCTCGCCCCGGGACATCACCAGGTACTGATCGGCCAGTTCGGCGGCGAAATCGTAGAACTGCTCCACCAGCAGAATCGCCATGTCGCCCCGGGCGGCGAGCTTCTTGATCACTGCGCCGATTTCCTTGATCACCGACGGCTGGATGCCTTCGGTGGGTTCGTCGAGGATCAGCAGACGCGGACGGCTGGCCAGTGCGCGGCCGATGGCGAGCTGCTGTTGCTGACCACCGGACAAGTCGCCGCCGCGCCGCTGTTTCATTTGCAGCAGCACCGGGAACAGCTCGTAGATGAACGCCGGAACCTCTTTGGCTTCGCTGCCGGGGAAACGCGACAGACCCATCAGCAGGTTTTCTTCCACGGTCAGCCGGCCGAAAATCTCCCGTCCCTGCGGCACGTAGGCGATCCCGGCGTGCACCCGCTGATGCGGCTTGAACGTGGTGATCGGTTTGCCTTCCCAGTTCACCGCGCCTTCCTTGGCCGGCAACAGGCCCATCAGGCACTTGAGCAACGTGGTCTTGCCCACGCCGTTACGGCCGAGCAGGCAGGTCACTTCGCCGACCTTCACGTCAAAGCTCAGGCCGCGCAGGATGTGGCTACCGCCGTAGTACTGGTGCAGCTTGTCGACTTGCAGCATGTTCAAACTCTCCCCGGTGATCGTTCCCACGCGGAGCGTGGGAACGATCGGATTCCTCTTCAGCGGCCGAGGTAAACCTCGATCACGCGCTCGTTGTCCTGCACCTGTTCCAGTGATCCTTCGGCCAGCACGCTGCCCTGATGCAACACGGTGACGTGGTCGGCAATCGAGCCGACGAAACCCATGTCGTGTTCCACCACCATCAGCGAGTGCTTGCCCGCGAGGGACTTGAACAGCTCGGCGGTGAACTCGGTTTCGGCGTCGGTCATGCCCGCTACCGGTTCATCGAGCAGCAGCAATTGCGGGTCCTGCATCAGCAACATGCCGATTTCCAGAAACTGCTTCTGCCCATGAGACAGCAGCCCGGCGGGGCGATTGACCGAAGTGGTCAGGCGAATCGTGTCGAGCACTTCGCTGATCCGGTCTTTCTGCTCGCCGCTCAACTTCGCCCGCAGACTGGCCCACACCGACTTGTCGGTTTTCTGCGCGAGCTCCAGGTTCTCGAACACGCTCAACGCTTCGAACACCGTCGGTTTCTGGAACTTGCGACCGATGCCGGCCTGGGCGATCTGCACTTCGCTCATCTGCGTCAGGTCGAGGGTTTCGCCGAACCACGCCTTGCCGTGGCTCGGCCGGGTCTTGCCGGTGATCACGTCCATCAGCGTGGTCTTGCCCGCGCCGTTGGGGCCGATGATGCAGCGCAGTTCGCCGACGCCGATGTACAGGTTCAGGTTGTTCAGCGCCCGGAAGCCGTCGAAGCTGACGCTGATGTCTTCCAGGGTCAGGATCGTGCCGTGACGGGTGTCGAGGCCCGGACCGACGCGTTGCCCGAGGCCGATCGAGTCGCGGCTGGTGCCTTCGTCCTTGTTCGGCTCCACCGGGAAAAAGGCCGGTTCCAGCATGAATTCAGCGCTCGCCGTGACTCTCATGATTCACCTCGTTTCTTCAGCAGACCGATCACGCCTTTGGGCAGGTACAACGTCACGACGATGAACAGCGCGCCGAGGAAGAACAGCCAGTATTCGGGGAAGGCCACGGTGAACCAGCTCTTCATGCCGTTGACCACGCCGGCCCCGAGCAGCGGGCCGATCAGGGTGCCGCGCCCGCCAAGGGCCACCCACACGGCGGCTTCGATCGAGTTGGTCGGCGACATTTCGCTCGGGTTGATGATCCCCACTTGCGGCACGTACAACGCACCGGCCAGACCACACAACACCGCGCTCAAGACCCAGACGAACAGCTTGAAACCGCGCGGGTCGTAGCCGCAGAACATCAGGCGATTTTCCGCATCACGCAGCGCGGTCAGCACCCGGCCGAACTTGCTGCGGGCCAGGCGCCAGCCGATGAACAGGCTCGCCACCAGCAACAGCACCGTCGCCAGAAACAGCACCGCACGAGTGCCGGGTTCGGTGATGCCGAAACCGAGGATCGTGCGGAAATTGGTGAAGCCGTTGTTGCCGCCGAAGCCGGTCTCGTTGCGGAAAAACAGCAACATCCCGGCGAAGGTCAGGGCCTGGGTCATGATCGAGAAATACACGCCCTTGATCCGCGAACGGAAGGCGAAGAAACCGAACACCAGCGCCAGCAACCCCGGGGCCAACACAACCAGGCACATCGCCCAAAGGAAGTTGCCGGTGCCGCTCCAGTACCACGGCAATTCGGTCCACGACAGGAAGGTCATGAACGCCGGCAAGCCATCACCGGCGGCCTGACGCATCAGGTACATGCCCATTGCATAACCGCCGAGGGCGAAGAACAGGCCGTGACCCAGCGACAGCAGACCTGCGTAACCCCAGACCAGATCCAGCGCCAGGGCGACGATGGCGTAGCAGAGAATCTTGCCGACCAGCGTCAGGGTGTAGGCCGAAACGTGCAGCGCACTGTCCGCCGGCAACAGCGACAGCAGCGGCAGGGCGATCAGCAACGCGAGAACCACCACGCCGACAGCGAGGGTGACTTTCGGGCCGGCCTTTTGTGTGGCCGTGACTAGTAGAGGCTGGTTCATCAGTCGATCACCCGTCCTTTCAGTGCGAAGAGGCCTTGCGGACGTTTCTGGATGAACAGAATGATCAGCGCGAGGATCAGGATCTTGCCGAGCACCGCACCGATCTGCGGTTCGAGAATCTTGTTGGCGATGCCCAGGCCAAATGCGGCGAACACGCTGCCGGCCAGTTGGCCGACACCGCCGAGCACCACCACCAGGAACGAGTCGATGATGTAGCTCTGGCCGAGGTCAGGGCCGACGTTGCCAATCTGGCTCAGGGCCACGCCACCGAGCCCGGCGATGCCCGAGCCGAGGCCGAAGGCGAGCATGTCGACGCGCCCGGTGGGCACGCCGCAGCAGGCGGCCATGTTGCGGTTCTGGGTGACGGCGCGCACGTTCAGACCCAGGCGGGTCTTGTTCAGCAGCAGCCAGGTCAGCACCACTACGAACAACGCAAAGGCGATGATCACGATGCGGTTGTACGGCAGCACCAGATTCGGCAACACCTGAATCCCGCCGGACAGCCACGCCGGGTTCGCCACTTCAACGTTCTGCGCACCGAACACCAGACGCACCAGCTGAATCAGCATCAGGCTGATGCCCCAGGTGGCGAGCAGGGTCTCCAGTGGGCGGCCGTAGAGGTGACGGATCACCGTGCGCTCCAGGGCCATGCCGATGGCAGCGGTGACGAAGAACGCCACCGGCAGCGCGATCAGCGGATAGAACTCGATGGCATTCGGCGCGTAGCGCTGGAACATCAACTGCACGACGTAGGTCGAGTAGGCACCGAGCATCAGCATCTCGCCGTGGGCCATGTTGATCACGCCGAGCAGGCCGAAGGTGATCGCCAGCCCCAGCGCCGCGAGCAACAGAATCGAACCGAGGGACATGCCGCTGAAGGCCTGTCCGAGCAGTTCGCCGACCAGCAGTTTGCGCTTGACCTGGGCCAGGCTGGTTTCGGCGGCGGTGCGCACATTGGCATCGGTCTCGACGCCGGGTTCGAGCAAGCCTTCGAGGCGGGTGCGGGCCAGCGGGTCGCCGGTTTCACCAAGCAGGCGCACGGCCGCGAGGCGCACCGCCGGGTCGGTGTCGACCAGTTGCAGATTGGCCAGCGCCAGGCTCAGGGCGGCGTGGACGTTTTCGTCTTGTTCGCCAGCCAGTTGCTGGTCGAGGAATTTCAGCTGCGCCGGTTTGGCGCTTTTCTGCAATTGCTGCGCGGCGGTCAGACGGGTTTTGGCGTCGGCGGCGAGCAATTGGTGGCTGGCCAGTGCGGTGTCGATCAGACCCCGCAGGCGATTGTTCAGGCGCAGGGTTTTGGGTTGGCCGTCGACGGTCAGTTCGCCTTGTTGCAGGGCGTTGATCAGTTCGACACGGGCCGGATCGGGCTGCGCGGCCCAGGCTTCCAGCAATTTGGCTTGTTGCGTGGGGTTGGCGGCGACGAAGTCTTCGGCGTCGCTGGCGTGGGCGGCTATCGGCAGCAAAAGTGCGAGGGCCAGGATCAATCGGTAAAGGGCAGTGGGCATATGAAATGGCCTTGCGTAGTGATCGTTCCCACGCTCCGCGTGGGAATGCAGCCCGGGACGCTCCGCGTCCCAAAAGCGGACGCAGAGCGTCCATTGAGGCATTCCCACGCAGAGCGTGGGAACGATCAGGTTGAGCGGGTTAACTCAGTTGCTCTTCACCGCATACTCCGGCTTCTTGTCGTTACCCGGAATGAACGGGCTCCAAGGCTGCGCCCGAATCGGCCCCTCGGTCTGCCACACCACGTTGAACTGACCGTCGCTCTGGATCTCGCCGATCATCACCGGTTTGTGCAGGTGGTGATTGGTCTTGTCCATGGTCAGGGTGTAGCCGGATGGCGCGGCGAAAGTCTGGCCGCCGAGGGCTTCGCGGACCTTGTCGACGTCGGTCGATTTGGCTTTTTCCGCCGCCTGCGCCCACATGTGGATGCCGACGTAAGTGGCTTCCATCGGGTCGTTGGTCACCGCTTTGTCGGCGCCCGGCAGGTTGTGTTTCTTCGCGTAGGCTTTCCAGTCGGCGACGAATTTCTTGTTCGCCGGGTTATCCACGGACTCGAAGTAGTTCCACGCCGCGAGGTTGCCCACCAGCGGTTTGGTATCGATGCCGCGCAGTTCTTCTTCGCCCACCGAGAACGCCACCACCGGTACGTCGGTCGCCTTCAGGCCCTGGTTGGCCAGCTCTTTGTAGAACGGCACGTTGGAGTCGCCATTCACGGTCGAAATCACAGCGGTCTTGCCGCCGGCCGAGAATTTTTTGATGTTGGCTACGATGGTTTGATAGTCGCTGTGGCCAAACGGGGTGTAGACCTCTTCGATGTCCTTATCCGCGACGCCTTTGGAGTGCAGGAATGAGCGCAGGATCTTGTTGGTGGTGCGCGGGTACACGTAGTCGGTGCCCAGGAGGAAGTAGCGCTTGGCGCTGCCGCCTTCTTCGCTCATCAGGTATTCAACCGCCGGGATCGCTTGCTGGTTTGGCGCGGCGCCGGTGTAGAACACGTTCGGCGACATCTCTTCACCTTCGTACTGCACCGGGTAGAACAGCAGGCCGTTGAGTTCTTCGAACACCGGCAGCACCGATTTGCGCGACACCGAGGTCCAGCAACCGAACACCACCGCGACCTTGTCCTGAGTCAGCAACTGCCGGCCCTTTTCCGCGAACAGCGGCCAGTTCGACGCCGGGTCGACCACCACCGGTTCGAGCATCTTGCCGTTCACCCCGCCCTTGGCGTTGATCTCGTCGATGGTCATCAACGCCATGTCCTTGAGCGACGTTTCGGAGATCGCCATGGTGCCGGACAACGAATGCAGAATCCCGACCTTGATGGTCTCGGCGGCCTGTACGGTCCAGGTCATGCCCATCGCGGCAATGGATGCCGTGAGTGTGAAAGCCTTGATCAAACTGCGACGCTTCATTGTGCGATCTCCATGAACGTTAAAGTTTTTTATGGTTGGCAGATGCGAACGACTGAAGGGTGTTTTGCAAGGGCTGTGCCCGGTCGGGTTTGGGCAGGGAAATGTCGGTTTAGAGCGGTTGCGCGCAGAGTCGGCGCACCATGAGGGGACGTGTTGCATGCAAAGGTGCAGCGGGGTGCGCCAGATTGGGGCGCACCCGGAGGATTCAGCGGCGGCGCATCAGGCCGATGAAGAACAGCCCGCCGAGGGCGGCGGTGGCGACGCCGATAGGCAGGTCTTCGGGGGCGATCAGCGTCCGCGCGGCGACGTCGACCCAGACGAGGAAAACGCTGCCGAGCAACACGCACACCGGCAGCAGGCGACGGTGCTCGGCACCGATCAGACGCCGGGCAATGTGCGGCACCATCAGCCCGACAAAACCGATGGAGCCGCTGATCGACACCAGCACCCCGGTCATCAGTGAAGCAATCACGAACACCCGCAGACGCACCGCCCGGGCATTCAGGCCGAGGGTGACGGCGGTCTGTTCGCCGGCCATCAAGGCATTGAGCGAACGGGCCATGCCGATCAGCAGAATCAGTCCGAGCAACACGCTCAGCGCCGGCACCGCCAACAACTCCCAGCGCGCCAGACCCAGGCCGCCGAGCATCCAGAACATCACCGCCGAACTGGCACGGTGATCGCCCATGAACAACAGCAGATTGGCGATCGCCATCATCACGAACGACACCGCCACGCCGCACAGCAGCAGCCGATCACTGTCCAGCCGACCCTGGCGGTTGGCGATGCCCAGCACCAGAAACATGCTCAACAACGCGCCGATGAACGCGGCAATCGGCAACGTCAGCAGGCCGACGATTTCACCGACGTGCAGTACCACGATCACTGCGCCAAGCGTGGCACCGGAGGTGACGCCGAGCAGGTGCGGATCGGCCAGCGGATTGCGCGTGACTGCTTGCAGCACCGCGCCGATCAACGCCAGCCCGGCGCCGACCAATGCACCGAGCAACATGCGCGGCACGCGGATCAGCCAGACGATGTGTTCCTGGCCGGCGCTCCAGTCCGGCACGCCGAGGCCGAACAGTTTGTGCAGCAGAATCCGCCACACCACGTCCACCGGCACCCGCGCAGGGCCGAAGCCCAGCGACACCACGCACGACACCAACAGCACCGCGCCGAGTGCGATCAGCAGCCAGCCGTAGCGACGATTGTTCATTCGCCGTGGAACCCTTTGGCCAAGGTTTCAACTGCGAGCACGTTGTCGATCCCCGGCGTGGCCTGCACGTAAGGGATGACGATGAAGCGCTGGTTCTTGATCGCGTCCACCGATTGCAGCGCCTTGTTCTTCAGCAGGAATTCAATCTTCTGCTCGGCGGTGATTTCGCTGTAGTCGACGATCACGATCACCTGCGGATTGCGCTCGACCACGGTTTCCCAGTTGACCCGGGTCCAGCTCGCTTCGACGTCATCGAGAACGTTGCGCCCACCGGCCGCGTCGATCAGCGCTTGCGGCATGCCGAGGCGGCCGGAGGTCATGGCGCGGTCGTCGCCGCTGTCGTACAGGAACACCCGTGGTTTTTCAGCGGGCAGGTCTTTGCGGATTTCGGCGACCTGACTTTGCATGTCAGCGATCAGCGCGTTGGCGCGATCCTGCACGTCGAAAATCTTTCCGAGGTTGCGCAGGTCGTTGTAGGTGTCGTCTAGCGTGGCGGCGGGGCGCTTCATCACGAAGGCGCAGGATTCGGTCAGCTCATAGACGTTGATGCCCAGCGGTTGCAAGGTCTGCGGCGTGAGATCGCCACCGACGCGCATGCCGTAGTCCCAGCCGGCGAAGAAGAAATCGACGTTGGCGTTGAGCAGGGTTTCCACCGACGGGTACTTGGCTGCCAGCTCCGGCAGACCGTCGAGAAGATTCTGCATTTCAGGCGTTACCGACTTCCAGCCACTGACGCCGCTGTAGCCGGCCATCTTCGACTTGAGGCCGAGGGCGAGCATCATCTGGGTCATGTTGATGTCGTGGCTGACCGCGTGTTTCGGCGCTTCCTTGAAGGTGACTTCACGGTTGCAGCTCTGGATCGTCAGCGGGTACTGGGTGGCCTCGGCGAAGGCGTGGGTGGTGCCCAGCAACAGGGCGAGGCAAAGCAGGGAGCGCACAGTCATGGTCGGGTTATCCAGGTGATTCGCGGGTAGCCGTGGAGGGGGTGTGGGTCGATCAATGCTTCGACGCCGAACACGTCGCGCAGCAGTTCGACGGTCAGGACTTGTTGCGGGGTGCCGCTGGCGACGATGCGACCGTGATTGATCACATACAAACGATCGCAGAACGCGGCGGCCAGGTTCAGGTCGTGGATGCTCGCCAACGTGCCAATCTGCAGGCGCTTGACCAGTTGCAGCAGTTCCAGCTGATAGCGCGGGTCGAGGTGGTTGGTTGGCTCGTCGAGGATCAGCAGTTGCGGTTGCTGGGTCAGGGCTCGGGCGAGGATCACCCGCTGTTTTTCTCCACCGGACAGGGTGGCGAACGCGTGGTCTTCGAAGCCTTCGAGGCCCACGGATTTGAGGGCCTGGGTGGCGAGATTGCGGTCTTCCAGCGTGTCGCCGTCGAACAGGCCTTTGTGCGGCGTGCGGCCCATGGCGACCACTTCTTCGACGGTCAGGCCGAAGGCGTCGGGGAATTCCTGCAGCACCACGGCGATGCGTTGCGCGCACCAGCGTGAGGATTGTTTCCACACGTTGTGGTGATCGAGTCTGACCTCACCGTGTTCCGGCTGACTGAAGCGATAGGCGCAGCGCAACAGGCTGGTCTTGCCGCTGCCATTGGGCCCGATCAGCCCGACGAACTCACCGGAGGCCACTTGCAACGAGGCGTCACGCAGCTGGAACTGGTGATGGCAGTGGCCGTGGCCCAGAGGTGTCCAGGCGAGATGGGTGAGGGACAGTGAGGTCATTTCGTTCCTGTTCTAGAAGGTGTAGTCAGCTGTGACAAAGAACGAACGAGGCTCACCCAGAATCCACTGCTGGCCCTCATTGTATTGGCTTTGCGCGTACGTCCGGTCAAACAGATTGTTCACCTGCAACCCCAGCGTGGTGTTGCGCAGGGCTTTCCACGACAGCGTCGCATCGACCACGGTGTAGCTCGGCAGCTCGTTGCGGTTGGCCATGTCGGCGTAGCGCGCATCGACGTAACGCACACCAGCACCGGCCTTCAGATCATCGGTCAGCGCCTTGCTCAGCCACAGATTGGCGGTGCGCCGTGGTACGTCCACCGGACGATTGCCATTGCGCGACACCGGCACGCCGCCGACTACCTCTTCAAAATCGTCGTATTTGGCTTTGACGATCGCCGCGTTGGCTTGCAGTTGCCAGGCGTTCGGCAGTTGCAGATCGAGGCTGGCTTCCAGGCCGTTCGACGATTGCTGCCCGACCTGCTGCTTGAGGGTCGGGTTGCCCGGGTCGTCGGTCAGCAGCTTCTTCTTCACGATGCGATACGCCGCCAGCGTGAATTCGCCGCGCTGATCCCAGAACAGCTGCTTCAGGCCGATCTCGGTTTGCCGGGCGGTCGACAGGTCATATTGCTGCTGGCTCGGGCTCAGGGAAATCAGGCCGCCGATGCCATCGGTGCTGGTGGCGACCTGGCCGTAGAACGAGGTGTCCTGCGTCAGCGCGAACACCAGGCCGGCCTTCCAGTTGTTGCCGGTCAGGGTCTTGTCGCTCTGGCTGCCGTCGACCAGGTTGTTGCGATCCACGTGCACGTAGTCGCGGCGCACGCCGGTCACCAGCGACCAGCGCTCGCTCAGTTGCGTGCGGTTTTCGGCGAACACCGACATCTGTTTTGTGGTGCTGTCGAACTGATCGCGATACGGATCGGCGCTCTCGAAATAACCGGTTTGCGGGTGATACCGATCCAGCGGCTGACCGTTCGGCAATACGTCGTTGAACGGCGAGTTGCTGTCGAGCTGGAAGCGGATGCGGTTGTAATCGACGCCGGTTACGGTCTGGCTGTCGAGGCCGAACAGCGAGTGCTTGAAGGTGAAGGTCTGGCGGTCGCCGACCTGTTCCTGTTTGTGGCCGATGCCGAAGTAGCCGCTGCGGCTGAGCTGCTGACTGTCAGTGTCGAAGTTGTAGTTCTCTGCGTTCTGCCAACGGCGCTGGGCTTTCAGGTAGTACAGCTCGTTGCTGGCGCTGACCGCATCGTTGATCTGCCAGTCACTGGTCAGGCGCGTCCATTGATCGTTGTAGTGCTGCTTGTCGTCGCGCACGTTGTAGTTCTTTTTGCGCAGGCTGTCTTTCAACTGGCCGTTGATCAGTGGCGTGCCGAAATAGTTCTGCGGGCGCTGATCGCCGTAATCGTGAGCGAGGGTGAAGGTCAGATCGTCCGTGGCCTGCCAGCGCAGGGCGGCGCTGATGAAGTCGCTGGATGAATCGCCGCGATCGACCCAGCCGTTGCTGCGCAGGCGATTGAGATTGAGGCGATAGCTCAGGGTATCCGTCAGCGAACCGCCGCTGTCGAACGCCTGCTGCTGGCGGTCGAACGAGCCGTAACCGATCCGCACATGGTTTTCGATTTCGCCGTCGAACGGCTTTTTCGGGATCACGTTGACCACCGCGCCGGTCGCGCCTTCGCCGTACAGCACCGAGGCCGGGCCGCGCAGGACATCGACGCGTTCTACCGACCAGGTGTCGACCGGGAACGTCACGGTGCCCATGCCGGTGTACATGCGGTTGCCGTCATACAACTGCATCACCGAGCTCTGCCCGGTAAAGCCCCGGGCCTGCAACGAAGTGCCGCCGTCGCCCGGCGTGCCGGTGCGACTGATGCCGGTGCTGCGCGACACCGCGTCCTGCACGCTGCGATCGCCACGGGCGCGGACTTGCTCGCCGCTGAGGCTTTCGACGCTGGCCGGGGTTTCCATCGCGCTGAGGTTCAGACGCGAGCCAGCGCTGGTCGGCGTGGTCAGGCTGACGGTCTGGTCGTCATTGGCCGGAGCGGTGATGGTGCCGGTGGGCAGCGTCAGCGGGGCGTTGTCGGCGTGGGCGCTGTTGTTCAGGGCGAACAGACAGAGGCTGGACAAGAGGTACTTGTTCATCGGGGCGGTGAATCACTTCTTCAAAAGAAAAGCCCGCAGGCTCATGACAGTGCATGGCTGCGGGCAGAGCAGCAAATTTGCGTTATACAGTAACACTAAAAATTGCCGGAGTTTAAGCCCCGGCAGTTTAAAGATCTGTCTAAATCGCGCATCTCGCCTGTTTCATGATGAAGTTGAGGCAGATTCAGCTTGTCGGCCCAGACGCGACAACAGCAGCCGATCCAGCAACCACACCACCACCAGCGAAGCCCCCACCAGCGGAAACACCACCGCCAGCACCAGCATGATCGCCACCCCGGTTTTCCACTTCGGCAGGTCGTGGCGCAGCGGCGGCACGCCGAACTTGCCCTGTGGCCGGCGCTTCCACCAGATCACCACGCCGCTGACGGCGCTGAGCAGGATCATCAGGCAGATCAGCAGCACGACGATCTGATTGAAGGTGCCGAACATCTTGCCTTCGTGGAGCATCACGCCGATCTCGGTGGCCCGGGCAACAGCGCCGTACTGCTCGAATCGCACGTCGGCCAACACCTTGCCGGTGTACTGATCGACGTGCAGGGTCGCATCGTTGCGCGGATCGTCGGCGAACACGGCGATGGTGAACACGCCGGTGGCGGTGGTCGGCAGGGTGATGCTGTAGCCCGGCTCGACCTTGCGCTCAACGGCGATGTCCTGCACGTCCTGCAGGCGGATGGTCGGGGCGGCGGGGCCGTGTTGCATGCCGCCGTGGGCCATGTGTTCGGCGTGGTCGCCGGACATCGGCATCGGGGTGTTTTCCATCGCCCACGGTACGGTCTGGCGCGCGGCGTTGTTGAGGCTGCCGGCCTCTACGTCGGAGGTCGGCACGTTGTCCCACATCGCCGCCGGGAACACGTTCCACACCTGGGCGTATTGCTTGCCCCAGAAGCCGGTCCAGGTCATGCCGCTGAGCAGCATCACCAGCAGCAATGCGGCGCCCCAGAAACCGGTGACGGCATGCAGGTCACGCCACAGCACGCGGCCGCGACTGCTCAGGCGTGGCCACAGAATCCCCGCTGCCTGACCCCGTGGCCACCACAGGAAAACCCCGGACACCACCAGCACCACGCCCCAGCCGGCGGCCATTTCGATCAGTCGGTCACCGACGGTGCCGATCATCAGCTCGCCATGGATCGCCCGGGCGATGGCTTGCAGGTTCTGCTTGGCATCCTGCTCGCCGAGGATGTCGCCGTGGTAGGGATCGACGAACACGTTCAGCTCATGGCCGGCATTGGCCACGACAAACTGCGCGCTGCGCTCGGCATTCACCGGCGGCAGGTACTGGGTGACCTGGCCCTGTGGATAAGCGCTTTTGACCTTTTGCAGCAAGTCGTCGGCCGGCACGGTGTGATGCCCGGCGGGGACGTTCAGCAGACTGCTGTACATCAGCGAATCGAGCTGCGGCTTGAACAGGTAAATGATGCCGGTCAGGGCCAGCATCATCATGAATGGGGCGACGAACAATCCGGCATAAAAATGCCAACGCCAGGCCAGGTTGTAGAAATTCGGTTTGGGCTGTTTCATCACGTGTGCTCCGCTTGGCTTGGATCTTCTAGTTGTCTGTTGCCGCCCGCTCCCTGAAGGGAGCGAGCGCCCTTGAGGGTTAGAAACTCATGTCCACCTTGGTCCAGAGCGTGCGCCCCGGTTCATTGATCGCTTGCGGGTCGTTGGCCGGGTAGCCGAACCCGGCGTTACCCGCCAGGTTCAGGTGTTCGGCGTAAGCCTTGCCGAACAGGTTGTCGACGCCGGTACTGACCTTCCAGTTTTTGTTGATCCGGTAGGCACCGTTGAGCGAGAACACGCCGAAGCCCGAACTCTTGTCGTAATCCTTGCCGACCACGTTGCCCTTGTTCTGGTCGATACGGTTTTGCGCGGCGACCACCCTCCACAGTGCGCCGGCGCTCCAGTTGTCTTCGGTATAGGTCAGACCGAAGCGCGCATCCAGCGGCGGCATCTGCGGCAGGGCCTTGCCGTCGCTGCTGTTCTTGCCCCAGGCGTAGGCCAGGGTCGCATCGGCTTTCCAGTTGTCGGTGAGTTTGTAAGCGGCACCGAGTTCACCGCCCATGATCCGCGCGTCGATGTTCTCGGCGCGGGAAGTGCTCATGCCCATCATCCCCGGGGTGTAATCGAACAGGATGTAATCGCGCACCACACCGATGTAACCCGAGGCCCAGGCTTCGAGCTCGGCGCTCTTGTAGTTCACGCCGAAGTCGAGCTGAGTGGTCTTTTCCGGCTTGATCGAATCGAACGCATTGACCGAACCGGCCGGGCCGGACTTGGGCGAAAACAGCTCCCAGTAATCCGGGAACCGCTGGGCGTGGCCGAGACCGGCGTAGAGCGTGGTCGGGCTGTCGGCCAGGTCATGCTCGTAACGGACGAAGCCGCTCGGCAGGGTGTCGGCGCGGGTATCGCCTGCGGTCGGGTTCGGACGGGACATCATTCCCGAGCCGGTGGTCTGCCGGAAATCCTTGGCCGAGGCACGGTCGACCCGGGCGCCGGTGATCAGCCGGTCGCGGTCGGCGGCGTACCAGGTCATCTCGCTGAACACCCCGTAGTTATGGAAGTCGGCGTCCTTGGTGTACGGCTGATCCTTGTAGGTATCGATGCCCATGCCGCTGCGCTGCCGGTGTTCGTTGGTCTGCGCGTCGAGGCCGGTGATCAGCTGGATATCGGCCCAGCGCCAGGTGGCCTTGATCCGCGCGCCGAGGGTGCGGCGGTCGACGTTGGACGCCATGGGACCGGCCATCATCCCGGTGCCGGACGGCGTGCGCAGGGTGTAGTTGTCCATCACGTGGTCGGCGTAGTTGTAGTAGACCTGCGCTTCGAGCTTCTCCAACACGTCGGTGATGTTGGATTTCTCGACGCGCAGACCGAGGCTTTCGCGCAGGAATTGCGAACCGTCCATGCCGCGTCCGGCGTAGCGTGCTTCGCCGTCGCCCTTGCCGGCGGTGAGTTCGATCAGGGTGTCGGCATCCGGGGTCCAGCCCAGCGCAACATCGCCGTTCCACTTGTCATAGCGCGAGGCAACGATGTCGTTGTTGCCGTCGCGGTAGTCGTCGGAATGCGCGGTGTTGCCGATCACTCGCACGTAACCCAGCGAGCCGCCGGCCGCCGCATCGACGACCTTGTCGAAGCGCCCGTGAGAGCCAGCCAGCACGCTGGCGTTCACGCGGGTGCCGAGTTCGCCGAAGCTTTCCGGCTCGCGGTCGAACAGGATCGTGCCGGCCGACGCGCCCGGCCCGTAGAGCACGGTTTGCGGGCCTTTGATCACGGTGAGTTTGTCGTAGGTCTCGGGCGAGATGTACGAGGTCGGCGCGTCCATCCGGCCGGGGCAGGCGCCGAGCATCATGCTGCCGTTGGTGAGGATGTTCAGGCGCGAACCGAACATGCCGCGCAGCACCGGGTCACCGTTGGTGCCGCCGTTGCGCACCAGAGCGAAGCCGGGAATGGTCTTCAGGTAGTCGCCGCCGTCGCTGGCCGGCACCGGTTGGCGCGGGTCTTTCGGGTTGGTGACGATGGTCAGCGGGGAGCTCGGGGCGATGGCGGTGATCACCGTCGGGCTCAGTTCGTCAGTGTGGCCGGCGTGTTCGTCGGCGTGAACCAGCGGGGACAGCAGGACGCCGCAAAGGACGGCGGTAGCGTGCCTGAAACGAACGCGGGATTCGTTCAGGGCAAAGGACGCCGGGGCAGAACCCGGGCGTGGGACAGCAGAAAACCTGGACATGACAATTTCCATCAAACAGTCGTAAACGACACGGCCGGCAGCCTGAGGCTGTCTTCTCAACCGTGTGCAATCAGAGGTGGGTGTTTACGCTGCGACGGGCGGGGCGCGGGTGCGGGCGCCGGGGAAGAAGGTCTGCCGGGCATGGCCCAGACGCGGGGAGGGTGGGGTGAAGGTGTTGACGAGTGGAATGCTGAAAGTGGCGAAGCTGCCGCCACCGGTCAGCGCCGGGCAGTTGAACAGCAGGCTGCAATAACCGCACTTTTCCCACAGCACATGGTGCGAGGATTGCGGCGGGCAGTGTTCGGCCGAGGGTTTTGCTTCATGCGCGGAATGATCCATGCCCGCCATGTCCATCGACATGTCCATGCTCATCGGCATGGAGGTCGAGGCGTGCTGATCCATCGGCATCGACTGGGAAATCAGCGGGCCGATGAAGATCATCAACATGGCGAACAGGGCGATCCAGCTGCCGCGGGTCAGGTGTTCAGTCTGACGGCGTTGCAGGGAGGGCCTGGCGCTCAGGGGGCGCATGGGCGGAGTCTGCCGGAACGGTTACTGGGCGTGCGCGTGGGCTTGTGTGGCTTCCGGCGGCTTCTTCTGCACGGCGACTTCGACAGTCACGTCACCGGCCTTTTCGAAGTGCAGGGTCAGCGGGAAGCGCTTGCCGTCGGTCAGCAGACTGCGGTCAGTCGGATTCATCAGCATCACGTGATAGGCCATCGGCGCGAAGGTCACGTTTCCACCGGCCGGGATGGCCACGTTCGGCACCTGTTGCATCTTCATCAGATCACCCTGCATCACATGCTCGTGCAGTTCGGCCGTCGGGGCGATCGGCGAGTCGACACTGAGCAGGCGGTCATCCGTCTTGCCGGCATTGTGAATGATGAAATACGCGGCAACGGTCGGCGCGTTCGGCGGCAGTTCCTGCGACCACGGGTGGGCGATTTCCAGCTCGCCGGCCTTGTATTCGTGGGCATGGGCGAAGCACGCAGGCAGCAACAGCGCAGCGATGACGATGAATTTGTTCAACATGGCAGTTCTCCAGAACGATTTGAAACGCAGGTCAAATGCGGGAACAAATCAGACCAGAGGAGAGGCGCGGGGATTGAGGCTCGGCCATTGCTGGCGCGGTGTCGGAGTTTGCAGCAAGGCGGGCGCCACGCTGCGATTGCTTTCGTATCGAGCGAAATACAGCTGCGGCGAATGCCCCGGCAACGCCACCACCGGCGCCGATCCGGAACAGCACCAGCAATGCTGCATGGTCGAATGATTGTCACCGCTCTGCGGCGCTTTCTGATCGAGGCTGCCGATGTCGATCGCCACCATCTTCGTCCCGCTGCCGGTGCAGAAACTGCTCCACAGCAACTGCTCGGCCGGCGTCTGCGCCGCCTGCGCCATCGCTCCCGTCAACGGCATGGCGAGCATGTTGAACAGCACTGCAAAGCAGGCGATCCAGGCAAATGCGAGCCGGTGTCGGTTCATGGGACAGATCCGTAGGGTGGGCGATCAGGCGCGGCTATTTAGCCTGATCAGGGCCGATAAGTAAAAAAGCGTCGTGCGGTTTGGTGTCGCAGCGCTACATGCAATTGTGCGAGTAGCATGCTTGCCAGTTCCGTCTCGCCGTTATGAAAGAGTGTAGCGGCTTCGATTCGCAATGCCTGTGCGAAATCCGGATCAGATTGAATTCTCAATCGGATGGTCTGCTTATAGTCTCGGAGCGCCACGCGGTTGAATCGTCCATCGCCTGAGTCCAGTTCCGAACATGCCTTGACGTAGTGCACCAGTTCAGCAGGCGTGTGGAGAAAGTCCTTGATGTCGAAGCGGGTGAATTTTCCGGTCATTGGAACGTGCTCACAAATTCGATGAAACGCTAAACGTAAGCCAGGGCCGCTCGTGCAGATAGTCAGCGATTCTTTAAGTTCTTGTGGGCAGTGTCCTAGCACTCAGTAGGACTTGAGCTTTTTGTTTTTCACGGTCGGACTCCGGCCGCGAGGGCCGCGATGGCTTCATCAACCGTCCAAAACTCCCGATCAACCCCCGCCAACTCCGGTCGCCTCAACACCATCACCGGCACCCCAAGCGCCCGCGCCACTTCCAGTTTCGGCTCGGTTGCGGTGCTGCCGCTGTTCTTGCTGATCAGCACGTCGATCTGCCGGCGTTCGAACAGCGCCCGTTCATCCTCCAGCAGAAACGGCCCACGGGCGCCGATGACTTCGCAGCGTTCGTTGCCGGGGTAGACGTCGAGGGCGCGCAGGGTCCAGAACTGGTGCGCAGGGATTTCGTCGAGGTGTTGCAGCGGTTCGCGGCCGAGGGTGAACAGGGGGCGGCGGAAGGGTTCGAGGGCGGTGATCAGTTCGGCCCAGTCGGCGACTTCGCGCCAGTCATCGTCGGGTTGCGGTTGCCACGCCGGGCGGCGCAGGGCCCAGCAGGGAATGCCGGTGAGTTGCGCAGCGATGGCTGCGTTCTGGCTGATTTGCGCGGCGTAGGGATGGGTCGCGTCGAGCAAAAGTGTGATGCCTTCGTCGCGAATGAACTGCGCCAGACCTTCGGCGCCACCGTAGCCGCCGACGCGCACCTGACACGTCAGATCGGTCGGCACCCGGCCCACTCCGGCCAGGCTGTAAATGTGTTCCGGCCCCAAAGTGCGCGCGATGGCCAGTGCTTCAGTCACGCCGCCCAGCAACAGAATCCGTTTCATACAAAAGCCCCCGCGTGGCCGACGATGCCGCCCTGACGATCAATCGCAAACACCTCGACCTGGACCTGCGCCGGCACCACGCTACGGGCGAATTCCAGAGCATGGCGACAGACCTCATCACCGAGGGCAACGCCCGCTGCACTGGCCATCGCCAACGCCTGCTGACTGGTGTTCGCCCCGCGAATGGCTTGCTGCAACGCATCGTCCGCACCAATCGCCGCCGCCCACTCGGCCAATTGCGGCAGGTCGATGCTCGAATGGCGCGAGTGCAGATCCATGTGCCCGGCCGCCAGTTTGCTGACCTTGCCGAAGCCGCCGCACAGGCTGAGTTTATCCACAGGCACTTTGCGCAGGTGCTTGAGCACGGCGCCGACGAAGTCGCCCATTTCGATCAGGGCGATTTCCGGCAGGTTGTAGACCCGGCGCATGGTGTCCTCGCTGGCGTTGCCGGTGCAGGCAGCGATGTGCAGATAGCCGTTGGTTTTCGCCACGTCGATGCCTTGATGGATCGAGGCGATGTACGCCGCGCAGGAAAACGGCCGGACGATGCCGCTGGTGCCGAGGATCGACAACCCGCCGAGAATCCCCAGGCGCGGGTTCATGGTTTTCAGCGCCAGGGCTTCGCCGCCCTCGACATTGACCGTCACCTCGAAGCCGCCGCGATAGCCGGTTTCTTCGGCGAGCAGCGTCAGGTGATCGCTGATCATCTTGCGCGGCACCGGGTTGATCGCCGGCTCGCCGACGCCCAGCACCAGCCCCGGGCGGGTGACGGTGCCGACACCTTTACCGGCAATGAAGCGGATTCCCGGCTCGGCCATCAGTTGCACGCGGGAGTAGAGCAGGGCGCCGTGAGTCACGTCCGGATCATCGCCCGCATCTTTGATCGTCCCGGCTTCAGCGCCTTCATCAGTCAGCCGACAGAACTCCAGGCGCATCTGCACCTGCTTGCCCTTGGGCAACACGATCTGCACGGCGTCCGCCACCACGCCGCCGAGCAGCAGGCGGGCAGCGGCGAGGCTGGTGGCCGTGGCACAGCTGCCGGTGGTCAGGCCGCTGCGCAGGGGCGCGGGTTGTTCGGCGGTTTCGTCACGCATCGAGGGGTTTGACCAGATCGAGCAGGGTGATCGGCAGGGCCTGGCGCCAGGTGTCGAACTCGCCCAGCGGCTGGGCCTGGGCGAGGTGGATGCGGGTCAGCTCGCCGCCGTGGCGTTCGCGCCAGCTCATCAAGGTCATTTCGCTTTGCAGGGTCACGGCGTTGGCGACCAGGCGGCCGCCGGGTTTGAGTTGTTCCCAGCAGGTGTCGAGCACGCCTTCGCGGGTCACGCCGCCGCCGATGAAAATCGCGTCCGGACGCTCAAGACCGGCGAGGGCCTGAGGAGCACTGCCGCGAATCAGTTGCAGACCGGGAACGCCCAAGGCGTCACGGTTGTGTTCGATCAACTGTTGTCGGCCGTCATCGGCCTCGATAGCCAGAGCGCGGCAGCTCGGGTGAGCGCGCATCCACTCGATGCCGATCGAGCCGCTGCCGGCGCCGACGTCCCACAACAGTTCGCCCGGCGTCGGGGCGAGGCGAGCGAGGGTGATCGCGCGCACGTCGCGCTTGGTCAGTTGCCCGTCATGTTTGAAGGCTGAATCCGGCAGGCCGGCGAGGCGCGACAGGCGCGGTGTCTGCGGATCGGCCAGGCACTCGATGGCGATCACGTTGAGGTCGGCAATGAGCGGATTGTTCCAGTCGTTGGCTGTGTCGTCGATCCGGCGCTCGGTGTCGCCGCCCAGATGTTCCAGAACACTCAGACGACTGGCGCCGAATCCTCGCTCGCGCAGCAATGCCGCAACCTCCGCCGGACTTTGTCCGTCATTGCTCAGCAGCAACAGGCGCACGCCGCTGAACAGTTGTGCGTTGAGGGCCGCAAGCGGGCGAGCCACCAGCGACAGCACGCTGACATCCTGCAACGGCCAGCCCAGTCGGGCCGCCGCCAGCGAGCAGGACGACGGCGCCGGCAGAACCAGCATCTCGGCCCCCGGCACCTGCCGCGCCAGACTCGCGCCAACGCCGTAGAACATCGGATCACCGCTGGCCAGCACACACACCGCTTCGCCACGGCGTTCGAGCACCGGGGCCAGGGAAAACGGGCTCGGCCACAACTGGCGCTCGCCACGGATGCACACCGGCAACAGATCCAGCTGACGCTGACCGCCGATGATCCGCGAAGCACCCAGCAAGGCGCGCCGGGCATTCTTGCCCAGGCCCTTGAAGCCGTCTTCACCGATTCCTACTACTGTCAGCCAGGGTGACATCTGTAGCCCCTCAAAAAAGTGTCCGCAAACGCGCCGTTCCGACGGGCAGACTTTTCATGCCGTCGGACAAAGCAGGCATAATACCGCGCCTTCGCCCGCGAAGCGCCTTTCCCACAGAGCTGCCAGCCCTTGAACGAACGTCCGATGTCCAACGCCATACGCCCCTCGGCCTGTCCGGGGTTGCTGCGTATCGTCCAGGCACTGGATGGCGGGATCTGCCGGATCAAGCTCGATGGCGGTTCGATTACGGCCGATCAGGCCGATGCGGTCGCCAACGCCGCCGAGCGGTTTGCCGGCGGGGCGATCGAGGCGACCAACCGGGGCAATCTGCAGATTCGCGGGATCGGCGAGCAGTCCGCCGCGCTGATCGACAGCCTGTTGGCCGCCGGTCTCGGGCCGCGAACCGCAGCGGGTGACGATGTGCGCAACCTGATGCTCAGCCCCTCCGCCGGCATCGACCGGCAGATGCGTTTCGATACTCGTCCACTGGCCGGGCAGATCCTCGAAACCCTGCAAAGTCATCTGCGCTTCGACGAGCTGAGCGCCAAGTTCGCCGTGCTACTGGACGGCGGTGAAGCGCTGGCGATGCTCGAACATCCCCACGATCTGTGGTTGTCGGCATTCGAAGATCGCGGCGACACGCTGCTGGCGTTCGGCCTGGCGGGTTGCCCGACGGATCGACCGCTGGCCGCTGTGGCGCTTGAGCACGGACATGCGCTGGTGGTCGCGGTGTTGGAACTGTTCCTCGAACTGGCCCGTCCGGAGCAGGCGCGAATGCGCCATCTGCTGGATGAATGCCCGGCGCCGGTGTTCCTGGAAAAACTCGCTCAGCGAATCAACCTGAAGTCAGCCGCTGATTGGCAGCGCGAAGCCGGACCGGAAGGTTTGCACCTCGGCATCCACCCTCAGCAATCGTCCGCTCAGGTCTATGTCGGTGCCGCACCGGCGCTCGGTCGCCTCGATCCGGACATGCTGCGTGGCGCCGCACAACTGGCCAGAACCTTCGGCGACGGCAGCCTGCGTTTCACCCCTTGGCAGAGTCTGTTGCTGCCCAATGTGCGGGAAACTGATGCGGTTCAAATGCTCGACGAATTGAGCAAGCTGAACCTGCTGACCCGCATCGAAGATCCCTTGGCGCACCTGATCGCCTGCACCGGCGCCAACGGCTGCGGCAAAGGCCTGGCCGACACCAAACACGATGCCCGCCTGCTGGCTACGCTGTTGCCACACGCCGTGGATGTGCACCTGTCCGGCTGCCCGCGTTCCTGCGCGGCCGCGCACCGGGCTGCGGTGACTCTGCTGGCGGTCGGCCCCGGTCACTACGATCTCTATTTTCGCGATGCAGCCCTGCCGGGTTTCGGCGCGCTGCACGCTCACAACCTTACTATCGAAGCGGCGGCGAAATTGCTCGCCGCCCGCTCACGGAGCCCCCTTGATGCTTGATTACATCCGCGACGGTCAGGAGATCTATCGCAACTCCTTCGCGATCATTCGCAGCGAGGCCAACCTGGCTCGCATCCCGGCCGACCTGGAAAAACTCGCGGTGCGGGTGATCCACGCCTGCGGCATGGTCGAGGCTATCGACGGGCTGCAATTCTCCGAAGGCGCGGGCAAGGCCGGGCGCGATGCGCTGGCTGCCGGCGCGCCGATCCTGTGCGATGCGCGGATGGTTTCCGAGGGCGTGACCCGTGCGCGCCTGCCGGCCAACAACGAGGTGATTTGCACCTTGCGCGATGACAGCGTGCCGGAGTTGGCGCGCGAGCTGGGCAACACTCGCTCCGCTGCCGCACTGGAACTGTGGCGTCCGCATCTGGAAGGCAGCGTGGTGGTGATCGGCAACGCGCCGACCGCGCTGTTCTATCTGCTGGAAATGCTCGACGCCGGCGCCCCGAAACCTGCGCTGATCCTCGGCTTCCCGGTGGGCTTCGTCGGCGCCGCCGAATCCAAGGCCGAGCTGGCCGCCAACAGCCGTGGCGTGCCGTTCGTGATCATGCAAGGCCGCCTCGGCGGCAGCGCCATGGCCGCCGCTGCAGTCAATGCCCTCGCCACGGAGATCGAATGATGCAGGCTCAAGGACGTTTGATTGGCCTGGGCGTCGGCCCCGGTGATCCGGAACTGATTACCGTCAAGGCCCTGCGCCTGCTGCGCGAATCGCCGGTGGTGGCGTACTTCGTGGCCAAGGGCAAGAAGGGCAACGCCTTCGGCATTATCGAAGCGCACCTGCAGGACGCGCAGAATCTACTGCCGCTGGTGTACCCGGTGACCACCGAAGTGCTGCCGGCGCCGCTGTCCTACGAACAGGTGATCAGTGATTTCTACGATGACGCTGCCGAGGAAGTGGCCGCGCATCTGGATGCCGGTCGCGACGTGGCGGTGATCTGCGAAGGTGATCCGTTCTTCTACGGCTCCTACATGTACCTGCACGATCGCCTCGCCAGCCGTTACGAAGCCGAAGTGGTGCCGGGCGTCTGCTCGATGCTCGGCGGCGCTTCGGTGCTGGGCGCACCGCTGGTGTATCGCAATCAGAGCCTGTCGGTGCTGTCCGGCGTGCTGCCTCACGATGAACTCAAGCGCCGTCTGGCCGATGCCGACGCGGCGGTGATCATGAAGCTGGGGCGCAACTTTCCGAAAGTGCGCGACGTGTTGGCAGAGCTGGGCCTGGCTGAGCGTGCGCTGTACGTCGAGCGCGCGACCATGGCCAACCAGAAGATCGTACCGCTGGATGAGGTCGAGCCGATGTCGTCGCCGTACTTCTCGCTGATCATTGTTCCCGGCGAACGGTGGCAAGGCTGATGACTCACTCCACACCGGCCATCGTCATCCTCGGCCAGGGCGCACTGGGCACGGCCCGTCGCCTTCAGCAGGTTTATCCGGCTGCGCAGATTCACGGCCTCTCCGGGCGCGTCGATGGCGCCGACCTGACTTACAGCGACTTCGGCGCGACCCTGCGCGAGCTGTATCAACAGGACACGCCGATCATTGCCCTGTGCGCGGCCGGCATTGTCATCCGCACCCTGGCGCCGCTGTTGCTGGAAAAAGGCGTCGAGCCAGCGGTGCTCGCCGTGGCTGAAGACGGCAGCGCTGTGGTGCCACTGCTCGGCGGCCTGGGCGGAGTGAATGTCATGGCCCGCGAGATTGCGGCTGCGCTTGAAGTGGCAGCGGCGATCACCACCAGCGGCGAGTTGCGCTTTGGCACTTGCCTGCTCAATCCTCCCGGCGGTTATGCCCTTGGCGATCTGGAGCAGGGCAAGCGCTTTGTCTCCGACTTGCTCGCCGGCCACAGCGTGCGCATCGACGGTGCTGCGCCGTGGCTTGAGCAGGCGCAACTGCCGGAAGATCCACAGGCGCAGCGCTCGATTCATGTCGGCAGCGATGCCCGCGTGGCGAGCGCCAGTGAGTTGCTGATTTATCCGCGCAGCGTGGCGGTGGCGGTCGGTGCCGATGTGGCCGGTCTGCCGGATGCAATTCGCGATGCGTTGCAGCAGGCCGGTGTGGCGATTCAATCGCTGGCCTGTCTGGTGGCGGCCGATACTCAGATGGCCAGTCCGGCGTTGCGTGACGCCGCGCTTGAACTGGCTGTGCCGTTGCGCTTTGTCGCGCCGGCGAGTGACATCGGTGAGCTGGTTCGCGATGCAGTCCCCGACGCTCGAATCATCACAACATCCCGCGACCTTGCCATCGCCGTGGCCGAACAGCCGCTGGATATTTCGCAGGTCGGTCGTCCGCGTGGACGCCTTGCCGTCATCGGCCTTGGCCCCGGTGCTGCCGAGTTGATGGTACCGGCGGTGAAAGCCGAACTGGCCCGTGCCACCGACGTGCTGGGTTATGAAACCTACGTGCGCATGGCCGGTCCGTTCCGCGACGATCAGGTGCAGCATTGCACCGACAACCGCGAAGAAATGCAGCGTGCCCGTCACGCCTTCAGGCTGGCCGCTCAGGGTCGTTCGGTGATTGTGGTTTCGTCCGGCGATCCGGGCGTGTTCGCCATGGCGGCGGCAGTGCTCGAAGCGTTGCACGAGTCGACGGACCCGGCGTGGCACAGCGTCGATCTGGAAATCCTGCCGGGTGTTTCGGCGTCGCTCGCCACCGCCGCTCAGGCCGGTGCGCCGCTGGGCCACGACTTCTGCGTGATGTCGCTGTCGGACAACCTCAAGCCGTGGTCGATCATCGAAAAACGTCTGGATCTGGCCGCCGAGGCGGATCTGGCATTGGCCTTCTACAACCCGATCTCCCGTGCCCGTCCGTGGCAACTGGGGCGAGCGCTGGAAATCGTCGCGCAACACCGCACGCCGCAAACGCCGGTGGTGTTGGGCCGCGATATCGGCCGTCCCGGACAGGCGTTACGCACCACCACGTTGGGCGCATTGACTCCGGATCAGGTCGACATGCGCACCATGGTCCTGATCGGTTCGTCCACTACGTGCACCTTCCCTCGCCCGGAAGGCGGGGAGTGGGTGTATACACCGAGGTGGTACGGGGACAAGCCCGTAGCCTGATACCGTTATATTAGTTTTCGATAAAACCCAAAAAGGCCGCGAATTCGCAATTCGCGGCCTTTTTGGTTTGTGCGCTTTCTGAAGTTTGTATTTGTTTCAATAGCGTTTGTTTGAATGGTCTAGTGTTGTTGGATGTTTCGTTGGACATTGTTTGAATGGCTTTGTGTTTGTCTTTGGGTATTGTTTTGCACTAGTTTCGGTTATGTGAAGTTTGTTCGGGTTTTAGTGTTTGCTTGTTGCAAGTTGTTTGCTCTCGCGGCGTCGGCGCGCGCGTGTAATTTATTATGTCGAGGAAATGTTTCAATGCAGGAAGCTAAAGTTCATGGCGGGTATGTAAAGTTTGTCAATCTGTTCAAATTGTCTGATCTTGAACAAGCGCTGTTACCCTACAAGAATACCGTTCGTTATGACGAGGTGATCCGTTACTACTTTGCCTGTGTCGGTTTGCTCGACTCGCCACGGCTCTTGCAACCCCTCGCGCTGTTAAAGCGGGCGCTTGGAGAGTTCGACGGGCATCGGGTGCGACGTGAAGTTGAAAAAGCACCTGCGCCGAGCCCGAAGACGGAAACAGCGCCCGATCTTTCAGAAATCAGCGCCAGGGTCAGCGACTTCGAGTCGCGGCTGAACTACAGCGTTGAACTGATGAAGACACCTGCTACGCAGGTGCCGAAGATCCTGCACTTCGTCTGGCTGGGTGGCGGAGTCGGTGACATCCAGCGCGATTACATCAATGTCTGGAAACAGGTATTGGCCGGTCAGGGTTATCAGATCAACGTCTGGTATGACAGTGATGCGTTGCTGGCCTGGCAGGCCAATCGCTTGATGGTCGAGGCGGCCAAGGCGGACGCCATGGAGCACGGGGGCGTCGACAGCCTCTCCGACAAGGTTTTGGGCGAGATGTATGTCGCCCGCGCTATCGCTTTGAAGCAACAGATGAGCGAACACATTGATGCGGCGGTTGCGAGGGGCGAATCCGCCGATGAAGCAAGATTGCAGTTGTTGAGCCGTGCTTATGGGCAGAACGTTCAGGATTTAAGGGCGTTGAAAGCAAAGAACCGTGAAAGTATCGATGCGCTGGTCGGAGGTAATATTCGAGTGCGCGATCTGGCGGGTTCGGAAATACCTTTGAAGTTGCGGGATGTTTACCAGCGGGAAATGCGCATGCGGGGCAACCTGGCGGCTGCGTCGGATATCGTAAGAGCAGAGGTCTTGCACTTCGAAGGTGGCAGCTACAGCGATGTTGATAATTTGCCGCCGTTGCTGAAGGAAATTGCAGGTATCGATATCAGCGACTTTGGTGCTGATGCGCGCCTCGGTGTCTTGCAGTTGATGCTGGATCAGAATCCCGACTGGATGCCCGGTCGACAGGCGCTACGGGGGCGGTACAGAGACAAGCTGCTGCAAATACCCGAAGAGCATCGCCCGGTGCTGCAGGCGTTTGCCAAAAGCCGGCCGCTTTTGACTCAGGTGTTTCAGCCTCCGCAGGATCTGCTTGTCCGACCGTATGCGCTGCGCGCAGTGGCAATGGAAAACACGATCAGCAATGCCTACATGATGGCTCATGCCGGTTCGGCGGTACTTGAGTCCGTGCTCAAGCGCTTCAGGTTCAACTACGAACTGCTCGATGACACCACCCGGTTGGCGATTGAAAGAGGTATCAGACTTCAAGAGCATGAAGCGATGAGTCCGCTGGCCAACGAAGTACTGGAACGATCTTACGGGCCTTTGGTTGAGTTGCCGGGAATGGAGTCCCTTTTTGCGGCTTATCTGGCGGATGCCGTTGCCGGATACCACAACGAAGGTATCCGTCCGGGAAACGAGGGGACGATCTATTTGACCGGGCCCGCCGGAATCAAGGATGGCACCAGCGATTTCGAAAAAACATTTTTAACGCCCGAAGGGGCGCAGGCGTCACGGCGGGAAATGGCCATCGCACCTCTGCAGACGGTCAATCAGGTCACTGAAGAGGAGCTGGATCACTCCTGGAAAGAAAACGAAACCGATACCCGAAAGTGGCTCGATACTGAACAGCAAAGCTGGCGCGACGGCCGATACAAAACCCGCTACGCCGGGAATGTCGCCGAATTGCTCAAGCAGACTACCGTCGAATTCGAACTCGGCTGGCCACTGGTCGAAGGACGTCATGTCCTGAATACCGAGCTGTTGCAGCGTATGGCCGATCACCTCGGCGAACCGTTTACCAAGGCGATGATGAGCGGCCACGATGGGCCGGTCGTGTTCGCCGACCGATTGCCGCTGAGCTTCGATGATCGTCAGGCCATACGTCATCAGGACACTCGCCTGCGGCCACCGGCATTCCCGAAAAGTCCGATTGCCCAGAGTATCGCGCTGGATGAACTGCTGATCGGGCTGGGTACCCGTTCCTGGCAACTCGCGCAGCTCAACCCGCTGCAGCGTTTGACGATCGGCGCGTTGCTGGGCGCCGATTCACTGGATGCCCAGCGATTTTCCGCATTGAACGGTGCGCTGGACAATCTGATCAACAGCGTCAGTGAGCGCGGTACGTCCGGGCGTTACGCGGTAATTGAACAGCAGCTCTATCAGCACCGGGCACCTGCGTTCATGGCAGGCATGTCCAGTGTGGGTGATGAATTGCCCGCACATTCGGTCAACGCACTCAGCCTGAAAAAGAACGCGCTGGCCAACGCTGCGACGCTGTTTGACTGGGGGCGCCGGGTAGCGCAGATCCAGCGGCTGGCCACTCAGGAGCATCGCGATCAAATCCAGGAGCGGGCGGAGCAGGTGCTCAATCAGTTCGCGGCCGGCACCGTCAAACTGGTGCCTCAGGATTTGTTGATGCACGGGCTGGGTGATACCGCCGCCGGACGTTGTTTTCCGCTGGCGCTGGCGATGAGTGCCGCCCTCACTGAGGGCGAGGGGGCCACCCGACAGTTACGCGAGCGATTCTATCTGGCGGTGCTTGAGCCGGAACATCCGGACTCGAAGGCGTTTCTGGCCGCGCTGGAGGAAATGCGTGGCGTGAACGCCGCAGAGGTGGGCACGGCGCTGGGGCGGGTCGATCTGGACAACATGGTCGCGACTCTCGAGGCGTCCGCGGGGCCTCGAACCCTGATGCTCAACTCGGACAACCACTCGATGCTGGTGGCCCGGACCGTAAACGGGAGTACGGCCGTTTACCACTTTTACGATCCGAACTTCGGCCTGTTCGAATTCGACAGCCCGGCGACCTTCCGGATGGCCCTGAAGCAATTTTTCAAGAACACGCATATCGCCCGTCATTATGCCGTGTACGGCAAACCCGGCCGACCCCAGTTCGATCTGATCGATGTGCAAGGCGAAAAGGTTGCCGCCCTGAACCTGTCGAACGGCATCAAGGTAAGTCAGTTGCTCAGGGATGAACCGCTGCCGGACAAACCGTTCAGGTCCGTTCGCCAAAGGGTGAACAGTGCTCACGGTCGATCGCTCATGGAGAATTCGCGCCTGGGCAGTGCATTGCTGTCTTCAGAAAATGACTGGTGGGCCGAGCAGATTGCCGACGTCACTGCACGCTTGCAGGAGGGCCATGAGTCGGTCACTCCGCTGGTGCCGTTGTTCGACTCGCTGGAGGTGACCCCCGAGGGCGGTTACCGGGTACACATGCTCGACCCGCAAAGTGGCGAGACGGTCGCCGTGGTCACCAGCCGGGATGATCGCCTGGTGCGGATCAGGAATTACCTGACGGATCTGTTTTCGACGCTGGGGCACAAACCTGCGACCGGCGCGGTGGTGGATCCGACAGAGGCGGCGGCCGTGCACACGCTCAATGCCGGTTTTGCGGTACAGGCGCTGATGAATGCGTTGCGCGGGCGCGAGGGCGAAGATCGCACTGTGAGCACCGCGGTGCAGTGGCATGCCTACGTCAACTACGCACAACTGGTGCATGGCAATGTGGTCGACGTAGCGGGGCTGATCGGTCTGGTGCAAGCCGCGTTGCGTGATGAAAAGCTGATCGCCCGCACCAGTGCGAAAGTGGTCGGCGAAGCGCTTGAGCCGTTGACCGGCAGAACCCTCGGCGCGGTGGCCGGGCATGTGGCCAACGAGGGCGTCGGTGCCGTACTTGGGCTGGCGAATGTCGGCTTCGATATCTATCAGTTGGCGAATGCCCGCAACGATGTCGAGATCGCCACCTACGCCACCCAGCTGACGTTCGACGCCAGCAGTCTGGCCCTGACCGGTGCGGGACTTGGCGCAGCGGCCGCTGGCGCGGGTACGGCGGCTGCGGTGCTGGGAGGCGCCGGGGTGATTCTGGGTGGCCTTGCCGTCGGCGTGACTGCGCTGGCGCAGAACTTCGCGACCATCGCTGAAGAAGCGAAGGCGGTCGGACTGTTTTTCGCGGAGCTGGAGCAGGCACATCACGGCGCCGGATTTCACTACAGCGACGAGCAAGGTGCCTGGTTGCCGCGACCGTCGCTGATCATCAACGGACTGGATCTGAGCGCCGGCAAACTGCTGCTCGACAGTTCCCGGCTGTATCCGCTGCGTGATCATTTCGGTGTGCCGGACTTCGACGTCGACTACCCGCGAGCCATCCACCTCAGTAAAGAGCTTGGCTACCCCGCCGAAATGACGTTCGCACCATCGGCCGAGCAGGCCATTGTCCTGCCGTGCACGCCGCTCACTTGCTACGGCTACGAGTACCAGATCCTGCCGTTTTCATCGCAACGCCACGACAAGGGTTTCGACATCGCGCGGCGTCTGGAGAAGAAAAAAACGGACGGCCAATGGCTGTTTCTTTTTTCGTTCTACTCGTTCCCCAGCCATTACATTGTTCATCGGATGTACCCCGATTATCGCCTGACCGAGATCAGCATCACGCTCGATGCACAGGCGCGCAAACTGGTTGTGCCGGTGATTCCCAAGCCCTGGCACGAGCAGATCAGTTATCGGATTCAGGGTGGGGGAGGCGCTTGCACGCTGGTGCTCAATCCAGGTGTCAACGTCGAACTGGTGTCCGTGGGGGCGCAAAAGAACCGCTGGACCATCGTCGCACCCTGGGCCCGAGAGTCGGAGATCGTGTTCAGCCAGGACGGGCAGTTCAGTGTCAAAGGCTGCCAGTTCAAGGTGACGGCGAACAGTGCGCCGGAGATCTCCCTGCTGATCGAAAATGGCCGGCTCTTCAGGATCGCCGACGGCAAACGGCACGAGCTGGAGCTGCTGCAGGAACAGGCGCCCAAAGGGCTGGATGACCAGACCCTGCAGGATCATCTGCAAGCGCTGGCACGGGCGCATCGACTGGCGCTGCGCTATACGCCGATCCACAACTACCGGGTTCCTTTTGAAAACCCCAAGGCGCCGCGTTACACCAACGGCTGGTACGACGCCATGGAGGATCGGGTCCTCTATATCCGCAATGATGAAGTGTTCGACGATGAGGGATTGTTCTCGGTGGTCACCGGCGGCTCGGCGTTTTTCCATGATCAGAGTGGCTACGATATCTGCCAGGTCGATGCCGACACCGGGCTGCTGAGCCATCGTTATCGATTGATCTTCCGACACGAGGGCGCGAGCTCGATTCGCAGTGTTGAAGCCGATGGCCAGGGTGTCATCCATGTGGTGCAGGAATATACGTATGAAGACGGCACGTTTGAGCGCCTCAACTACCTGATACACCAAGGTGAGCTGTGGTTGAGCTCCGTCACTCGCGGGCTTGAACCGACTTACGCAGCGCTGTTCGATGACAGCAAAAGCCTGGCAGATTGGGCTCCGGTGCTGGGTGATCGGGCGAAGCGCATGCCGGTTCATGCGGACAAAGACTTTGCCACGGTCGACTGGCAGTTCGCGCCTTATGTTTCGGTCTGCTGGATGATCGAAGAGAACGAGCGGGACATGGCCTGGGTCCGTACCCGTGACAACCTGATCGTGCGCCCGGTACCGCGACGTCACCATGCGCGCGCCTGGCCCGATTCGATCCAGAACCTGAACGAGCTGATGCTGCTGACGCCGGCCGATGACGGCGACGTGTTTGTCATTTACGACCGACCGTTCCAGAGCCTGTGCCGGGTGCAGCGCACTGTGGCGCAGGAGCAGAATCAATGGTCGCACCGCTGGGTGCAACCCGAGCGCCTGAAGCAGGTGACGGCTGAGCACAATGGCTATCAGGCCCGCACCGAGGACGGGTTGTCATTCGGGATCGGCGCTGATGGTGAGCTGCATTTTGCCGGCCTGGCAGAACCCTGGCTCAAGGGACGCAAGCAATGGTGGCTGGCGCTCGAAGCGATCGCCCGGCAATACGCCGTCGAGCAATTCCCTATTGTCGGCATTGCCAATGCTGCCGGGGATGCGCGCTTGCACGCCTGGTACGTGGACAACCGCTTGTTGTTGTGTGAAGCGCAGCAAACGCAGCTCCGGTTGCTGGGCATGACACCGGACAATCTGTCGGCATGGCTGTTCGAGCCCGAGAGTGGTGAGGTCTGGCGCCAGACGTTTATCGATCCGCAACATCTGCAGTCGGCGTTCGGAGAGGGCACGCAGTTGTTGCAGACCCGGATGCTGACCAGGCCAGAACGACTCTGGACGGCGTGGCGCTTTGCCGATGTGCGGGTCCACGGTGCGGGTCTCGTGGGCACGACGCGCGAAGGTGTGGTGCTGCAACTGGAGCATCAGGAGCCACCGCAGATCATCGGTGTGCAACAGAATTGGCTGGCGGCCCATGGCGAACATCTGATCAGCGACTTGCAGGCCTTGCTGGCGAACGAAGCGCATCGTCCGTTCATTTCGATCGCCGCACAGGACGCCAGTGTGCAGTGGTACATCGCTGACAGCGCGCGGCTGGTTCAGATCCCCGCTGCCGACCTGCCTGAGGATTACCAGCTGCTCGGAACCCGGCGGCATGCCGATGTCTTGCTGCATGATCCGCAGGATCGAGTTGTGCAGGGTTATCCGAGCCTGCGCCAGATCAAGCCGCTGGATTACGTCCAACGCACGGGTGACGTGCTGGTGCTCGAAGGACGGGTGGATGCCTACGATCTTCTGCCGGTGATCCCGGACGATGTGCGCACGCTCGTTTTGCGGGTAGGGCGCGGTGCGATGAAATGGCACCTGTCGGAGGCGCTCATGCGCAAGCTCGACTCGCTGGTGGTGGACTGTCGTTATCCGCTGGGGGCCCGCCCGCTGGTCATGAGCCGTTTGATCCTGACGCTGACTGTCCCTCAGAAGCTGGAGGTGGCGATGGTCGAGGATCATCTGGTACTGATCGACCCCGACAGTGAGCACTGCGTTCTGGTGCGCAATGCGGATGCGTCAGATCCCTCGCAGCGGGGTGATGCGATGCTTGAGATCAATGGCCTGCGTCCGTGCCAGGTGTCGACGCTGGTGCGCTGGTTGAAGGCGCGCAAGGAAGGCGCCGAGGGCGTGACGCTGAAAGCGTTGATCGATCAGGCGGATGCGAAGAAAGCCGTCGAGTCGGCGGGTTGACGGTCCGCGGTTACTGACGAAAAAAGACCGCCGACGTTACCGTCGGCGGTCTTTTCGTTTCAGGGTTCAAGGCACCAGATAGCCTTTGACCCCGGTAAAGATGATCTGCGCCGCCAGTGCACACACGAACAACCCCATCAGGCGGCTGACGATCTGCAAACCCTGATCGCCGAGAATGCGTTCGATGCGGTTCGACAAGTAAAGCACCACACCCACCGTGAAGCTGGCGAGGGCGATACTCATGATCGCAAACAGTTTGTCATCCCAGTGCGGCTGGCTGACGCCCATCACCAGCAGTGCCCCGATGGTGCCGGGGCCGACAGTCAGCGGAATGGTCAGCGGAACGATCGTCACATCCTGCTGCACGTTGTCGGTCTGCACGGCCGACTTGCCCTGCGCCATGCCCAGCGCCGAGATGAACAGCACGCTGCCGGCACCGATGCGGAATGCATCCACCGTGATGCCGAACACATCGAAAATCACCCGCCCGAACAGATACAGCAACACGCTCGAGACCAGGGTGGCGACTGCCACTTTCCAGGCCAGGCGGCGTTGTTCCTTGCGCGAGTAACCGCGGGTCAGGCTGATGAAGCAGGACAACACGAAGAACGGGCTGTAGAGCACCAGCATCTTCAGGTAAACACTGAATAACACGTGGAGCATGGCGCGGGCTCGCTGGCGGGGAAAGTCGGGGGAGTCTAACAGGCGCTATCGTGTCTGTCGGCTCACGACGGTTGCGTCGTCGCGCGGTTCTGTTGATCACGCTGGGCCACCCAGTGCTCGATCAGCTCACGCAGTTGCGACAGCTCCACCGGTTTGGCCATGTGCCCGTCCATTCCGGCCTGGCGCGCGCGTTCCTTGTGCTCGGCGAGGATGTGCGCGGTCAGCGCCACGATCGGCGTGCGGATGCGCTGATTGCCGACTTCCCACGCCCGCAGTTGCTGGGTGGCGGAGAAGCCGTCGAGGATCGGCATTTCGCAGTCCATCAGCACCAGGTCGTAACGCTGGGCTTTCATCGCCTGCAAGGCTTCTTCGCCATTGCTGGCGGTGTCTGGCTGCAGGTTGAGTTTGCCGAGCATGCCCCGGATCACCTTGGTCGAAATGGTGTTGTCTTCGGCCACCAGAATGCGGAAATCGCTCGGCACCTTGACCGGCGCAGCGGGGCTCGCGACCTGTGGCTGGAACACCACCTGACCACGGTTGCGCTGGTTGAGTTCGTCGGCGAGCGTGGTCTTGAGGGTGTAGCCGGCCACCGGTTTGGCCAGGATGCGTTTGATCCCCGAGTTGCGCGCGATGATCTTGCTCGGCGCATTGCTGATGCCGGTGAGCATGATCAGCAGGATGTCGTGGTTCAGGCTCGGGTCTTCCTTGATCTTGGCGGCCAGTTGCATGCCGGTCATGCCGGGCATGTTCTGGTCGAGCAGGACCACGTCGAAGTAATCACGCAAATGCGCCTTGGTGCGCAGCAGGGCCAGCGCTTCCTTACCCGACGGCACGGCGCTGACGTTCAGGCCCCAGGCGCTGCATTGCTGCACCAGCACCTTGCGGCAGGTGTCGTTGTCGTCGACCACCAGCACGCGTGCGCCTTGCAGCGGGCTGTCGAGGTCCGAGGTCGGGTGCTCCAGACGATCAGGGTCCAGCGGCAGGGTCAGCCACAGCGTACTGCCTTGGCTGGCGCCGCTCTTGATGCCGAACTCGCCCTGCATCAAACGGATCAATTGGCGGGCGATCACCAAGCCGAGGTTGCCGCCCAGACGGTTGGCCGACAGGAAGTGCTTGCTGTGCAACTCGGCGTGCATCAGCGCGTCGCGTTCTTCCTGATCCATCGGCTGGCCGCTGTCCTGCACGGCAATGCGCAGGCGTGGCCCGGCGCTGCGTTCGTCGAGGGCGACGACTACCAGCACTTCGCCTTCTTCGGTTTTCTTCAGGGCGTTTTCCAGCAGGCTCAGCAACGTCTGGCGCAGGCGCGTCGGGTCGCCACTGATGACCCGTGGCACTTGCGGCTGGATAAAACTGATCAGCTCGACGTTCTGCTGTTCGGCCTTGGCGCGGTAGATACTCAGACAATCGTCGATCAGCGCGTTGAGGTCGAACTGCACGTCGTCGAGTTCGATCTGCCCGGACTCGAGTCGCGAGATGTCGAGGATCTCGTTGATCAGGGTCAGCAGTTCGTTACCGGCGCTGTGGATGGTTTGCACGTAATCGCGCTGTTTCACCGACAGCGGCGTGCCGAGCAGCAGTTCGGTCATGCCCAGTACGCCGTTCATCGGCGTGCGGATTTCGTGGCTGATCTTGGCCAGGAACTCGGCCTTGGCATTGATCTCGGCGTTGCTCGCCGCGAGGTCGCGGCTGATGCTGAAACGGCTTTCGGTGATGCTGCGCTGACGCTCGCCGAGGGCGATGCTCATCAGCAGGCCACTGATACAGATGAAACCCATCAGGGTCATGATCAGGCCTTGCGGCGCGACCAGGGTCAGCCCCAGCAGGGCCGGGAGGATGATCAGCGTGCCGATGTTGAACACCACCATCGCGGCGACGAACAAGCGGGCAGGGCGGTAGCCTTTCTGCCAGTGATAGAACGCCACCAGCAACATGCTCAGCCCGGCCAGGGCCACCAGCGCGTAGGTGATGATGTTCAGCGGCAGGGTGTTGACGAACAACAGCAACAGACTGCAGATCACGATGAACAGGATGTCGCCGATCAACAGCTTGTTCAGCGGATGCGGGCCGAGCGGGGCGAAGAAGCGGTAGGCGAACATCAGGCCGGCCGGAGCGGTCAGCAGCAGGGCCAGATAGGCGCCGGGAGTCTGGATCGCGTGCCAGTTCGGCAGCCACGGCCCGGCGAGATTGAGCAGCAGCAACAGGCTCAGGCTCAACAGGCCTTCACACACCGCGAGCCACAGGCTGCTGCGCGAGCGGGTGTAGGCGTAGCGGATCAGGTTATGCAGGATCAGCATCGCCAGACAGCCGAACAGCAGGCCGTAGATCAGCGTCTGGTTGTGATTGGCCGCGGCCATCACTGCCGATTGCAGAGTGATGTACGGGCGCAACTGGTGATCGGAGACCAGTCGCAGGTAAACGTCGAGGGGTTTGTCGCTTTGCGGTAGCGGCAGCATGAAGTCGCTGCTGGGCAGCGGTCGTTCCACCTGGGGCTGGGTAGTGCCGGTGTCGCGTTGTTCGATCAGGCGATCGCCGTCGAGGACATACAGATTGAGGTGCGACAGGTCGGGGGCGAAGATCCGCAGCACTTGTTCGTGCTTGCCGGGCGCCAGCCTGAAGCGCAGCCACAAGGCGCCATCGGGTTCGGCCGCGGTGAGGCGGTCAAGCTCGATAGGGCTGAATTGATTGGTGTAGCGAGCGGAGCGGATGTCGCTCAGCTGGAGGTTGCCCTGATCGTCAAGCAATACCGACCAGCCACTGCCTTGCGCGGCCTGGGCCGGGAGCATGCAGAGCAAGGTCAACAGCGTGACGGTGAAGCCTATGGCAATCCTGAGCCAGCGCACGGCGAAATCCCTTCGTAGGTTGATGCCAGAATATAACGATGCGCAGCGTCGGAACAGTCCGGCAAGGGCGATGAGCCCCTGCCGGAAACACAGCGTAGCTTATTACTGAGACTCACCGCGTTCACGGGCAATGGCGCGGTAGCCAATGTCGGTGCGGTAGAAGCAGTCTTCCCAGTCGATGGCCTTGGCCAGTTTGTAGGCCTGCTCCTGCGCAGCGCCAACGCTGGCGCCCATGGCAGTGGCGCACAGCACCCGACCACCGGCCGTCACGACCTTGCCGTCCTTGAGCGCAGTACCGGCGTGGAAGACCTTGCCTTCCAGTGCGGCGGCTGCGTCCAGACCGTTGATCGGCGCGCCCTTGGCGTAGTCGCCCGGGTAACCGCCGGCGGCCAGCACGATGCCGACGCTCGGACGTGGATCCCACTGTGCTTCAACCTTGTCCAGCGCCTGGGCCAGTGCGGCTTCGACCAGCAGCACCAGGCTCGATTGCAGACGCAGCATCACCGGTTGGGTTTCCGGATCGCCGAAACGGCAGTTGAACTCGATGACCTTCGGATTGCCGGCCTTGTCGATCATCAGACCGGCGTACAGGAAACCGGTGTAGACGTTGCCTTCGTCGGCCATGCCGCGCACGGTCGGCCAGATCACCTGGTCCATCACGCGCTGGTGCACGTCGGCGGTGACCACTGGTGCAGGGGAGTAAGCACCCATGCCGCCGGTGTTCGGGCCGCTGTCGCCGTCGCCGACGCGTTTGTGGTCCTGGCTGGTGGCCATCGGCAGAACGTTCTTGCCGTCGACCATGACGATGAAGCTGGCTTCTTCGCCGTCGAGGAATTCTTCGATGACAACGCGCGAACCGGCGTCGCCAAAGGAATTGCCGGCGAGCATGTCGCGCACGGCGTCTTCGGCTTCGGCCAGGGTCATGGCAACGATCACGCCTTTACCGGCGGCCAGGCCGTCGGCCTTGATCACGATCGGTGCGCCTTTTTCACGCAGGTAAGCCAGGGCCGGCTCGATTTCGGTGAAGTTCTGGTAGTCGGCCGTCGGGATCTTGTGGCGCGCCAGGAAATCCTTGGTGAAGGCTTTCGAGCCTTCCAGCTGCGCGGCGCCGGCGGTCGGACCGAAGCAGTCCAGGCCACGGGAGCGGAACAGGTCGACGACGCCGGCCACCAATGGCACTTCCGGACCGACGATGGTCAGGGAAACGTTTTTCTCGGCGAAGTCAGCGAGCTGCTCGAGGGCCAGCACGTCGATGGCGACGTTTTCGCACTTGGCTTCAATCGCAGTGCCGGCGTTGCCCGGTGCCACGAAAACTTTCTGCACACGCGGATCCTGAGCCACTTTCCAGGCCAGTGCGTGTTCGCGGCCACCGCTGCCAATGATCAAAACATTCATTTCAAAAACCTCAAAATTCTGTCAGGCGCTGCTGGAGCGCTTTATGTGGGAGCGAGCCTGCTCGCGAAAGCGGTGTGTCAGTCAACGTCAACGTCGCTGGCAGATTGCATTCGCGAGCAGGCTCGCTCCCACATTTGAATCTGTGTATCAGTGACGGAAATGGCGCATGCCGGTGAATACCATGGCAATGCCTGCTTCATCGGCAGCAGCAATCACTTCAGCATCACGCATCGAACCACCCGGCTGGATCACCGCCGTGATACCGACCTTGGCCGCATTGTCCAGACCGTCGCGGAACGGGAAGAACGCGTCCGACGCCATTACCGAACCCGCCACTTGCAGGCCGGCGTGCTCAGCCTTGATCGCCGCGATACGCGCCGAGTTCACGCGGCTCATCTGGCCGGCGCCGACACCGATGGTCTGACGGTTCTTGGCGTAGACGATGGCGTTGGATTTGACGAACTTGGCCACTTTCCAGGCGAAGATCAGGTCGTGGACTTCCTGTTCGGTCGGGGCGCGCTTGGTCACCACTTTCAGGTCGTCGGCGCCGATCATGCCGATGTCGCGGCTCTGTACCAGCAGACCGCCGTTGACGCGCTTGTAGTCCCAGGCCGGAACGCGATCGGCCGACCACTCGCCGCAGGCCAGCAGGCGCACGTTGGCCTTGGCTGCAACGATGGCGCGGGCTTCTTCGCTTACGCTTGGGGCGATGATCACTTCAACGAACTGACGCTCGACGATCGCCTTGGCGGTCTCGGCATCCAGTTCACGGTTGAAGGCGATGATGCCGCCGAACGCCGATTCGGTGTCAGTGGCGTAGGCCAGTTCGTAGGCCTGACGGATGCCGCCTTCGGCGTCCGGGCTCACGGCCACGCCGCACGGGTTGGCGTGCTTGACGATCACGCAGGCCGGTTTGACGAAGCTCTTCACGCATTCCAGCGCGGCGTCGGTGTCGGCCACGTTGTTGTACGACAGTTCCTTGCCTTGCAGTTGGGTCGCGGTGGCGATGCCGACTTCGGCAGGCTTGGCTTCAACGTAGAACGCCGCGCTCTGGTGCGGGTTCTCGCCGTAGCGCATTTCCTGGGCCTTGATGAACTGGCTGTTGAAGGTGCGCGGGAATTCGCTGCGGCCTTCGGTGCTGAGGGTGTCAGCGGCCTGGTTCACGGTGCCCATGTAGTTGGCGATCATGCCGTCGTAGGCGGCGGTGTGTTCGAACGCCTTGAGCATCAGGTCGAAACGCTGAGCGTAGGTCAGGCCGCCGGCCTTGAGGTTTTCCAGGACGTTGGCGTAATCGCTGGCATTCACCACGATGGCCACGTCTTTGTGGTTTTTCGCCGCCGAACGGACCATGGTCGGGCCGCCGATGTCGATGTTCTCGATGGCGGTCGGCAGGTCGCAGCCTGGCTTGCTGATGGTGGCTTCGAACGGGTACAGGTTGACGGCTACCAGATCGATCGGCTTGATGCCGTGCTCGTTCATGATGGCGTCGTCGATACCGCGACGACCGAGGATCCCGCCGTGGATTTTCGGGTGCAGGGTTTTCACCCGACCGTCCATCATCTCTGCGAAACCGGTGTAATCCGCGACTTCCACTGCGGCCACGCCGTTGTCCTGCAGCAGCTTGAAGGTCCCGCCGGTGGAAAGGATTTCCACGCCCAGGGCTTCCAGCTCCCTGGCGAATTCGAGGATCCCGGTCTTGTCGGAAACACTGATCAAGGCGCGGCGGATCGGCAGGCGGGTAGTCTGGTCGGTCATCTCAATTTCCATCAAAAGCAAGGGAAGTCAGCAAAAAAGGCGACCGGTTTTACGCGGGCGCCTTTCTGGTTTGATTGAATGCTTACAGCAGATCGTACTGCTTGAGTTTCTTGCGCAGCGTGCCGCGGTTCAGTCCGAGCAGCTCGCTGGCCTTGGTCTGGTTGCCCTTGACGTAGTTCATCACGCTTTCGAGCAGGGGAGCCTCGACTTCGGAGAGCACCAGGTTGTACACGTCCGTGACGGACGCGCCCTCAAGGTGGGCGAAATAATTGTGCAGCGCCTTCTCGACACTCCCGCGAAGGGTCTGGCCTTCTTCGCTCGGGGTATTGAGGTGCTGTTTCAAATTCACGTTGTCGCTCACGGGTGTTGTTCCACTCACTAAAGTCTCGGTCATCATCGTCATGCGGCCACCCCTTCTCCGTCCCCTGTCAGGCTCTTGTAACGTTCGGCGAAGAACTCCCGAACGTTGGCGCATTGTGTTTCCGTACCATCCAAACGATTGAAGTGGGCGCGAAACTCCCTGGCGCCCGGCAAGGTTGCGAGATACCAGCCCACATGCTTGCGGGCAATTCGCACGCCCATCACGTCCCCATAGAAGGTGTGAAGGGCGGCCAGATGCTCAAGCAGAATGCGTTCCACCTCGATCAGCTCCGGCGCCGGCAGTTTTTCGCCGGTACGCAGGAAGTGTTCGATCTCGCGAAAAATCCATGGCCGCCCCTGGGCAGCTCGGCCGATCAACAGGCCATCGGCACCGGTCGCGTCGAGCACGTAGCGGGCCTTTTCCGGCGATACGATGTCGCCGTTGGCAAAGACCGGAATCGACACCGCCTGCTTGATCGCGGCAATGGTGTCGTACTCGGCTTCGCCGGTGTACAGGTCGGCGCGGGTGCGGCCATGCACCGCCAGCGCCGTGATCCCGGCCTGCTCGGCGATCTTCGCCACGGTCAGGCCGTTCTTGTTGTCGCGATCCCATCCGGTGCGGATCTTCAGGGTCACCGGCACATCAACTGCCGCCACGACGGCGTTCAGGATCTCGGTAACCAGTGCCTCATCCTTCAACAACGCGGAGCCGGCGGCCTTGTTGCAGACCTTCTTCGCCGGGCAACCCATGTTGATATCAATAATCTGTGCGCCCAGTTCGACGTTGGCCCGGGCAGCATCCGCCAGCATCTGCGCATCGCCACCGGCGATCTGCACCGAGCGTGGCTCGGGATCGCCTTCGTGGATCATGCGCATGCGCGACTTGCGGGTGTTCCACAGGCTCATGTCACTGGTGACCATTTCCGAGACTACAAGCCCTGCGCCCAGACGCTTGCACAGCTGACGAAAGGGCTGGTCGGTGACACCCGCCATCGGGGCGAGGATCAAGCCGTTCTGCAATGTATATGGGCCGATGCGTACCGCCGACATAGGACTTCCCTGAAGTGGGGCCGGATCATGAGAGTTCGAAAAAGGGTTGGCATGATACCCGCTCTCGATGACTGGATAAAGGCTGAATTGAACAAAATCTGAACAGTTATTCTGTTATTACCGCCGGTTTGGTCGTGCGCTGCGCAGTCAGAAAACTGTCGTCAATCCGGGAGCGGTGAAGCGTTTCACTCGGGCGAGTGGAAACTCAGGCTGTAGTTCACGGCTTTCGGGCCTGGATCGAGGATGTCCAGGGCGATGTGGATCGGCGTCTGCGGCGGCATTTCCGCCATGCCTTCGAGGTCGCCGTTGAGGTATTCGCCGGGTTTGAAGCGACGACTGGCGATCAGGTGACCGTTGAGGTCGGCGAAGCGCAGCTCCAGCAGCGGAAACGGCTGCGAGAACGGCGCGCGGTTATAAATGATCGCGTCCACCACCAGCGCACCGCTGAATTCCGGGTGGCTGCGCACCACCAGATTGCTGCTCTTGATCTTGGCGATATCGACCTTGGACGGCACCGTGCAGCCGATTTGCGGGCACAGTTGCTGGAACCACGGCCGGTATTGATCCTGACGCGCCAGTTCATCGAAGTGATAGGCGATGTACTGTCCGCCCAGGCCGGCAGCGGCGAGTACGATCAGCAACAGCCAGAGCAGGCGGCGGCCCCAGGGCGAGCGGCGTTTCTGCCAGTCCAGTTGCAGCGGATCATCGGTCAGATCCTGCAAGGCTTCGGCGCGAACACTGGATTCGACACGTTCGCGTTTTTTGCGCGCAGGTTCGATCAGTGGCAGTTCGTCGTCGACGTCGTCGCTGGCCGACAGGCGTTCGCGGCGGGCATTCGGGTCGATCGGATCGTGCAGACGCAGTTGCGGGATCGGCGGTTCGTCATCGAGATCCACCGGCTCCAGCGACAGCGAAGGTTCAGTGCGCTCCGGTTTGATCGGCTCGGGCTCGACGACGTCGGGTTCATCTTCGACTTCGGGTGCGCGCTCATCTGCCGGTTCGCTGAACAGGCTGTCCGGCCACGTCGTGTCTTCCGGTTCGTGGCTATCGCGGCGAGCGCTCAGGGCGTCTTCGCGCGGGCGACCGAACTCGGTGGTCGGCTGGATTTCCCGTTGTTCGAGGCGGGCCAGTTCTTCGTCCAGATCCAGGCTGTCCAGATCCAGCTCGGCGGCGCTCCATTGCTTCTGGCTGGTGGCGCGCGGCTCGGGCGCTTCGACGATGGCCGGCGGCTCGACAGGCGCAGGCTCGCTGATCGGCGGTGGTTCGCTGATCAACGGCGCCACTGGCGTGACCGCTTCCTTGCCTGCGTGTTGCTCCAGCAATTGCTTGGCGGCATTGAACACTTGCAGGCAGGAGCCGCAACGAACCACCCCGCGGGCCACGCTCAACTGAGCGTGGCTGACACGGAAACTGGTTTGGCAATGCGGGCACTGGGTGACGAAGCTGTCGGTCATGCGGCGATCCGGATTGAGCAGGCGGTCATTCTAGCGCCGACGGCCGGTGATGCGCACCCAGCCATCACGATTGGCGATCGGGTCGAGATCGAAGTCCTGCGCGTAGGCGGCAGCGACTTCGTCACCTTGTTCGGCGAGGATCCCGGACAGCGCCAGGCGCCCGCCGGACTTGACCAGGCCGGACAGTTGCGGCGCCAGGGAAACCAGCGGACCGGCCAGAATGTTGGCGACCAGTACGTCGGCTTTGACCTGCGGCAGGTCTTCCGGCAGGTACAGCGGGAACAGTTCGTCAGCGATGTTGTTGCGCCCGGCGTTGTCGCGGGAGGCTTCGAGTGCCTGCACGTCGATGTCGGTGCCGACGGCTTCTTTCGCGCCGAGCAGCAGGGCGGCAATCGCCAGAATCCCCGAGCCGCAGCCGAAGTCCAGCACGTTGCAGTCTTTCAGGTCCTGGCCGTCCAGCCATTCCAGGCACAGGGCGGTGGTCGGGTGGGTGCCGGTGCCGAATGCCAGGCCCGGGTCCAGCAGCAGGTTGACCGCGTCCGGCTCCGGTGCGGCGTGCCAGCTCGGCACGATCCACAGGCGCTGACCGAAACGCATTGGCTGGAAACCGTCCATCCAGCTGCGTTCCCAGTCCTGGTCTTCGATCACTTCGCTGTGGTGCTCGGGCAGCGGGCTGCCAGTCAGCAGTTCCAGATGGGCCAGTACCGGAGCGGCTTCGGTGCCGCCCTCGAACAGGGCCAGCAGGTGGGTGTGCGCCCACAGCGGGGTGGTATTGAGTTCCGGTTCGAAGATCGGCTGATCTTCGGCGTCCATGAAGGTCACCGAAACGGCGCCCACTTCAAGGAAAGCGTCTTCGTAGGTTTCGGCTTGTTCTGGGCTGATGGCGAGACGGACTTGCAGCCAAGGCATGGCGGGCACCTGTGAAAAAGATTGATTGCAGCCTAGCGGCCTGCGAGAAGCGCGCAAGTTTACGCGAGCGCGACGGTTTTGTGGGAGCGGGGAATGTGTGAGCAGATGAAACCTTCGGAAACAACAAAGCCGCCCGAAGGCGGCCTTGTCTGGTGCGGGCTGAAGCTTAGTGCTTCTCGCCAGCCAGCTTGTGCTCGAGGTAGTGAATGTTCACGCCCCCTTTGCAGAAGCCTTCGTCACGGGTCAGATCACGGTGCAGCGGGATGTTGGTCTTGATCCCGTCGACCACGATTTCGTCCAGGGCATTGCGCATGCGGGCCATGGCTTCGTCGCGGGTCGCGCCGTAAGTGATCAGCTTGCCGATCAGCGAGTCGTAGTTCGGCGGAACGGCATAACCGCTGTACAGGTGCGAATCGACGCGAACGCCGTTGCCGCCTGGAGCGTGGAAATGCTTGACCGTACCCGGGCTCGGCATGAAGGTCTTTGGATCTTCAGCGTTGATCCGGCATTCCAGCGAGTGACCGCGGATGACCACATCATCCTGGGTATACGACAGCTTGTTGCCAGCGGCGATGCTGAGCATCTCCTTGACGATGTCGATACCGGTGACCATTTCCGAAACCGGGTGCTCCACCTGAACACGGGTGTTCATTTCGATGAAGTAGAAACGACCGTTCTCGTACAGGAACTCGAAGGTGCCGGCGCCACGGTAGCCGATGTCGATGCACGCCTTGACGCAGCGGGCCAGGACTTCCTTGCGCGCGTTCTCGTCGATGCCCGGTGCCGGCGCTTCTTCGAGAACCTTCTGGTGACGGCGTTGCAGCGAGCAATCGCGGTCACCCAGATGGATGGCGTTGCCCTGGCCGTCGGACAGAACCTGCACTTCGACGTGACGCGGGTTGGTCAGGAATTTTTCCAGATAGACCATCGGGTTGCCGAACGCCGCGCCTGCTTCGGAGCGGGTCAGTTTCGCCGAGGCGATCAGGTCTTCTTCCTTGTGCACCACGCGCATGCCGCGACCACCACCGCCGCCGGCGGCCTTGATGATCACCGGGTAGCCGACTTCACGACCGATGCGCAGTGCCGTTTCCTCGTCTTCCGGCAGCGGGCCGTCGGAACCTGGAACGGTTGGCACGCCCGCTTCGATCATCGCGTGCTTGGCCGATACCTTGTCGCCCATCAGGCGAATGGTTTCGGCTTTCGGGCCGATGAAGGCGAAGCCGGAGTTCTCGACCTGCTCGGCGAAATCAGCGTTTTCCGCGAGGAAACCGTAGCCTGGGTGAATGGCGGTAGCGCCAGTCACTTCGGCGGCCGCGATAATGGCCGGGATGTGCAGGTAGGACTGAGCGGCAGAAGCCGGGCCGATGCAGACGGATTCGTCTGCCAGACCCAGGTGCATCAGCTCTTTGTCGGCCTTGGAGTAAACGGCGACGGTCTTGATGCCCATCTCTTTGCAGGCACGCAGAATCCGCAGGGCGATCTCACCGCGGTTAGCGATCAGAACTTTTTCCAACTTCGCAGTCATCAAAGGCTCTCCGCAGTTCAAACGATGGTGAACAGCGGTTGGTCGTACTCAACCGGCTGGCCGTCTTCGACGAGGATGGACTCGATCACACCGCTGGTTTCAGCTTCGATGTGGTTCATCATCTTCATGGCTTCGACGATGCACAGGGTGTCGCCTTTCTTCACGGTCTGGCCGACTTCAACGAAGGACGGCGAGGTTGGTGAAGATTTGCGATAGAAGGTGCCGACCATCGGCGAACGGGCAACGGTGCCGTTCAGCGCTGGAGCAGCAGCGGCAGCCGGAGCTGCTGCAGCAGCAACCGGAGCGGCAGCGGCGGCAGGTGCAGCGGCCGGAGCCTGCATCGGAGCCGGTGCGTAATACTGCTGCGCCGGGGTCTTGCTGTGACGGCTGATGCGTACGGACTCTTCGCCTTCCTTGATCTCGAGCTCGTCGATGCCGGACTCTTCCAGCAATTCGATCAGTTTCTTAACTTTACGGATATCCATGAATCATCAACTCCCAAGGGTCGGTCAGGGGCGTATAGCTTGTTGTTCAAGCTGCTCTAGTGCAGCCTCCAGGGCCAGTCGATAACCGCTGGCGCCAAGGCCGCAGATCACTCCTACCGCTACGTCGGAGAAGTAAGAGTGATGGCGGAAAGGTTCGCGTTTGTGCACGTTGGACAAATGCACTTCGATGAATGGGATGCTCACTCCCAGCAGCGCGTCACGTAATGCGACACTTGTGTGTGTAAATGCTGCCGGGTTGATCAGAATGAAGTCCACGCCCTCGCCGCGTGCGGCGTGGATGCGGTCGATCAATTCGTACTCGGCGTTGCTTTGCAGATACAGCAGATGATGGCTGGCTTCACGGGCGCGGCGTTCCAGATCCTGATTGATCTGCGCCAGGGTGGTCGACCCGTAGGTCCCGGGTTCCCGGGTGCCGAGCAGGTTCAGGTTGGGGCCGTGCAGCACCAGTAGCGTTGCCATCTGCGTGTTCCTTGTTATGGGTGAGCCTTCGTCAGAACCCGGCGACTATGCCGCAAAGACTTTGTGACTGTCCAGTTCTCTGCAATAGCCAGCACGATGACCGATGTTTGCGCAAAATATGTGACTGACTGATTAAATCCGGTCATTCGCTTTGGCGACACGTTCGGCGAAGTCGCTGGCGTTGATCTCGCCGATCACCCGCACATCGCGACGTTCCACCCCGTCCTTGCCGAAGAACATCAGCGCCGGTGGGCCAAACAGGCTGTAGCGGTCGAGCAGGGTGCGCTGTTCGGCGTTGCTCGCGGTGATATCGAAGCGGATCAGCCGATAGCCCTTGAGCCGATCGACGACTGTCGCGTCATTGAGCACTTCGTGTTCGATGACTTTGCAGCTGATGCACCAGTCGGCGTACCAGTCGAGCAGCAGCGGGGTGCCGGCGGTTTTCGCTTCGAGCAGCACTCGATCCAGTTCCGCCGGGGTGCTGACGGTCTGCCACGAACCGCTGTTTTGCGCGGTCGAGCCACTGTCGGCAAGGCGTGCCGGGGCTATCGGATTCAGCGGGTCGGTCTGCCCGCTGAACGCGCCGTACCAGCAGGCCAGCGCATAAAACAGCAGGAACATGCCGAGCAACTGGCCGAGGCGTTTGCGCGGCGGTTTGTAGACGAATTCCAGAGCGCCGAGGAACAGGCCGACACCGCCGGCCAGCAGGCCGATCAGCAGCAAGGTGATCTGCCCCGGCAACACCCGGCTGAGCAACCCGATGGCCAACCCGAGCAGCAACACGCCGATGCCGTTCTTCACGTACATCATCCACGGCCCGCTTTTCGGCAGCCACGCTGCGCCGCCGGTGGCCACCAGCAACAGCGGCGCGCCCATGCCCAGCCCGAGCATGAACAGCTTCAGGCCGCCGCCCAGCGCATCGCCGCTGGCGCTTATATAAAGCAGCGCGCCGGCCAGCGGGGCGGAAACACACGGGGATACCAGCAGACTCGACACCACGCCCAACACCGCCGCGCCCCACAGCGAGCCGCCTTCAGTACGCCCGGCGATCCGGTCGAGGCGGCTGCTGATGAAGTGCGGCAGTTTCAGCTCGAACACGCCGAACATCGCCAGCGCGAACACCGCAAAGAACATCGCAAACGGCACCAGCACCCACGCCGATTGCAGCCGCGCCTGCAAATTCAGTTGCGCGCCGAACAGCCCCATCAGCGCGCCAAGCAGCGCGAAGCACGCCGCCATCGGCAGCACATAAGCCAGCGACAGATTGAAGCCGCGCCAACCGCCGACCTGCCCGCGCAACACCACGCCGGACAGGATCGGCAGCATCGGCAACACACAAGGCGTGAAGGTCAGGCCCAGGCCCGCCAGGAAGAACAGCGCCAGATCACGCCAGTCCCAATCCGTCACCGGAGCGGACGCGTCACTTGCCGCTGCGTTGCCCTCGATGCTCAGGCGTTCGGTTTCCGGTGGGTAGCACAAACCCTTGTCGGCACAGCCCTGATAGGTGACGGCCAACGTAAACGCCCGGGAATCATTGCGCGGCAGCTCCACATCGAGAATGCCGTGGTAGACCTCGACGTCGCCGAAATACTCGTCGTGTTTCTGTTCGCCTTGGGGCAGTTGTGCGGCGCCAAGTTTTACCTCGGCAGGCTCGGCACGAAACTGGAAGCGATGGCGGTAGAGGTAATAGCCTTCGGTGGCGACGAAGCGCAGTTTGACCGATTGCGGCGTGCTCTCGACCAGGCTCAGTTGAAAGGCTTCGCGCACCGGCAGGAAATCGGCGCTGTTGTTGACCGAGCCAAGCGTGGCGCTGGGTTTGCTGTCGAACAGACCGGCGGCGCCGGCCGGCAGGGCGAAGACGAAAAACAGCAGGCAGAGCAGACGGCGCATGACAATCTCGCGAATCAAAGGTGCGGGAATGATAGCGGACTTGGCCCTGCGCTGTGTGTCACACGCGGAACGCCTGCACGGCGGTGTGCAGCTGACCGCCCAGTAACAGCAGGTTCTCGCCTTGCTCGCGGCCCTGACCGATGCGCAGCAGATTGTCCCCGCCCAATTGGTGAATACGCTCGCTGTGATCGCGGATCTCGCTGACCGCGCCGCTCTGTTGGGCGGTGATGTCGGCGATGCGGACGGCCGTGTCGGAGATGGTCTGGATCGCGCCGACAATCTTGTCCAGTGCCCCGTCCGCCGATTGCGCCTGATTGGCCGTGGCCTCGGCGTGTTCGACCTGCGCGCGCATGCCCTCGACCGATTGCCGGGCGGCGGTTTGCAGGCCGGCAATCAGGGTCTGGATTTCCGCGGTGGCGCCGGCGGTGCGTTGCGCCAGTGATCGGACCTCTTCGGCCACCACGGCAAAACCACGGCCCATCTCCCCGGCGCGGGCGGCTTCGATCGCCGCGTTGAGCGCCAGCAGGTTGGTCTGGTCGGCAATCGAGCGGATCACCGTCAGCACGCCGCCGATGGTTGCCGACTCTTCGGCCAGGTGTTCGATCATCTGCGCGTTGCCTTGCACTTCGCCGACCAGTGCGTGCAGACCAGTGAGGCTCTGGCCGATCACTTGTTGCCCATGTTCGACGGCCAGTCCGGCATGACGACTGGCGTCGGCGGCCTGGCGCGCATCGCCGGCCACTTGCTGGATGGTCGCTTCCAGTTCGCCGAGGGAATCACGGATCAGCGCGGTATCGCCGGCCTGATGTTCGGCGCCGCTGTGCAAGTCATTGCTCAGTTCGGCGAGGGTGCGGCTGCTGCCGGCCACTTGCTCGGCATTGCCGCGAATCGTCCCGACCAGATCCACCAGATAGGCACGCAGACGATTGAGCGAGGCTTCGATGTCGTGCAGTTCGCGGTTGGTCTTACCCAGATGAATGTCGCGGCTGAAATCGCCTTCGGCCCAGGTCGACAGCGCTGGGGCGAGGTTGGTCAGGGTGCGGGCCAGGCGTCGCTGCAGGGTGTCGATCAGCAGCGCGATCAGCAGGATCAGGCCGATCATCACGCCTTGCATCAGCCGCACTTCGCCCTGGATCTGCCCGTGCTGGGCACGCACCACGGGTTCGAGACCAGCGATGGCCTGCTGCACGGCAGCGATTTTCTGGTGGGTCGCGGTGCTCAGGTCGGTGCGTTTCTGGATCTGCTCGCGGGTGCGCGCCAGCTCGGCCGGGTAACGGCCGAGCAAACTGTTGAGCTCGCGTTTGAGGCCGACGCCGGCGTCTTCGGCAGCGGCTTTTTCCGTGCTTTCAATGCCCATCATCGCGGCGAAATCGTCGCTGCCGGACTCACTGCTGGCGACCACGCCGAGCAAGGGCAGGGCGTCGATCGTCTGGGCCTGGGTGCGGATGTTGCTGACTTCGCGCTCGACATCGGCGGCCAGTTCACTGCGTCCGCTGCTGACCAGTTTGTCCCGGGCCAGCGACAGTTTGCCCAGATGCTGAGATGCGACCAGCAGGGGCGTCAGGTAGGTCGCGTTGCCGCCGGCGTAGGTGCTGAGCTGGTCGAGGCTGGCGCTCAATTCGCGCTCAGCCTGCAACAGCAGGGCCTGCGGATCACCGGCCAGTTTGCCGGCGGCCAGCAGGTCGGTCTTGCTGAATTCGTCGAGGCCGGTGAGGCTCGGGCGCAGTGTGTCGGCCAGCGCGGGCGGCAGCTCGCCGAGTTCTTTCTGCAATTGATCGATGGCCTGGCTGGCGCTGCTCAGGCGCAGGGCGTCGCCGCTGGCGAGGTAATCCTCGACGTTGCGTGCCACGTCATTCTGAAATTGCTGCGACAGTCCCAGGTAACGCTCCATCAACAGATACGGGCGCTCCAGGGCTTTCTGCGACCACCACAGCGTGGCGCCGAGGGCCACGCAGACGGCGACCAGCAACAGAGTATTGAGATTGGTGAGCAACTTCAGGCGCATGACGGCTACCAACGGCAGAATGGTAAGCGCCTGAATTTATTGCGGTTCTGTTACAGGGTTATGACCGATTGGGTCGAATCCGATGAAAAAGTGGCACTTTGCTTTGAGTCGCGCGCGGTCTGCACCCGGTTGCGTCCTTCGCCCTTGGCGCGGTACAGCGCCTCGTCGGCCTGGCTGGCCATCATCAGGCTGTCGGAGTCGTCGTGCATTTCCACCACGCCGGCACTGAAGGTGCACCACAGATCCTGCGGCTGGGCCGGATAGTGAATTTCGGCAAAGCGCTGGCGGATTTCGTCGAGCACTTTGTGCGCCGCTTCTATATCGGTGTCCGGCATGACGATGGCGAATTCCTCGCCGCCGTAACGGCCGATGAAGTCGGTCTTGCGCAGACGCTGCTTGAGAAACAGCGCCAGGCTCTTGATCACCCGATCGCCCATGGGATGGCCGTGGCTGTCATTGACCCGCTTGAAGTGGTCGATGTCGAGCATCGCAAAGCTCAGCGGCTTGTTCTCACGGCGGGCGCGGAACGAGCAGTCTTCGAGCAATTGCAGAATGTGCGTGTGGTTGTACAGGCCGGTGAGGCTGTCGCGGACCATCCGTGCCTTCAAGTTGCGCGCGCGGGCGGCGCGGTTGCGCACAGTGGTGATCAGGTGGCGCGGCTTGATCGGCTTGGTCAGGAAGTCATCGCCACCTTCGCTCATGGCGTCGAGTTGCTTGTCCAGATCGTCTTCGGCCGACAGGTAAATGATCGGCACGCTGACGTAGCGGTCGTTGTGGCGGATGACCTTGGCCAGCTCGGTGCCGGTGCAAGCCGGCATGTACATGTCGAGGATGATCAGATCCGGCTGGAAGTCCGCCAGCTCGGCCATGGCCTGGATCGGTTCGATCAAGGTGCGGGTGACGATCCCGGCGCTGTTGAGCAGGCGTTCGGTGTGCAGGGCCTGGGCGCGGGAGTCGTCGATGATCAGCACTTTATAGGGTTCGTACTGGGCGACGCAGGTCAGGACTTCGATCTTCTCCAGCAGGCTCGAGGCTTCGAGGGTGCCGGTGAGGAATTCCTGGCCACCGGCGCGCACCGCCGCGAGGCGGGTCGGGGTGTCGGTTTCGTGCAGGCTGAAGAACAGCAGCGGCAGCGGTTCTTCCAGACCTTGCTGAGCTTCGGCGGCCAGTTTCAGGCCGACGCCGGCGCCGCTGAAATCCACGTCCATGACAATCGCGGCCGGCAGGCGCTCGACCATCGAGGAGCGAAACGCCGACACGCTGTCCAGCGCCTGGGCGCTCAGACCGAAAAACTCCAGCTGCTTGGCCAGCCGCTCGGCGCGGTCGTGATCCTGCAGCATCACGTAGATCGGTTTGCGCAGGGGCGGCAGAAAGGTCTGATCAAGCTGATCGCCATGGCGCAGGCCGGTGCGCGACAAGCGCTGCATCAAACGGTTGAGATCGGTGATCAGGCCGCTGCTCAGGCGCCCGCGATTGGCGTCCACCGCTTCCAGCGACTGGCTGATGTGGCGGGCCAGCTGCGTGTGTTCGGGCTGTTCGAAGCGCTCGGCAAAACGCAGCAGGCGCAGATTGGCCTCGCTCAGTTCGGCGAGATCGGCAGTGGACCACTCACTGCGTTGCAGGCGCTGCCATATCTCAAGAATCTGACGTGCCTGATGAATTACCCGCTGGGCAAAGTGGTGCTTGAGGCGCTCGCGGCTGGGGTCTTCTGGCTCGGTCATATCCTGACTACTAGTTAGGGTGCATGCTGAGATCGACTGGTGGCTCTATGCTAGCACCTCTTTTCCCTTACATGAGTGTCGTACGTCAATAATCTGCGGTACGACGTCATTCAGTTTCTGACTGCCGGGTTTCAATTTGAACCTGATCGTCGGGGAAGTCCCATCTACCGGGCATTTGCCGATCTGTGCGCCGGTGAATTTCTCGGAGGATGAGAAAGGTGGGGCAGGGTGTTTGTGCTGTCGCGTTGCGGGTATCGGCATCGAATTGGTGGTGAATCGGATATCGGGGAATCCCTTAGGGCGGCCTGTCCGGGCCTCGTGTCGGGTGGCGAGACAACGCCTGTCAATATTGACGGGTGCCCGGTCGAGGCACGTTGTTGTATGGTTGTGGTCGAACCGTTGAACCCAAGATTGAAAGGATATCGCCATGCTGGACTGGAAGAACCGCGCGGGCAGCGCGCCTGAACGTGCCGCCGAGCCCAAGTCGGCCGCCCGCAGCTATGTCGGCGGGCTGTTGTTCAGCCGGGCGCTGGCCACGCTGGTCGCCATTTACCTGTTGGTGACCATCGGCCTGGGCTGGTACTGGAGCCAGGAGCCGGCGCTGTTTCCCGTGGCGCAGAACGCCCAGGTTGCCGCCGAGAAAGAGGGCAAGCAGATGGTGGTCGGCTACACCACCGTCGAAACCCTGAAAACCGTGGCCGGCACGTTGCTCGACAAGCCGGGCGGTTACATTTCCAACGACCGTTTCCCGCCAGGCCTGTGGATGGACAACATGCCGAGCTGGGAATACGGCGTGCTGGTGCAGGTCCGCGATCTGACCCGTGCCCTGCGCAAGGATTTCGCCCGTTCGCAGTCGCAATCGGCTGAAGACGCCGACCTGGCCAAGGCCGAGCCGCGCTTCAACTTCGACAACAAGAGCTGGATCCTGCCGTCCAGCGAGTCGGAATATCAGGAAGGCATCAATTCCCTGAGCCGTTATCAGGCGCGCCTCTCCGACCCGACCCAGAAAAACGCGCTGTTCTACGCCCGCGCCGACAACCTGAACAACTGGCTGGGCGATGTGGGCACCCGTCTCGGTTCGCTGTCGCAACGCCTGTCGGCCAGCGTTGGCCGGGTCAAGCTCAACACCGCGCTGAAAACCGAAGTGCCGGCGGTGGGTGAAGTGCCGCAGGTCGACGAGGAAGTCGTCGAGACTCCGTGGATGCAGATCGACAACGTGTTCTACGAAGCCCGCGGCCAGGCCTGGGCGCTGTCGCACCTGCTGCGCGCAATCGAGGTCGATTTCGCCGACGTGCTGGCGAAGAAGAACGCGACCGTCAGCGTGCGTCAGATCATTCGTGAGCTGGAGGCGTCGCAGGAGCCGATCTGGAGCCCGATGATCCTCAACGGCAGCGGCTTCGGTGTGCTGGCCAACCACTCGCTGGTCATGGCCAACTATATTTCCCGAGCCAACGCCGCCGTGATCGATTTGCGTCAACTGCTCAATCAGGGCTGAGTCATGGACGAGAGCGCCAAAGAGGCGGCCCACCGCGCCGCCTCGGATGCCGAACAGATCGCCTGGGTCGACGAGCAGGACAACCTGCTCGGCGCCCTGGTGCGCTCCGACCTGCGCGAGCGCGGACTGATCGGCCGTGGCACCTACATCATGCTGTTCAACTCCGCCGGTGAACTCTGCGTGCATCGGCGCACGTTGAGCAAAGCCATCTATCCCGGTTACTGGGACGTGGCGGCAGGCGGTATGGTGCAGGCGAACGAGACCTACGCCGAGTCGGCGGCCCGTGAACTGGAAGAAGAATTGGGAGTGAGCGGCGTCGAGCTGACGGCCCACGACCATTTCTACTTCGCAGACACCGGCAATCGCCTCTGGTGTTCGGCGTTTTCGGCGGTGTGGGACGGGCCGCTGATCCTGCAGCCGGAAGAAGTGCTCGAAGCGCGCTTTATTCCGGTCGAGCAGGTCATGCTGGAAATCCAGCAAAAGCCTTATTGCCCGGACTCTCTGGCCGCGTTGAAACGCTATCTGAAGGCTCAGCAAAGCGACGTCGCAAAGAACACATAAATTGGCGCCGATTGGCACTTAGCAATCGGCGTTTTTGCCGTTACACTGCGCGACCTTTTCAAGCTGTGCCGGCCCGCTTTCAGGAGCTCATGGCACAGTAGCGCTGCCCCTGCCTGAGTGGGGCTTCGCGGTCGATAGCCTTGCCCAAGGCTGCGATCAGTCTTTGTCCTCCCGAGAGGATTGCCGGTGGCCAAAAAAGCCGCATCCTTCGCCGCCCTGGGCGGCCTGGTATTTTCCACCGACGCAGGTCGTCATTGCCCGGAATGCAGCAAGCCGGTGGACGCCTGTATCTGCAAACAAACCGTGATCCCGGCCGGCGACGGCATTGCCCGCGTGCGCCGCGAGAGCAAGGGCCGTGGCGGCAAGACGGTGACCACCATCACCGGCGTGCCTCTGGCCGAAGACGCGCTCAAGGAGCTGGCGACAACGTTGAAGAAACGTTGCGGTACCGGCGGTGCGTTGAAAGACGGGATCATCGAGATTCAGGGCGACCATGTCGAGCTGCTCCTGGCCGAGTTGGTCAAGCACGGTTTCAAGGCGAAGAAGTCCGGCGGCTAGCAGCCTCTGTGAAACCCACCGGCGGCTTGATTCAGCTCCAGAGTTCCTGGGCCTGACGTCGTTTCCATGGTTTTCACAGAGCCTGTTCATGACCGGTTTCTAAACTCAACGCTGTCAGCGCGGTCTACCGCCCCGCTGACGAACCGTCATTTTCATTCTTTAGACTGCGCCGGCCTGAGATCAGGCGACGCACTATGACTTCTTTATAGGGGACTTCGATGTCCGTACGACGCACACGCAAAGACGATGGCAGCCAATGGACAGTTGCGGACAGCCGCAGTGTTTACGGGATTCGCCATTGGGGGGCCGGGTATTTCGCGATCAATGACGCCGGTCGCGTCGAAGTTCGTCCGAACGGCCCGAGCAGCTCGCCCATCGATCTGTTCGAACAAGTCGACCAGTTGCGCAAAAGTGGCTTGTCCCTGCCGCTGCTGGTGCGTTTCCCCGACATTCTGCAAGACCGCGTCCGTCAGCTGACCGGCGCTTTCGATGCGAACATCGAGCGTCTGGAATACCAGAGCAAATACACCGCGCTGTACCCGATCAAGGTCAACCAGCAGGAAGCGGTGATCGAGAACATCATCGCCACCCAGAACGTTTCCATCGGTCTGGAAGCCGGCTCCAAGCCTGAGCTGCTGGCGGTGCTGGCGCTGGCGCCGAAGGGCGGCACCATCGTCTGCAACGGTTACAAGGACCGCGAGTTCATCCGTCTGGCGCTCATGGGCCAGAAGCTCGGTCACAACGTGTTCATCGTGATCGAGAAAGAATCCGAAGTCGGTCTGGTGATCGAAGAAGCCGCCTCGCTGAAGGTCAAGCCGCAGGTCGGCCTGCGCGTGCGTCTGTCGTCGCTGGCATCGTCGAAGTGGGCGGACACCGGTGGTGAGAAATCCAAGTTCGGCCTGTCGGCGGCGCAACTGCTGTCCGTGGTCGAGCGCTTCCGCGCGGCGGGCCTGGATCAGGGCATCCGCCTGCTGCACTTCCATATGGGTTCGCAGATCGCCAACCTCGCTGACTACCAGCACGGCTTCAAGGAAGCGATCCGTTACTACGGCGAGCTGCGCAACCTCGGTCTGCCGGTCGATCACATCGACGTCGGTGGCGGCCTGGGCGTCGACTACGACGGTACCCACTCGCGCAACGCCAGTTCGATCAACTACGACATGGATGACTACGCCGGTGTCGTGGTCGGCATGCTCAAAGAGTTCTGCGACGCGCAGGCCTTGCCGCATCCGCACATCTTCTCCGAAAGCGGCCGCTCGCTGACCGCGCACCACGCCATGCTGGTGGTGCAGGTGACCGACGTCGAGAAGCACAACGACGACGTGCCGCAGATCGAGAACAAGGAAGCACTGCCGGAAACCGTGCAGTGGCTGGTTGACCTGCTCGGTCCGACCGACATCGAAATGGTCACCGAAACCTACTGGCGCGCCACCCACTACATGAGCGACGTGGCCGCCCAGTACGCCGACGGCAAACTGACCCTGGCCGAGAAAGCCCTGGCCGAACAATGTTACTTCGCGGTGTGCCGTCGCCTGCACAACTCGCTGAAGGCGCGTCAGCGTTCGCACCGTCAGGTGCTGGACGAACTCAACGACAAGCTGGCCGACAAGTACATCTGCAACTTCTCGGTATTCCAGAGCCTGCCGGACACCTGGGCGATCGATCAGGTCCTGCCGATCATCCCGCTGCACCGTCTCGACGAAGAGCCGCTGCGTCGTGCCGTTCTGCAAGACCTGACCTGCGACTCCGACGGCAAGATCAACCAGTACGTCGACGAGCAGAGCATCGAAACCAGCCTGCCGGTGCATGCGCTGAACGAAGGTGAAGATTACTTGCTGGGCGTGTTCCTGGTCGGCGCCTATCAGGAAATCCTCGGCGACATGCACAACCTGTTCGGTGACACCGACTCGGTGAACATCTACCAGAACGCCGACGGCAGCGTGTACCACGCCGGCATTGAAACCCACGACACCATCGAAGACATGCTGCGCTACGTGCACCTGTCGCCGGAAGAGCTGATGACCCACTACCGCGACAAATGCGCCAGTGCCCGCATCAGCGCCAGCGAGCGCACCCAGTTCCTCGATGCATTGCGCCTGGGTCTGACCCGTTCCTCCTACCTGTCTTCCTGAGGCCAGGTTCCGCTTTCATCGGGTTGTCTGAAATTGTTCCGCTCACCGCGGACGTTTCAGACAACCAGGTGAGACGCTTCTTTTTCTCTTCGCGAAACGGCTTGCTTCCAGGCGAGCAAAGTGACGTCGTCTGCTTTTCGCGTAGGTCATTTCCGAATTTGTAGTTCGGCCCTCTACTCGGCCATGGGTCTCGGCGAGAATCCCCGCCCGCCCCCCTGTAGAGAATTCCCCCATGTTCGATCCAGCCGACGAGCCGTCGTTTCGTCTCGATGTAGCGGGCCTGTCCGACTCGCTTGAAGTCCTGGCATTCACGGGTTGCGAAGCCATCAGCGAGCCTTTTTCATTCGAAATCGACGTGCTGGTCGATGATCCGCACCTGGACCTTGCCGGCCTGATGTACCGTTCGGCGCGCCTGTGTTTCGGGCCTTGTGGCAATGGTGTTCACGGGCAGTTGCACAGTCTTGTCCAGCATGAACAGGGGCGCGGTGCCCGGTTGTTTCGGGCGCGACTCGGGCCTCGGTTGAGCTGCCTGGGCCTGCGTTACAGCCAGCGCATCTTCAGTGATCTTTCGATACCACAGATTCTTGATCAGGTGCTCAGGGAGCACGGCATCAGTGGCAACGGGCGCCGGTTTGATTTGCAGAACGCCTATCCGCCCCGCACGTTCTGCACCCAGTACGGCGAGTCGGATCTGGAATTGATGCAGCGGTTGTGCGGCCAGGCACGCATTCACTATCACTTCGAACATGGGGGCAGGGGGCATTGCCTGGTGTTCGGGGATGACCCGGCTCGACTGCCACGCGCCGGGAACCTGCGATGCGAGGGCGAGGATGTGAGCCGCTGGCAACTGGGCGAACACGCGCGCCTGCATGCAGCAGGTTCGCGGCGGACACGCACGGCGCAGGGGCACTCCGATTCGCCAACCCTGCGCAGTGGTCACTGGCTGACGATTTCCGGCCAGCCCCTGGCAGACGCGAATGCGCACTGGCTGGTGAGCCGAATCGAACATCGGGCCGATCAGTCCCTCGAGCCGCCCTACAGCAACCGGATCTTTGCCGCTGACCAGTTGCCGATGCCCCGATCATCCGTTGAATACCGGGGCGCGCGCATGTGCAGCCCACAACGCGCGTGGGTGGTCTCGGTCGAGGAGGCGCAACCGGATGCCGTGCGGCCGGTGGCCGTTCAGTTCGACTGGCTCTATCAGGGGGAAGGGGCCCGTCCCAGCCACTGCTGGCTGCCGCTGGCTCCGGCGTTGGCCGATACGCCGATGGCATCATTGAAGGACGGGGTGGAGGTGGTGGTGAGCTTTCTGGAAGGTGACCCAGAGCAGCCCGTGATCAGCGGCGTCTTGCAGGTTCCGGCACTCACCGAAGCCATCGAGGATGATGCACCGTCAGCACTGCCCGAGCGTCTGGCGAGCGCGGGCCTGCCTCAATGGCTGAAAGCGGCCGAGCCGTTATTGTTGTTGTGCCTGATACCGGGAGGCGGCAGTTATCGCCATTGCGCGGCGTCACTGTGCAGCTGTCGATTGGTCGCCGGGCTCAAAACGAGCGACGGAAGATGAGCGTCGCGGCCCCCGGACAGCGCGCTCAATGGTTGTTGCTGGATATCGCACAGGCACCACAGGCCGTGCAGACGTTACGCCAGGGATTTGCCGGTGTGCACAGCCTGAAGCTGTTTGACGGTACGGAGTTCCAGCCGGTCAGTGAACAGGGCCCGTGGCTGATCGACCTGAGTGACAGCCCGGCGCTGTCGGCGCTTTGCCACGCCGACCCGCAGACCTGGCAAGGGCTGCTGCTGGGCAGCGAAGCTTCGGCGCAGGTATTGCGCGAACACTTGCAACGGATGCTGACCGTGTCTGTCGGCCTGAATCACCGGGCACTGCTCAATTTCTACAATCGCCAGACCGCCAGCTACTTTTTCGATGCCTGCGATGCCCGGCAATTGAGCTGCTGGCTCGGGCCGATCGGGTGGCTGCGCTGGTTCGGCGGGACCTGGGCTGATCTGGCCGGCGGCAGTCAGGGCTGGCAGCAATTGCGCAATCCGGGGCTGGCCGTGGAGCCGCTGCGGATCGAGCAAAGCCTGACCCGCCGACAGCGCGAACGCCTGCACCGCTGCCTGCTGGATCAGCATGTCTGGCGCTGGAGTCAGGCGACAGGGAACGACTATCGGCTGATGTCTTCCTTTCAGGAGCAAGGCCTGGAACTGGGGTTCAGCGAGCAGACGCTGCTGGACGACTGGTTGTGGCTGCGTTTGCAGCATCCGCGTGCCGAGCTGACGCCGCTGCCGCAAGGATTGACCCCACGGGAGCGGCTTGAGCTGTTGCGTCGGCGTTGGCTGAGCGACCCGTCGTGAAACGCCGCTTCAGTGAGCGGCACCGTTGAACCAGCCATCGGTGCGCCGCAGCCACCACGCCAGCCCTCCGAGCGTCAGGCTGCGCAGCACCATGAACAGCAGGAAAGATATCCACAGGCCGTGATTGCCCAGACCTTGCAGCGCCCAGGCGACCGGCAGCAGCAGGATCACGGTCGCCAGCATGCCGTTGCGCATTTCCCGGGCGCGGGTGGCACCGATGAACAGGCCGTCGAGCAAGTAGCTCCAGACCGCGATCAACGGCAGGACGGCCAGATAGGGCAGGTAGATGAAGGCGGTGTCGCGCACGCTTTGGATGTCGGTCTGCATTTCGATGAACAAGTGGCCGGCCAACAGAAACAGCGCGGCAAAGCCCAGGCTGGCCAGCAACGACCAGCCACCGGCAACCACCAGCGAGCGGCGCAGGGCCAGACGATCGCGGGCGCCGATGGCGTGGCCGCACAGGGCTTCGACGGCGTGGGCCAGACCGTCCAGCGCGTGAGCGGTCAGCAGCAGGCCGTTGAGCAGCAGCGCGTTGGCCGCGACCGTGGCATCGCCGAGTCGCGCGCCCTGCACAGTAATCAGGAAAAACACCGATTGCAGGGCCAGGCTACGGATGAAAATGTCACGGTTGACGGCCAGCAGCGGGCGCCAGCTCTGCCAGACCTTCAGGGCCGCCCAGGCGATGTGACCGGGGTAGGCGCGCAATGCCTTGCGAGTCATCCACAGGCCGAGCAGGGCGCCGCTCCATTCGGCGATCACCGAGGCGCGGGCCGAACCGACCACGCCCCAGTCCAGGCCGATCACGAACCACAGGTTGAGCACGATGTTGATCAGGTTGGTGCTCAGCAGAATCGCCAGCGGTGCCCGGGCGTTCTGGGTGCCGAGGAACCAGCCGACCAGCGCATAACTGGCCAGCGCCGCCGGCAGCCCGAACAGCCGGGTGTGGAAGAAGTCGCGGGTCAGTTGATCCAGCTCCGCCGACGGTTGCATGAAGTGCAGCGCGACACCGCTCAGCGGTACGCCCAGGGTGCCGAGCAGCAGCGCCAGCCCCATCGCCAGCAACAGGCCTTGAAGCAGAATCTGCCGCAAGGCTGCACCGTCGCTGCGACCGGCAGCCTGCGCGGCGAAACCGGTGGTGCCCATGCGCAGAAAACCCATGGCCCAGGCCAGAAAGGTGTACAGGCTGGCGCCTACCGCCACTGCGCCCAGTTGATGGGCGTGGGGCAGGTGACCGATGACGGTGCTGTCGACCAGCGCCACCAGCGGCACGGAAATGTTGGAGAGGATCATGGGGGCGGCGAGGGCCCAGACCCGGCGATGGGTCGGGCGGTCGCGCCAGTCGGCGATCAGGTTGGACATGCGGGCTCCTTGGGGAGCGGCATTGTAGCGGGAGGTGTCAGTGAATGATCCAGCTCAGCAGCCACAATCCCAGCAGCAACCAGATGATCCCGGTAATGATCGAGGCATTCATGAACGCGCGGATTGCCGACCACAGCAGCATCAGGCCGACGATCAGCGCGATGATGCTGATGATCGACGTGTCCATGCCCAGCGCCTTCGACAGCCCGTCGACAAAGTTGCCGCCGGCGTTGCCGAGCAAATTGAACAGGCCGCTGAGGCCATCGACGATGAAGCGGATGATCGAGCCGAGCGCCTGGCCCAGCCATTCGAAAAAGCTTTCTACCTGCATGTCTGTTTCCTGATGAAAGAGCTGAGCCTTGGGCCGCAGCGGGGGCGGTCGAGTTCCCTGCAAGCATAGAGGGTTTTAACGGGCGACTGGCGCTTGCCTTCGCTCGGCATCCCCCCGAAGCTATACGTCTTCAGGAGAGCCCGATGAACCTTGTTGAACTGACCGAACGCCTGCACGCCATTCGCGACCGCAATGACTGGCGGCAATTTCACAGCCCGAAAAACCTGGCCATGGCCGCCAGCGTGGAAATGTCCGAACTGGTGGAAATCTTCCAGTGGCTGACCGAAGACCAGTCCCGCCAATTGCCGGCGGACAAACTCGCCCACGCGGGGCAGGAAGTCGGCGACATCGTTCTCTATCTGTTGCTGCTGTGCAGCGAACTGGGGCTGGACATGAATGAAGTGGTGCGCAGCAAGCTCGCCGACAGCGAACGGCGGTTCAGCTGATGAGCGACCGTCATTTCGATCAGTTGGCGACCCGTTTCGCCGAAAAAATCTACGGCGGTGCCAAAGGCGCGATCCGCCTCGCGGTGTTGCAGGCCGACCTCGCCGAAGCCCTGCCGGATCGTCCGTTGCGGGTGCTGGACATCGGTGGCGGCCTGGGCCACATGTCGCTGTGGCTGGCCGAGCGCGGGCATGAAGTGACCTTCACCGAGCCGGCCGAGCCGATGCTCGAAGGCGCACGCCAGCGATTTGCCGAAGCCGGGCAAACCGCGACGTTCATTCAGGCGCCCTGGCAGGAACTGCTTGGCCAGCTCACCGAGCCCTACGATCTGGTGCTGTGCCATGCGGTGCTGGAATGGCTGGCCGAGCCCCACGCGATCCTGCCGGTGCTGCATCAGTTGACCAAGCCCGGCGGTTGGTTGTCGCTGGCGTTCTACAACCGCGATGCGCTGATTTACCGGAACCTGCTCAAAGGCCATTTCAAGAAAATGCGCAAAAACGACATGGCCGGCGAGAAGCAGAGCCTGACCCCGCAGCAGCCACTCGATCCACGGGAACTGGCAACGCAACTCGCCGGGTTGTGGCAGGTCGAAACCCAGAGCGGGGTGCGGGTTTTCCACGATTACATGCCGGTGGAATTCCAGGCCCGCGCCGAGTTGATTGATTTGCTCGAGATGGAACTCGCCCACCGTCGTCACCCAAGCTTCGCCGGGCTTGGGCGCTACTTGCACTGGATCTGCCGGCCGATCTGATCGGAGCGAGAAATGAAAGGTCATTCAGGGTTACTGCTGATCTGTCTGGGGTTGGCCGCCTGCCAGGGCAGCAACCCTTACGTGGCGCAGTCGCGACCATTGCCGCCGGCGCCCCCGCAAGCGGCGACCACCTTCGACCGCAGCGCTTATCCCGCGCCCCCTCGTGATTACGGGCGCTATCGCAGTTGGGCGTGGCTCAACGGTCAGCTGCCGCCGGGCACGGCCTGGGCCGATTCGGCGCAAGTGGCCGAAGCCGTCAGCAGTGCGCTGGACCAGCGCGGTCTGCGCCCGCTGCATGACAATCGTCCAGCCGATCTGCTGGTCAGTGCCAACCTGAGTCTGGAAACCCGCCTGCGTCAGGTGCAAGACGATTACGGTTATTACGGCGGCGGATACGGTGGTTATGACCGTTACGGCCGCGGTTACGGGATGTACAACACGGTGCCGATCGTTCGTACCTATCAGGAACAGGTCGTAGTGGTGCGGGTCGATCTGTTCGACGCCGGCAGTGGTCAACCGGTCTGGAGCGCCAGCGCCGAAACCGGCACCCAGGGCAAACAAAGTGATCGCACCGATGCGATTCGGGAGGCTGTCGAAAAGGCCATGTCGGCGTATCCTCCCGGTTAGCTTCCTGCAAAGGAAAGCGCCCTCAGGTTCATGTCTTCCACCGGAGAAAAACCATGTTCCGCCGTCTCGCTTTACTGGCCGTGGCCGCACTGCTCAGTGCCTGCGCCTCCAACCAGGTCAATCATGATTTCGACGCCAGCCGCGACTTCGCCGCGTATCGCAGCTGGAGCTGGAAAGACCCCGCCCTGCAATACCGCCCCGATGATCCACGGATCAAGAGTGATCTGACCGAACAACGCATCCGCCAGGCTGTTGCCGACCAACTGGATCAGCGTGGTCTGCGCCCGGCCGCTTCGGGTGCCCGAGGCGATCTGTTTGTGCAGACCTACCTGATCGTCGAGGACCGGCAGCAACAGGTGACCACCAACTACGGCGGCGGTTGGGGTGGCCCGTGGAACGGTTACTGGGGCGCGCCCATGTACAACGAGACCCGCAATATCACCTACAAGGTGGCGACCATCCAGGTCGATCTGCTCGACGGCAAGGACGGCAAACTGGTGTGGCGCGGCAGCGACGAGCAAATGCTCAGCCGCACGCCGAACCCGGCGGATCGCAGCAATGCCATCCGTGAGACGGTGGCGCGGATCCTGTCGAATTACCCTCCGCGCTGAGCCTGTACAAAAAAACGGGAGCCTATGGCTCCCTTTTTTTATGGGCGGGTGAAACTGGCGCGTTGCCAGCAGTGTCGGTGCAGCGCGTCTACACTCAAATCCATCAATGGAGGTTGCGCCCGGCAGTGCGCCGGCAAAGGAGTGCGCCATGTCGCGTCATCCGCAGTGCGGCGGGCCAGCCCGGCAGCGCGGGGCCATCGGCCTGATGGCGGCCGCCACCCTCAGCCTGGCGCTGGTGTTGATGCTGCTGGTCGTGGACAGCGGCCGCCTGTACATGGAACAACGCAAACTGCAGCGCCTGGTGGACACCGCCGCCCTCGAAGCCGTCAGCCGTGGCGGCAATTGCCTGCCGGGCCTCACCGCCGCCAGTTACGCGGGGCAAAGTGCGACGCGCAACGGCTTTGTTGCCAACGCCACCAACGTTCTTGTGATCGATTGCGGAAAGTTGGCGACAGCCGCCACCGGCCTGCGCACGTTTACGGTGGACGCAACGCAATCAGAGGCGGTCAAGGTCGCGGCCAATCGTACCGTCACCACCAGTTTTGCCGGTGGCGTGCAGGCGTTGTTCAGTGGCACACCGGTCAATCTCAACACGGTACTTTATGCTTCGGCGGTGGCGGCCAAACCCAAGCCGACCGTCGCCCAATTGAACATCCGCAGTAACCTGGCCAGCATCAACACCGCCCAATCGAACATCCTCAATCCGCTGTTCTCGGGGCTGCTCGGGGGCAACGTCAACCTGACGGCCCTGGGCTGGAACGGTCTGCTTAACACCGACATCAATCTGCTCAGCTACCTGAATCAACTGGCGATCAACCTCAACGTCGCCGTTGGCAATTACACCCAGCTGCTCAATACCCAGGCCACGGTGACCCAATTGATCCAGGCCGCGATTACGGCGGTGCAGCTCAATGGCGCCACCGCTGAAGTGATTACCGCGCTGGGCCAGCTGCAAGTGGCGGCGATCAATGCCGCACCGGTAAAACTCGGCGACATCCTGCAATTGCAGACCGGCACCACGGCCGCGGGGCTGGATGCCAATCTGCAGTTGTTGCAACTGGTCCAGGGCGTGATTCAGCTGGCCAACAGCAAGAGCGCGGTGGCCGCGACCCTGCCGATCAGCGTGCTGGGGCTGGCGAATGTCACGGTGCGGGTCAAAGTCATCGAGCCGCCACAGTTTTCCGCCATCGGTGATCCGGCGCTGGCCAGGGCCAACCCCACCGGGCCAAACCGGATCTATGTGCGCACCGCGCAGATTCGCACGCTGCTTTCGGTAAATCTGCCGGTGTTGTCCGGGGTGACCGGGCTGGCCAATGCGGTACTAGGGTTGGTTGGCACGCTGACGCCGACGCTCAATGCGCTGTTGAGCCTCAATCTGGTCGCCACATTGAACTCGGTCGGTTGCCTGCTCGGTGCCGGTTGTGAACAACTGGACCCGAAGCTGTTGCCCTCGCCGCAAATCGACATCAGTCTGGATGCCGGCGGCGCCATCAGTTACGTCACCGACTACAGTTGCCCGACCGGCAACACCGGTACCAAAAGCCTGACGGCCCGCACCATCACCTCGATTGCCGATCTCAAGCTGGGCAAGATCGACCCGACCAACGCTTTTTCATCTGCCGCAGAACCCACCGTCACACCCTTGCCGCTGGTGGACCTGGGCACGGTGACCTGCCACAAGATTCTGGGGATCGGCAGCTGTGACCCGAGCACTCACGTGCCATACGGCGCCGGCGGCATCGCGATCATGGTCAACACCAGCGTGGCCCAGAACACCCAGAACCTGGTGTTTTCCAGTGGCACACCGTTCGCCACACCGCCCAACCTGAAACTGCCGCCAAGCGTGATTGCCGCCGCGCCCTCAACCAATATCGTCAGCAGCCTGGCAAGCACCCTCGCCGGGATCAATCTGATCGTCTACAAACCCCAGGGCAGCAACCCGCTGGGGGCGATTGTCACCGGCGTCGCCAGCCTGATCAGCGATGTCACGACGATCCTGCAACCGCTGATCACCAACCTGGTGAGCCCGCTGCTGGATCCGCTGCTGAACAATTTGCTCAAGGGGCTGGGGATCAATCTGATGGATGTCGACGTTGGCGCCAACATGACCTGTGGCCAGACCGGCAAGGCGTATCTGGTGATCTAGTCGTCGGGGGCGATCGGCAGTTCGATGCAGAACCGTGCACCGTCCGCCGAGTTGCGCACGCTCAAGTGACCGCCCATGTTCTCGATGATCCCGTAACTCACCGACAACCCCAGACCGGTGCCGACGCCTATCGGTTTGGTGGTGAAGAACGGTTCGAAAATCCGCTCCAGCAGCCGCGGGTCAATACCGCCGCCGTTGTCCTCGACCCACAGCCGCACCCTCTGCTCGTCGCGCTCGGCGTAGATCGAAATCCACGGCTTGAACGTTGGGTCGCACTCGCGTTTGCCCAGCAGCGCATCCCGGGCGTTGACCATCAGGTTGATCAGCACCTGTTCAAGCTGATCGACGTACCCGCGCACCTGAACCTCGAACGCGGTTTCACTGATGCGCAAATCCACGCCTTTGCCGCGCATGCCTTCGGCCAGCAGCGACAGCGTGCCTTCGATGGCGCTGGCCGGGTTGAACAGCTGCTGCTCGATCTCGGAACGACGACCGAACACCCGCATGTGGTCCACCACTTTGGCGGCGCGCTGCACCTGGGCGTCGATGCGATTGAGTTTGTCGGTCAGGTAATCGATCTGCACATCGCCGTTGCTCAGACGCTTCTGCACGTTGACGATGGCCATGCGCATGACGTTCAGCGGCTGATTGATTTCGTGGGCCAGACCGGTGGCCATTTCGCCAAGGGTGGCCATTTTGGCGCTTTGCGTGAGTTGCTGCTGGGAGCGGCGGACTTCCGTGTTGTCGCGGCCAACGGCTTGGACTTCGATCAGTTTGCCGTGCTCATCGAACACGCCGCGATCCGACCACACCCACCACGCATGTTCGCGCCCCGGCAATTGCAGGTTGATTTCGGCGGTGCTGACAGGAGATTGCGGGGTCAACTGCGCCAGGCGCTCAACGAAGGCCGCGCGCTGAACGTCGGACATCCAGCTGCCCAGATCGACCCCGGCCAGGTCTTCGGGAGCGCATTCCAGATAGGTCGCCAGCGGCCGGTTGCCGAACGTCAGGATCAGGTCCGGGCGATAGCGGCAGATCATCGCCGGCGAGTCCTCCACCAGAATCCGGTAGCGTTCCTCGCTCTGTCTGACCTGCTCGGCGGCCAGCGTCGCTTCGGTGACGTCCAGCCACAGACCGACGGCCTCCACCGGCAGGCCGAGGTCATTGCGCAACAGCCGGGCTTCGTCGAGCAGCCAGTGGTAATCGCCGTGACTGTCGCGCAGGCGATAGCGGGCGCGCACCGACCCTTCGCGCAGCAGTTGCCGGGTGCGCTCGAAATACAGGGCGCGATCATCCGGGTGAATCCGCTCTGCCAGCGCACTGGCGTCACAGTCCTCCAGGCTCCAGCCCAGCAGCGGTTGCAGACTGGCGCTGAAAAACGCCGGCAGCAAGGCGCCTTCGACGTAGTGCTGGACGTAAATCACCGCCGGCGAACTGGCGATCAGGTTGTCCAGCCGCGCATGGGCGGCGGCGGCCAGTTGCTGCTGGTTCTTGATGTCGCTGATGTCGAGCATGAAACCCACCAGCCGCCGATGCTCGCCGGTGCCGGTGACCTGCCCCTGAAGGCGATACCACACCGGCGTCTGGCTGGCGTCGCGAGCATGCAGGCGCACGCACAGGTCGAGAATTTCCCCGTGCATTTGCAAGGCTTGCAGGCGACTGCGGACTTCTTCGCGATCGGCGGGATGGATCAGCGTCAGCCAGGTGTCGAGCATCAGCGTCGAGCCGTCCTGTTGCAGAGTGGCGGCCAGCGTCGGGGCCAGTTGAATCTGCTCGCTGGTGCTGATTTCCCACCAGCCTGTGCCGAGCAGCGACTGCAACGACTCCAGCCGTTCCAGTTGCAGTTGATGCTGTTGTTCGCGCAAGCGCCCGAGCAGTGGGCCGGCCAGTGCGCCCGCCAGCATCAGCCAGTCGCGGTCGGTCAGATACGGCGCGGTCTTGTCCACCGCGTAAAAACCGCAGAGCAGCCACGCCATCACGCCTCGATCATCGCTATAAGGCACGGCGAAGCCTTCGGCATTGCCGAACAGGCCCTGAACCCGCGAGTGTTCATACTGGCCGTAATGCTCACCCAAACGTTGCGGGCCGGTGCCGTTGAGACTGTCGAGCGGCGTGCCCAGACGCTGGCCGTCGTGCCACAGCGCCGGGGCGTCATGAGCGTGGAATTGTTGATGGATCTGCCAGCCTTGTTCCTGTTCATCGAGCAGGGCGAGCGCCAGGCACGGGATCTGCCAGCGCTGGGCGATCACCTGCAATTGTTCGCTGACAAGCATCGGTAACCGGCCCAGGCTGCAGCTGCGCAACTGCTTGCTGATCTGCTCGGCGATCATGTGGCACGCCTCGCGCTGATGCGCTTGCTGGCGTTCGGAAAGCAGGTCGGCGATGTCGATCAGTTGCAGCAGCCAGCCGTTGCCCAGCGGCTGGACCCAGCCGCGCAGGTGCAAGGTCTGGTCGCCGAGGCCGGGAAAGTCCAGATCCAGCAGTTGGCCTTGCCAGTCCTGCGGCCGGCCCTCGATGGCCAGCGTGCTGTGTGCCAGCAGGTAGTCGTGCAACGGCAACGGTTTGTCACGGGGCGTCTGTTGCGCCAGCAGCAAGCGCAGCGGGCCGGCCATTTGCAACACGCCGCCGTCGTTGTCGAGGTGGATGTGCAGGCCCGTCAGCGGGGTGCCGAGCACGTCCGGCAAATCGCTGGCGACCATGCTTCGCTTGAGCAGGCGGCCGAGCAGGTTGTCACCCGGAGTCAAAATTTAAGGCTCGAAATGGCGGTCAGGTTGGTGGGCAGGCTGGGGACAGCGCCGATGCCCGGCAACACCAGAAACGGGATGACCCGATTGAGTTTGCTCACCGGGTAATTGACGCTGACGGTGAGCGTGCCCTGAGTCGGGTCGTAGACCGTTGTCGTATCCGTGCCGACCACCACGTTCAGCGACGACGGCAGCACCGACAATTGCTGGGTCAACGCGGTATTCGCGGTGCTGACCAGCACGCTGGAATAGTTGGGAATCGCGGGATCGACCGCCACGGCGCGGCGGATGGCTTCGGCGGTGACCTGGTTGAACGTCTGCATCAGCACGAACGGCAGGCTGTAGCTGACCAGGCCATAAAACACCGCGAAAAAGATCACGAACACCAGGGCGAACTCGATCGCCACCGCACCTTTTTGCGCCTTCCGAGAGCCGGTTTTCATCCGTGCGTCTACCCTGACAGTCAATGCGTAGTATCAGCATAGAATCATTCAGCAAAAACGGACGGTTTTTACCGCATGCAAAGCCTTGTCCTTCTGATCTGGTTGACGGCGTGCGCGGCTCAGGATGCCCGGCAACGAAGGATTGCCAACGTTCTGACGCTGGGTGCCGCCGCTCTCGCGCTGGTCTATCTGCTGTCTTTCGGCACCACCTGGATGGGCGCCGAAGCCGGGCAGGGCGGCTGGGCCTGTGTCGTGGCGCTGGCGTTCACGCTGCCGGGGTATTTCATGGGGCGAATGGGCGCCGGCGATGTGAAATTAATGACAGCTCTCGGTCTTTCGACGGACGGCCTGTCGCTGCTCGGGATATTCATCGGCGCCGGTGCGGCGAGCCTGCTCTGGATTCTTCTGGCGCCAAGACTCTGGCTGCATATGAGTCAAGGGCTTAGGCATCGTCTTCGATATATGGCGCCATCCATGTCAAAAAAGCTGCCATTTGCGCCGTTCGTGCTGATCGGTTTTGTGCTTGCGCTACCTTGGATCCATTAGTCGCCGAACGCCACTAGTCTTATGTACATAGTCGGAAAGTGGGTCTACTTTCAAAGGTACTGGTTATACAGCCGACGGCTGACGGTACAGGAATGGTCAGCTTTGGCCTGGGCATGGAGTGGCACGTGAACAAGCTTACATCTGCGGTAAAAGTCCTCGTTGTCGACGATCAGCCTCTGATCGTCGAAGAACTCTGCGAATTTCTCGAGAGCAGCGGCTACCGCTGTGTGCCGTGCGAGTCCAGTAAAGAGGCGATCGAGCGTTTTTCGGACGACCTCGCGATCGGACTGGTGCTGTGCGATCTGCACATGCCGGACATGGACGGCATTCAACTGGTGCAGGAACTGCAACGGCTGGCCGGCAAACACCGGGCGTTCGAAGCGATCATGCTCACCGGCCGCGCCGACAAGCAGGACGTGATCAAGGCCTTGCGCGCCGGGATTGCCGACTACTACCAGAAACCGGTCAATCTCGATGAATTGCTCGAAGGCCTGCAACGCCAGGAAACGGTGCTGCAGGAGCGGCAGAAAACCCTGCAACTGGGCCATCTGAACCAGAAGCTTCAGGACCTGTCGTCGTCCATCGACGATCTTTATCAGGATCTGGACAAGGTGCGTCGAGGGCCGGCGCCGGTCAGCGACGAAACCGCCCGCGAGACCGGTGAACTGGAGATCCCGGCGATCTTCAATCAGCTGTCGCCGCGGCAACTGGACGTGGCGCGCCTGGTGGGCAAGGGGCAGACCAATTATCAGATTGCCTGTGAGCTGGGCATCACCGAAAACACCGTGAAGCTTTACGTTTCGCAGGTGTTGCGCCTGACCCACATGCATAACCGCACGCAGTTGGCGCTGGCGTTATCGCCGGGCAATTCCGGTTTGCGTCAGCGGGTAACCGCCCACTGAACCACACTGCCGGGCATTCTCTTTACCCGGCATTAACCTTTGGCTTGGGAAACAGGTTGTCGAGGGTTTCCAGCAGCCGCACGTGATAGATCGGTTTGCGAAACAGGTCCAGCACCTGCAACCGCAGCATGTCGCTCACGTCCTCCATGTCCGCATGTCCCGACGTCACGATCACCGGCAGATGCTGGCGCGAGGTGTGCTCGCGCAAACGCTTGATCAGCGACATGCCGCTCTCTTCCGGCATGCGCAGATCGGTGATCACCAGGGCGATATCGGGATGGCGGGTCAGGTGATGCAGGGCGAGTTTGACCGATGTGGCGGTATGACAGACGAAGCCTTCGCCTTCCAGCAACTCCGCCAGCTCCAGCAACGCGTCCTCTTCGTCGTCAACCAGAAGCAACTGTTGGCGTGGGGAAGAAGACACGTTCATGGGCAGTACCTGAAAGCTGAATGGAAGATCGAGTGTAGCCCGACATCAGCAAGGTGCTGGCGCAACTTCGATTACGGAGTTGGCCGGGTTTGCGCAGTGCCGCCCAGCGACACCAGGACGTTGTTGAAGATCGCCAGCATACGATCACCCAGCGGGGTGACAAAAACGACAACCACCACGGCGACCATGGCCACGACGATGGCGTATTCGATTGCCGAAGCGCCCTCTTCATGTTTGTACAACAGCAGGGCTTTGGCCATTAAATAATCAACGATCATTCGAAACATGTGCCCACTCCTTTGCGCTCCTGGCGCCGATGAAACGGCAGCGGCAAAGCGTTCGCCGTGCCATTTGAGCATTGTCAACAAACCCCCTCCCAACAACTGTAAGAACGGATTAGTCATAAAGGATTAGTCGCTTCGTCTCTCCCGGTATTTCGACTGCTAATTGGCCAACACCCATACTTTCGTGGGTTATTTGCCTGTCAGTAATGGCGTTTTGGCTTGTTTCAGCTAGCGTGGAAATAGCGAAATAGTTGGATGTTCATAGCTGCCTGATTGCGATGTTCCCTTGGTAGGAAGTGCGGGCTGGTAGTGCAGCAGGAAAGGGAGAGCCGTCATGAACAGTCGTGTGACCATGGGCCTTGCAGCGGTGCTTTTACTGGGCGCCATCGTTGTCGGATATTGGGGCCTGGTGCTCAGCCGCCAACCCGCTCCGGTGGCCGAGGCTCCCGCGCCGACGGTGGTCACCGTCGAAAAAACCGTCGCTGCCGCCGAAGACCAGACCCGTCAACCTGTCGTGGTGCTGGTGCGTGACGTCCCGCCATTCACCCCCCTTACTGCCGCCGATCTGGCCGTTGAAAAACTGCTCAGCGCCCCCGCCGGCAGCCTCGGCACCATCGAGCAGGCCGTGGGCCGCACGCCGTGGCGCCACCTGAGCGCCGGCACCTGGCTCAACGAAGAAAGCTTCGAGGCTGGCGGCACACTGGCGCGCATGATCCACAGTGACGAGCGCGCACTGGCCGTGTCGGTCGATGAAGTGATCGGTGCGGCCGGGCAGTTGATCCCCGGGGATTACGTCGACGTGCTGTTGTACCTGCGCCAGGACGCCAGCAATCCGCAGCAGTCGGCACAGATTGTGGTACCGGCCATGCGCGTGCTGGGAGTCGGCGAACAGTACGGCCTGACCAACGACGGTCAGCCGTCCGCTCCCGCAATGAGTGCCGACGACAAGATCAAACAGGACCAGCGCCGGCTCACCGCGCGCACCGTGGTGCTGGCGGTGCCTGAACAATTGTTGAGTCGACTGATGCTCGCCACCCAGGTCGGGACGTTGCGCCTGGCCGTGCGCAGCAGTGAAGAACAGCGCCTGGCCAAGTACTGGGCCGGCGAAAGTCAGGCACCGGACAAACTGGTTGCCGCCAACAGTCAACTCTTCCAGTTCACGCAGCTGGCGCTGGGGACAGCGCCGAAAGCGTTGTCGAGCGGCGACCAAGCTGTGGCGGCACGGCCCGCAGTGGAAGTGATTCGCGGCAATCAGACCAACCAACAAAACCCATGACTGAGCAAGGATCCAAGTGCATGCAGAGTCGTTCCTGGCCGACCTTCAATCCCGTGCTCCGGGCCTTGCTGCTGATGGGACTGTCAATCAATGCCGCGCACGCGGCTACCGGCAACTGCGCGGCCCTCGGGCGCTTGCCGCCGGTGATCGAAATCAACGAAGGCTGGCAGCAGGACATGCAATCACCGGTGGCGATCACACGCCTGGCCATCGGTGATCCGAAAATCGCCGACGTGCATGCCAATGGCAATTCCTCGTTCCTGCTCACTGCCGTGGCGCCGGGCGCTACCAGTCTCATGGTCTGGACCGGCTGCTCCAGCGAGCCGCGTCAGAGCATGGTCTTCGTCAAGGGCGCCGCCACTTCGGCCCTCACCAACACCAGTGCGCTGCCGTCGGATGATGCGCTGTTGCCCTCGCAGGTGCAGACCGACATTCGCTTCGTCGAAGTCAGCCGCACCAAGCTCAAGCAGGCGTCGGCTTCGCTGATCGGCACCCGCGGCAACTTCCTGTTCGGCTCACCCGGAACCCTGCCGCCCATCGACGGCGTCCCGCAACCGCGATTGCCGGTGGACAACGCGCTGTTCAACTTCTCGTGGATCGGCGGCAAGACCATGGCGATCATCAATGCCCTCGAGGGCAGCGGCTTCGCCTACACCCTGGCGCGGCCAAGCCTGGTGGCTCTCAATGGGCAAAGCGCAAGTTTCCTCGCGGGCGGGCAGATTCCGATTCCGGTGCCCAGCTCCGGTAGCGACAACGTGTCGATCGAATACAAGGAATTCGGCATCCGCCTGACCCTGACGCCCACCATCATCAGCCACGATCGCATCGCCCTGAAAGTGGCACCGGAAGTCAGCGAACTGGATTTCAGCAAAGCGGTGAACATCGCCGGCACCACGGTGCCGGCCCTGGCCATCCGTCGCACGGACACCAGCATTTCCCTGGCCGATGGCGAGAGTTTTGTCATCAGCGGTCTGATCAGCACCACCAACTCATCCCAGGTCGACAAGTTTCCGGGGTTGGGCGATATCCCGGTGCTCGGGGCGTTTTTCAAAAGCTCGCAGATCAAACGCGAAGAGCGTGAGCTGCTGATGATCGTCACCCCGCATCTGGTGCGCCCGCTCTCGGCGGAGGCACAACTGCCGTCGTTGCCGGGTGAAAAACTGCGCAACTACGATCCGAATTTCTACCGCATGTTCTTCCTGGAAAACGGTAACTTCGACAAGCGCAGCGGGTTGTCCCAATGAGCCAGAGCCTGAGTCAGACCTTCCTCGCCATCACCCGCAACAACACTGATCTGGAGTGGCTGCAAAGCGCGCTTGCGCCGTTGGGTCAGGTGGTCAGTGCCGGTGGCGGCAGCCTCGACGAATTGCTCGCGCTGGTGGACGTCACCTTCGCCAGCCTGGTGTTCGTCGGTCTCGACCGTGAACACGTGGTGGCCCAGAGCGCGCTGATTGAAGGCGCGCTGGAGGCCAAGCCGATGCTGGCGATCGTTGCCCTCGGCGATGGCATGGACAATCAGCTTGTACTAAATGCGATGCGCGCCGGGGCACGGGATTTCGTCGCCTATGGTTCGCGCTCCAGCGAAGTGGCCGGGCTGGTGCGGCGCTTGAGCAAGCGCCTGCCGCCGGTGACTCATAACGCACAACTGGGCGGTCTGACGGTGTTGTACGGTGTACAGAGCAGTTCCGACGGCGCGCTACTGGCCAACCATATGGCACTGGTGGTGCAAAAGAGCGGACAGCAGACGCTGCTGCTGGATCTAGGTCTGCCCCGTGGCGACAGCCTGGCGTTGCTGGGGCTGGAGAGTTCGTTTCACTTCGGCGATGCCTTGCGTCACCTGCGCAGGCTCGACGCCACGTTGATCGACAGTGCGTTCACCAGCGCCGAAGCGGGGCTGCGGATTCTGGCGTACGCCGACAACGACGAGCCGCTGGAAAGCACCAGCGCCGCCGAGCTGTACATGTTGCTCAGCGCCTTGCGCCAGCACTTCCAGCACATCGTCGTGAACCTCACCGGCCAGCCCGACAGCGAAGCCCTGCGCACCTTCGTCAGTCATTGCGACAAGCTGCTGTGGTACACCGACCAGAGCGTTCTCGATTGCCGGCGCAATCTGGCGGTGTTCAATCTGTGGCGGGAAAAAGGCATGAAACTCGATCACGGACGGCTGCTGGTCGACCGCTATCTGAGCAACGTCGCGCCGGATGCGGACACCCTCGGCAAGACCTTCAACCTGGAAGTGATCGCCGTGCTGGCCTTGAGTCCGGAGCTGCGCATGAACGCCAAGAACCAGGGCGTCAGCCTGTTTGAACTGGCCCCCCGGGAAAAACTCACCCAGAGCCTGCGGGTGCTCGGCGAACGGCTGGCCAAACGCTCCGAAGGCCTGGCCAAACCCAAGGTCACCTGGTTCGACCGGTTGCGAGGCACCTCATGAGCCCGGAAAAACTCTTCGGTGCGCCGGCGCGTGGCCAGTCGGGCAACACCGACCACGAAGGCCTGAAACTGGTCCTGCATCGGTACATCATCGATGCCATCGAGGAGTCCGGGAAAAACCTGCTGGAAGGCTCGCGGCAGTTGCTGGCGCAATTTGTCACCGACAAGGTCGCCGAATACATCGCCCGTTTGCATCTGGCGATTTCACGTTACGAGATGGAGCGGCTGGCGGAAGAAATCGTCGATGAGCTGACCGGATTCGGCCCTCTGGAAGTGTTGCTGCGTGACAGCGCCGTGACCGAGATTCTGGTCAACGGCCCGCACCGGGTGTTCGTCGAGCGCGACGGCGTACTGCATCAGAGTGACCTGCGTTTCATCGATGCCCATCACGTCGAACGGGTCATGCAGCGCATTCTGGCGCCGCTCGGGCGCCGGCTGGACGAGTCTTCGCCGATGGTCGATGCACGCCTGCCGGACGGCAGCCGGGTCAACGCGATCATCCCGCCGATTGCCCTCGACGGTCCGTGCCTGTCGATTCGAAAATTCCGCAAGGACATGCTCAAGAGCAGCGACCTGATTGCGATGCAGACCATCGACCTGCCGATTTTCGAGTGCTTCCAGGAGGCCGTGGGCAAACGCTGCAACATCCTGATCAGCGGCGGCACGGGCACCGGCAAGACCACGCTGCTGAACATTCTCAGCCAACTCATCAACCCCCACGAACGGTTGGTGACCATCGAAGACGTCGCCGAACTGCAACTCGGCCATCCTCACGTGGTGCGCCTGGAAACCCGGCCGCCGAATGCCGAGGGCCATGGCGAGGTCAAGGCCAGCGACCTGATCCGTAACGCCCTGCGGATGCGTCCGGACCGGATCATTCTCGGCGAGATCCGCGGCGTCGAAGTGCTCGACGTGTTGACGGCGATGAACACCGGTCACGACGGCTCGATGAGCACGGTTCACGCCAACAACGCCCAGGATGCATTGCTGCGTCTGGAAACGCTGGTCGGCCTGACCGGGCGCACGGTGGCCGAACGCACCCTGCGGCAGATGATCTGCGCGGCGCTCGACGTGATCATTCAATTGACCCGGATGCCCGACGGCCGCCGCTGTGTCAGTGAAGTGGTGGAAGTGGTCGGCGTGCGCGAAGACGTGTACGTCACCAACACCCTGTTCCGTCTGGATCGGCGCACCGGTTTCGGCTTCCTGCGCGAGGCGGTCAATCCGGCCGGTGACAAGTTGCGGCACGAGTCGAGTCTGGGCTGAGCGCATGGAGCCTTCGTCATGATCGGACCGGTGATCCTGATCGTCCTCTGCCTGCTGTTGCTGGGGCTGTCGATTCGCCTGTTCCTGCAGGGTGTGCGCAAGACCGCCAACGAACGGGTGCTCTCGCGCCTCGCCGCCGGGCAGCCCCAGGGCGTTGCCGAAAAAACCTCGTGGACCGGGCTGGAGCGGATGTTTTTGCGGGCCGGCCTCGGCCGGCCGAACGAGCACTTCGGGCTTTGGCTGTCGTTGTGGGTTGTGGCCATGATGCTGGGTTACCTGCTGGCCGACTGGATCGGTCTGCTGGTGCTGATACTCGCGCCGCCGCTGATTCTGCGGCTGTACATCGCGTGGCGATATCGGCGTCGGCTCAATCGGATGATCGAACAGTTGCCGCAGTTGCTCGACCACACCGTGCGCAGCCTCAAGTCCGGCCGGACCCTGAGCGATGCAGTGATGGGCGGCATCGAAACCAGTGAGGACCCGTTGAAAGCCGCGATGGGCCGGGTGCAGCGCAACGTGCAGCTGGGGGTGAACCTGCCGGACGCGGTCAGCGATTTCGCCGAGCTCTACGAGCAGGACGAACTGCGCATGTTCGCCTTGGGCCTGAAGGTCAACCACCGCTACGGCGGCAACGCCAGCGAGTTGCTGGAGAACCTGATCAAGCTGATTCGCGAACGCGACCAGGGTGCCCGGCAACTGCGCGCGCTGACCGGCGAAACCCGGATGACCGCGTGGGTGCTCGGATCGCTGCCGGTGATCCTGGTCAGTTACTTCATGCTGACCAATCCCGGCTACATGCTCGGTATGTGGAACGACTCGGGCGGTCGGACCATGCTGATTATCGCGGTGGTGTTGCAGGTCTCCGGTTGCCTGGCGCTGTGGCGCATGTTGAGGAGTGTCTGACATGCTGATGCTCGCCAGTCTCATGCTGTTGCTCGGGGCGCTGTTGCTGGTCGGCAATCACCTGCTGACCGAGCGGCGTCGAGTGCGTCAGGTCAACCAGCGTCTGCAGGGGCACCTGGTGCGCGAGAACCGTTTCGGCAACTGGCTGCGGGCATTGGGCAGCAGTCGGTTCGGCCAGCGCTCGGTGAGCATCGACAGTGAAACCCAGACCCTGCTCAGCCGTCTTGGCTGGCGCCGGGCCAGCGAGCGCTCGCTGTTTGCCGCCTGCCAGATCGGCACGCCGCTGCTGACGCTGGGGCTTGGCCTGTTTCTGAAGGAAGTGTTTTTCCCCCTCGCCCCCAACGGCTGGCTGGTGCCGATGATCGCCACCGGCGTTGGTTATCTTGTGCCCAAACGCCTGCTGGCGTACGCCGCTGGCCGGCGGCAGAAAATCATCGCGGTGGAAGTGTCGACGTTCATCCCGCTGCTGCGGATCCTGTTCGAATCCGGCATGGCTGTCGAACAGGCCCTGCGTGTGCTCAGCATCGAGGGGCAGAAACTGCTGCCGGAGCTGACCAGCGAACTGCGCCTGATTCTGGCCCGCGTCGACTCGGGCCTGGAGCTCGGACAGGAGCTGAACAAGGCGGCCGCGATGCTGGCGGTGGATGAGTTCACTGACACCTGCGTGATCCTGCAACAACTGATTCAACAGGGCGGCGGGGCGATGAAATCGCTGCTGACGCTCAAGCAACTGCTGGATGACCGACGCCTGACACGCTTGCAGGAATACATCTCGAAGATGTCGGCGAAGATGTCGGTGGTCATGATGCTGTTGCTGTTCCCGGCCTTGCTGATCGTTCTGGCGGGCCCGGGTTTCACCGCAATCACCCGGGCGTTTGCGTCCTGACAATGAAAATGACTATGGCGATGGAGAGCGATGGATGAAAGCACTGATGGTTGTGGCAAGTCTGTTGCTGCTCGGCGGTTGCGCAACGGACGGTCAGGCGCCGTGGACGACGATGCTGGCGCCGGCCAGTTGCAGCAAGCTGAGTTCCGAACAGGAGCTGTCGCTGAACCTGGCCGATGATCTGGTCAACGACGGCAAGCTGCACGCCAGCCTGGCCAACCTGCAGGGGCTGCCCGACAACCTCGTCGAGGTACGCCTGCGCAAGGCCAAGGTCTATCGCCTGCTGGGACGCAGCGAAGCCGAGCCGTTGTATCGCAGCCTGCTCGGCACGTGCCTGAATGCCGACGCCGAACATGGCCTGGGCCAGTTGTATGCCGCCCGTGGCGACAACGGTCAGGCGCAGGCCCACCTGCAACGGGCGGCGCGGCTGGCGCCGACCAATGAAGACATCCGCAACGATCTGGGCGTGGTGTACCTCAATCAGCTGCGGCTCGAAGACGCTCGCTTCGAGTTTCTGACGGCCATCGAGTTGAAGCAGAACAATCAATTGGCGACGCTGAATCTGGTGACCCTGCTGCTCTACCAGAACAACTGGCAGCAAGCTGCGGAAGTGGTCAGCCGCGCGCACCTGACCCCGGAACAGTTCACCGATGCCCAGGAACGCGCGGAGAAACTCAAGTCACCGGTCAAGGCCAGACCTGTCGCTGGCAATCAGGTCGCGGTGGCGGTGGATGCGCAACCGGCGACGATCAAGTGAGCCTCAAGGAGCTGCCATGAACACGTTCAAGACTCTGTGCTGCCTGAGCCTGCTGAGTCTGCCGCTCGGCGCACTGGCCATCGATGCCGGCCCGGCCTCGGCCCAGCAGCAGGAAACCGAAGGCTGGCTGTTGCTGCAAAGCCGCAACAAGGCTGCGTCCCCCGATCCGCAGGCGGCCACGGCCACCGAGCGTGAGCTGGCGATGCAGCGCTGGCTGAAGAAGTACAAATATGAGATTCCCGATTTCTACGACCCGGATGCGGGTGGCAAGATCGAGAAGCAGTAGTCGCGCTTCGCAGGCCACCGCCGTTGCCTGCGGCAGCGGCCTATAACTGATAGCTGAAACTGATGCTGTAGCGCGGCCGACGGTTGAACGTATCGAACGCTTCATCGGACATCGCCTTGGCGGCTTCCAGGGCGATGTTGTAGTACTTCGCATCGCCAAATCTCAGGCCGAACGCCGCCGATGACAGGTTGTTGGCCTGCACCGGCAATTCATTGAACCAGCTGCGCGAGCGGTCGAGCACGAAGTACGGTTGCAGGATGCGCACCCAGTTGCCGTCGCGGTTGAAGCTGTAGTTGATCTCGTAAGCCACGCCCCAGCCCTTGTCGCCGGATGCCTGATCGTCGGGATATCCGCGGCCGAAATTCTGCCCGCCGAACACCGCGCGCTCGCTATCGGGCAGGGTGTCGCGGCTCCAGTACAACGCAGCCGACAGCACCCCTTGCCAGTTGTCGAGGAACTTGTCGCTCTGTACCCCCGACAGGCGCACTCGGAAGAAGTCGAGGTCGATGGCGCTGTTGTTGGTGTGTGCACCCAGGCTGTCGAAGCCCTGATAGACGCCGCCACTGAGGATGCGCAGCTGTCGGGCATCGGCCTTGCGCCAGTCGCTTTCGAAGGCGAGGGCGCGGATGTCGGTGCGTTCTTCGACGCTCAGCGGGTAGCCGATCACCTTGTAGCGGGTCTTGTCGTTGACGGCGTACAGGCGCGATCCGGCGGTCAGCAATTCATCCGAGGCGGCAATCAGCGGGAGGGTGAAACCGAGCGAATAACGATCGTTTTCACGGTGCGGCTTGAGTTCCAGTCCGTTGTTCAACAGCACGTTGGTGCCGGGGTCGGCGCGATAGCGTGAGGCCGACAGGCTCAGTTGTGCGCCTTCATCGTTGATGAACTGGTTGTAGTCCAGCCGGTAGTAATGCTCGTGATCATCTCCCGGTGGAAACAGGCCGCTGAGGCTCAACTGTTCGCCCATCGACGTTTGTGAATTGCTGCTGACGCCGAGCAGGGCCTGGGTGCCGTTGCGGTTGTCTTCGGTGGTGCTCAGGGTGCTGGTGAACGGTTTGCGGCTGGCCTGGGCAACCAGTGTCGTTGCACCGTCGGTGGTGCCGGGCGGCGGCACCTGGGCCTGGATCGTCACGCCGGGAATGCGGGTCATCAGCGTGGTGTAGCGCTCGAACGTCTTGCGCGTCAGCGGGCGTTCGGCCTGGAGCTTGGCGGCCAGTCGGTCGAGCAGGGCTTTGACCCGTCCGACGTCGCCGGCGATCTGCACGTCGCGCACGTAACCTTCCACCAGCACCACGCGCGCCACGCCGTCATCGAAGGTTTGTTGTGGCAGGAAGGCGTAGGACAGCAGATAACCGTCCTGCTGGTAGCGACGGGTGATCGTGCGGGTGGCTTCGATCAGGTCGGCGAGGCTGCTCTCGCGGCCGATCAGGGGTTTGTAGATTTCGGCCAGTTCGTTCAGTGGATAGAGCGTGCCGCCTTCGATCTGCACGGTCCTGAGGTTGATCTTCGTGCCCATCAGCAACGGCTGGGCGGCCGTGGCGCCGGGATCCGGCACTTGCAGCGGCGCGGCGTTCGGCCGGTAGGCGTCGGCGGGCAGGTTCGGCACCGGCAGGTTGCGAATGGTTTCGTTGCTGTTGAGAAAGCTGGGCAGGGTGTCGGCGAGGGCGGTGGAACTGAGACTGAGCAACATCAGGGATGCCATGACGCGCATAGGACACTCCATGTTCAAACCCGCAGCACGGGGCAGGGTTTCTCCTAAGAAAAAAGCGGAAGACTCGTGGGAATCTTCCGCCCTCAACCAAGCGTAGGCGCTGTAGGTAAGGCCGTCGAATCGGCCAGGTGCAAATCAGCGATTGTTCCCTCCCAGGGCGCCGGTCAGGCCGCCGAGAACGCCGCCCAGTCCGCCGCCAGTCCCGGTGGCAGTGCCACCGTTGACCAGTCCGCCGACTGCTGTGACCGTGTTGCCCACCGTAGTGACGGTATTGCCGACCGCGGTGACGACAGGATTGGCATTGGTGCTGGCAATCGTGTTGCCGAGATTGCCGACGGCGCCGCCAACCTGGCCGGTGAGGCCGGCGACTGGAGAGCCGAGCCCGGTGGCGGCACCGACATTCTGGGTCAGGCTGGTGACCGCAGTGGTAACCGGTGCAAGTCCGGCACCCAAGTTGTTGCCCAGGGTGGCCAGTGGAGTGGTCGGGCTGGTGATCGGCGAGCCCGAGCCGCCGAGCACGGTGTTGAGCGAGGCCACGGTGTTGCCGGCCGCTGCCAGCACGCCACCGGGTGCGGCGAGAGTGCCATTGCCGTTGCTCAAGCCGGCGCCGACGTTCACGACTGCGCCGCCGACGGTTTGCAGCAAGCCATTGTTGCCCAGACCACCACCGACGCCCGTTCCCGAACCGGTGCCGTTGGCGACCAGTCCACCGGCCTTGCCGACAGCGGTGCCGACATTGCTCAAGGCACCGCCGACAGTGTTGGTCAGGGCGTTGCCGTTGCCGGCGTCGGTGACTTTGTCGCCTACTCCATCGACGGTGCTGCCGACTTTCTGCAGCAGGCCGTTGACGGGAGCACCCAGCCCCGTAGCGCTGCCGAGTTTGTCCGTGGTGCTTTCGACCATGGCAATCACCGGCACCAGTTTGCTGCCCACTTCTTTGGTAACCGAGCCGAGCGGGCCGGTGGTGGTAGCGGTGCTGAGCGTGTCACCGAGCATGGTGACTTTTTCACCGACTCCGTTGAGCAGTGGAGCGACTTTGGTCACCACACCGCCGACCACTGGAACGCTGCCGGTGGCAGTCGCCAGTTTGCCGCTGAGGTCGGACACGCCGTTGCCCACATCCTGCACCACGCCGCCGACAGCCGAAGCGGTGACGCCCAGACCGTTGTCGGTGGTCGCCAGTTTGCCGATGCCGTTGGCTACGCCGTCGCCCAGCGTGGTCACCACGTTGCCGGCGGTTTTGGCGGCACTTTGCACCACGCCACCGACAATCGGCACGCCGCTCAGGGAGTCGCCGACCTGGCCGACACCATCGCCGACGCCGCTGACGGTATTCCCGACTTCCTGCACCAGTGTGGTGGTAACCAGAGGGGTCGGAGTGCTCGGATTGGTTGGGTTGGTCGGATCCGTCGGGTTGGTCGGATTAGTTGGATTGGTCGGATCTGTCGTCCCTCCAGTGCCACCAGTACCGCCAGTGCCTGCGGTATCTCCGGTACCACCGGTGCCACCGGTGCCGCCAGTACCCGCAGTCGAACTGTCGGGGGAAGAACTGTCGGAGCTGCTGTGATGACCGCCGCCGCCACTGCTGCAACCGGCCAGACCGAGAGAGAGAATAAGGGCCAGTGCTGTTGCCGACTTGCACCACGCCTGAGCTTTCATGTGGGTTTTCATGAGGGTTATTCCTTGCACCTGTGACAACGTTCGTTGACTTCGACGGCTCGCCGGTTCTGTTGCCGGCAATGCCTTCGTCCGTTGTGCTCATATCAGTCGCAAGGCTGGATCCACGCCATTCTCAAGTTGGTATTAACGCCTTTATGCAGGGGGCGGCGAGTGCCGCCTAACGACTAATACCGAGGATATAGGCGCGCAAAAAAAAGCCTTGAAAATCAAGGCTGGGTTTCGGCGAGGGACGTTTGTGCGGCGCGGGAAAACTTAAGTGATATATACACAATTGAGCAGGTTTTCCCGGCCTCGATGTCAGGCTACCGGCTGCCAGTTGCCCACCATGTGCTCCAGATCCCCGGCGCCGATCAGGCGTAACTCACCGCTGGAACCGGCCGCGCTGGCGAACAGGCTCACCTCGCTCGGCAGGCGCACCGGTTTGCGAAAATGCACGGTGACCTCAAGCTTGGCCTTGGGCAGATGATCCGCCAGTGCCGCCAGCGTCCGGGCCTTGTTCCACAAACCATGAGCGATGGCGGTTGGGAAACCGAACAGTTTGGCGCTGGCCGCACTCAAGTGAATCGGGTTGTAGTCGCCGGAGACTTTGGCGTACTGCCGGCCGATGTCTGTCGGCGCCTTCCATTGCGCCACTTGCGCGAGGGGCAGCGTCGGCTCCCAGGTCTGTTCGACCGGGTCGCCTTCGAGCTTCACGCCACGACAGAGCATCCGGCTTTCGGCTTCCCACAACGGGCCGAGTTGATCGTCGAGGGTGGTCAGCAGATCGAAGGTCGCGCCCTTCGGATGCGGTTGCAGGTTATGCACCCGGACGCTGACTTGTGCGCGACTGATCCCGCCCATCGGCCGCAATACGCGGATGCGGTTGCTCAGATGAATCAGCCCCAGCAGCGGAAACGGAAACTCCTTGGCCGTCAGCAATTGCATCTGCAGGGCGAACGCCAGGATATGCGGATAGGTCGGCGGCAGCAGGCCGTCATCGGCGAAACCGCAGACCTTGCGATAGGCCGCCAGCCGTTTGCCATCCACCTCGACGGCGCAACGCAAACCGCTGTCGAGCAGGGTGGTGCCGGTGATCTTGCGTCGGGTCGCCGCCCGGGCATACAGCCCCGGCAGGCTCGGCTCGTGGTGCAGCGTTTGCCATTCGATGGTCATGTTCAGGCCCCCAGCACACTTTGGCCGCACACCCGCAGCGCTTGCCCGGTGAACGCGCCGGTGCCCGGTTGGGCCAGCCAGGCCACGGCTTCGGCGACGTCTTGCGGCAAGCCACCCTGGCCCAGCGAACTCATGCGCCGTCCGGCTTCACGCAGGCCGAACGGGATGTGCGCGGTCATCTGGGTCTCAATGAACCCTGGCGCCACGGCGTTGATGCTGATGCCGCGTTCGAGCAATGTCGGCGCCCAGGCCTGGGCCAGCCCGATCAGCCCGGCCTTGCTCGCCGCGTAATTGGTCTGCCCGCGATTGCCGGCGATGCCGCTGATCGACGCCAGCAGGATCACCCGCGCGTTATCGCGCAGGGTGCCGCTGTCGAGCAGGGCCTTGGTCAGCACTTGCGGGGCGTTGAGGTTGACCGCCAGCACCGCGTCCCAGAACTCGGGCGTCATGTTGGCCAGGGTCTTGTCGCGGGTGATGCCGGCGTTGTGCACCAGAATGTCGAGGCCGTCCGGCAACTGTTCGATCAGTTGCGTAGCGGCGTCTTCGGCGCAGATGTCGAGGGTGATGGCGCGCCCGCCGAGGCGAGCGGCCAGGGCTTCGAGATCGGTTTTCGCGGGCGGCACGTCGAGCAGGACCACCTCGGCGCCGTCACGGGCCAAAGTTTCGGCGATGGAGGCGCCGATGCCGCGCGCCGCGCCGGTGACCAGCGCCTTGCGCCCGGCCAGCGGGCGGGTCCAGTCGGTGACCTGAGTGGCGCAGGCCGTCAGACGAATCACTTGCCCGGACACGAAAGCGCTTTTCGGCGAGAGGAAAAACCGCAGCGGCCCTTCGAGCTGATCCTCGGCGCCTTCGCCCACGTAGATCAGTTGCAGCGTGCCGCCGCTGCGCAGCTCCTTGGCCAGTGAGCGGGAGAAACCTTCAAGCGCTCGTTGCGCGCTGGCGGCAAACGGTTCGCGCAGGGTTTCCGGGGCGCGGCCGAGAATCACCAGGTGCGCGCTGCTGTCGAGGTTCTTCATCAGCGGCTGGAAGAATTCGCGCAGCTGCTTGAGCTGGTCGGTGTGCTGCAAATCGCTGGCGTCGAACACCACGGCCTTGAGTTTCGGGCCATGGCCGGGAATCCATTGGGTGGCAGTTGCCGGCTGGTCGCCGTAGCGGTAGATCGCGTCGGTCAGGCGATTGGCGAATGCACTGACCCGTTCGGCCAGCGGCCCGCCGCCGATCAGCAGCGCACCGTCCACCGGCCGCAGGCGCCCGGCCTGCCAGCGTTCCAGCCGCACCGGCGACGGCAGGCCCAGGGCCCCGACCAGACGGTGGCCGATGGACGAGTTGGCGAAGTCGATATAGCGGTCAGACATGGAACGCTCTCCAGAAGATGGGGTTCAAAGTGTGGACTGCGAAGGGCAATCAATCGTTCGATCCACGCAATAAGGCCTACGCTAGAACAGCAGAGTAGTTTGCCCTCGGCGCTTTTGTGGCCCGACCGGGTTTTCAGCGCTCGATTTTCAGACCGGATATTTCACAAGGAGCATTTCATGAGTCAGCTGCGCCGCGTCGCGATCATTGGTGGCAACCGCATTCCGTTCGCCCGTTCCAACGGGCCGTATGCCACCGCGAGCAATCAGGTGATGCTCACCGCCGCCCTCGAAGGCCTGATCGAACGCTACAACCTGCACGGCCAGCGCATCGGCGAAGTGGTCGCGGGGGCGGTGCTGAAATTGTCACGGGATATGAACCTGACCCGCGAATGCGTGCTCGGCTCGCGTCTGTCGCCAGCCACCCCGGCCTATGACATTCAGCAGGCTTGCGGCACCGGCCTGGAAGCCGCTTTGCTGGTGGCGAACAAGATCGCCCTCGGCCAGATCGATTGCGGCATTGCCGGCGGCGTCGACACCACGTCCGACGCGCCGATCAGCGTCAGCGAAGGCCTGCGCAAGATCCTTCTGCAAGCCAACCGCGCCAAGACCACCGGCGACAAGCTCAAGACCTTCCTGCAATTGCGCCCGAGACACCTGATCCCCGAGTTTCCGCGCAACGGCGAACCGCGCACCGGCCTGTCGATGGGCGAGCACTGCGAGTTGATGGCGCAGACCTGGAACATCCCCCGCGAGGAACAGGATCAATTGGCCTTCGAAAGCCATCACAAACTGGCGGCGTCCTACAGCGAAGGCTGGCACAACGACCTGATGACCCCGTTCCTCGGCCTCACCCGCGACAACAACCTGCGCCCGGACCTGACCCTGGAGAAACTCGCGACCCTGAAACCGGCCTTCGAAAAAAGCGCCAAGGGCACGCTGACCGCCGGCAACTCCACGCCGCTGACTGATGGCGCCTCGGTGGTGCTGCTGGGTAGCGAGGAGTGGGCGAAGGAGCGTGGTCTGCCAATCCTCGCGTATCTGCGCGACGGCGAAGCGGCGGCGGTGGATTTCGTCAACGGCGCCGAAGGGCTGCTGATGGCTCCGGTATATGCGGTACCACGGTTGCTGGCGCGCAATGGTTTGACCTTGCAGGACTTCGACTACTACGAAATCCACGAAGCCTTTGCCGCGCAAGTGTTGTGCACGTTGAAGGCCTGGGAAGATCCGGAATACTGCAAGACCCGGTTGGGGTTGGATGCGCCGCTGGGCTCGATTGATCGCAGCCGTTTGAACGTCAAGGGCAGCTCGCTGGCGGCGGGGCATCCGTTTGCTGCGACGGGCGGGCGGATCGTGGCGAACCTGGCGAAGTTGCTGGATGCGGCGGGGCAGGGG